>JAFATF010000099.1 GCA_019244045.1 Acidobacteriota bacterium
TCGATCACCGTGTTCTTGAACGACTGCAAAGCTCGATTTTCCTATCCCGATGGCCACCGCGAAGAGTTCGAGGCCAAGGCGGGTCAGGTGGTGCATATGGATGCATTTGTGCATGACCCCGTAAACCTCGGAGAAGCTTTTGAAGCAATTCAAGTCGAGCTGAAGAAGTAGGGCGATGTCCGCTTGGCGGCGCGCGCCTGTCCAGATGCATCGCTCTTGAACATGAGGCGAAATAGCACTTGGCCGATGTAGGGGATTGAAGGCGTGCGCCGGACGATCGGAGCGATGGCGGCTTCTCACAACTTCAACGTCTGGCATTTGTTTCCGCAGTTAGCAGACCGGCTGATCGGTTACTTGGAAGACGGGCATGGTCTGATCCTTTCGTGCGCTCATTGTCTCGTGTATTTCTGGCTACGGGCGCAAGCCGCTTGGACATAGTACCCATGGGGCAGTCGGGAAAGTTTACGTTTCCGGAGGGATGGCAGTCTTCGTGAGGACCACCTCAGTTTACCCGCGGCCACGCGCCTGCAGGAGCGGAAGCTACGGCTGACCCCCATGGCTGGCCGCCATGACATTGGCGTTCATGACTGGGTGCGCGAGGGGCTGTGCCATGGTGGGCGATGCTGTGCCTGTGGTGCACGCGCCATCCCTGCGACACCAGTCTGAGGGCCATGGATGAGCCTTACGAAGATTGCACGGGAAACTTACAGGCCCTATCACCTGGATTTTAGATGACTGTCTACTATGAGCCGCATGCTGAGGGGCGCTGCCAGTCGCCTGACGAGGTGCTCAAGATTTATACACATGTTTGAGTTTATCTAGACCGGACTCCCACATTTTGACTCTGCACCCGCACATTACCGGATACCGTTCACACATCGTGGCCTTGGATAAGCTGATTAGCTACACGAAGTCGAAACCTGCTGGGTGATTTGGGACCCTGGGAACAAATCGCCAAGAATGTGAAACAGGCAAACGGGAAATAGTAAATCGCAGTTCCGAGCTTTTCGGGCGCTGCGGCCAGTCATCGTCGGCCAAGCGAGCGCGTCTGAGCAAGTTAATAATGAAGCGGCATTCTGCATCTTCGGCTGTGTGCATTCTCCTCTGCTTTATTCCGCGCTTCTTTCTAGTAGGTGACGGAGTCGCAGCTGAGAACCTGGCGGACGAACTCGCCAGGCAGGCAAAGGCGACGTTGGTTAAAGTTCATGGCACTATTCGGGTTCCAGGGCTGCAACGCCCCGTCACCGTGATGCGAGACCGCTGGGGTGTAGCTCATCTTTATGCGCAGAATCAGCACGATTTGTTTTTTGCCCAAGGATTCGTCGCTGCGCAAGACCGCTTGTTCCAAATGGAGCTGTGGAGGCGCTCGGGGCAAGGAAGGCTGGCCGAAATTCTGGGACCCTCAGCACTGTTCCGTGACATTAACGCTCGCCTACTTAGCTACCACGGCAACATGGATGTCGAGTACAGGAGCTATGCCTCGGATAGCAGAGAAATACTCGAAGCTTTCACCGACGGCATCAATCGCTTCATTGAAAGTCGGTCGCAGGCAAGCGGCCTCGCTTTGCCGGTTGAGTTCCGGTGGGCAGGCTTCAGACCTGAACCTTGGAAACCAGAAGATTGCCTCAACCGCATGGCGGCTTTTTCTATGACTCGCAACGCCTTCAGTGAGTTGCGGGACGCCGAACTGGTGTCCGTGCTCGGTGCAGAAAAGGCTACACAGCTGGTGAGCATGGATCCTCGAGTTAATTTGGATCCGGCGCCTGGAATAGATCTGTCGGGCCTTGCGCCCGGGTTGTTGCGCAACCTGGTGGGCAGCGATAGCAGAATCGAATTTCTCCCCTATTATCTCGAAGGCAGCAACAATTGGGCGGTGTCGGGCCGCTTAACTGCTACCGGCGCACCGCTGCTGGCCAATGACCCGCATCGGGTGCTCGCTATCCCTTCGTTGCGTTACATGATCCACTTAGTTGCTCCGGGATGGGATGTCATTGGAGCCGGGGAACCTGCCTTGCCAGGCGTGGCTTTAGGGCACAACCAGCACATTAGCTGGGGCTTCACCATTTTTGGCGCAGATCAGCAGGACCTTTACGTTGAAAAACTTAATCCCAGAGATACATTGGAATATGCGACCGACCATGGATGGGAGCGCATGCAGGTTCGACGAGAGGAATTCAAGGTCCGTGGAGGTCCGGACGTAGTCGTGGATCTCAAATTCAGCCGCCATGGGCCAGTGCTCTGGCAGGATAAAACGCGCGCCCTGGCGCTCCGCTGGGTGGGTGCTGAACCCGGGACGGCTGGTTACCTTGCCTCACTATCTATCGACCGTGCAAGAAACTGGCAAGATTTTTGTGAAGCTGCGGCCCGCTGGAAAGTACCTTCGGAAAACCTTGTTTATGGCGATACAACGGGCAACATAGGGGAGTACTCCGTCGGTCTGTCACCTGTGCGGCATTGGACCGGCATGCTTCCGGTTCCAGGTACCGGGGGTTACGAATGGGCCGGGTTCATTCCATTCGACCAGTTGCCCCATTCTTACAACCCCCAAAAAGGGTTTATCGCAACCGCCAATAACAAGATGATCCCAGAAAGCTATTCCTACAAGATCGGCTACGAGTGGCAAGCGCCGTATCGCGTAAATCGAATCACGCAGTTCCTCGAATTTGCCGTTGCCAATGGCCACAAGCTCACAACGGAAGATTACAAAAAGCTTCAGAGTGACTCATTCTCCCTCGCTGGACAAGAATTGGTTTCCTTGCTGCGAGAAGCTGTGGGACACGAGCCCACTGCGGTTGAACAATTGCTGCTCAACTGGGATGGAGTGCTCAGCGAGAATTCGGGCGCTGGCGCGCTGTACGAGATGTTATTACCGGAGCTGGAGGCTAGGATGATGCATCGGGCGGCACCTCAGCGCCTTTGGGGTATTTTACAACAGTCACATTGGGAACCCGATCAACTGTTCGGCTATCTTTCGCATTCTTCTGCCAGCATCGTTGTTGCACAATCACAACCAGAGCGTGACCAGTTGCTGCGGGATTCCGTAGCAGCTGCAGCCGAAAGGCTGAGCCAATTGGAAGGCCCTGACCGGAGCAAATGGTCCTGGGGACATCTGCACAATATAAAATTTCGGCATGCGCTCGACGAGTTTCCGGGCGCAGCCCCGCTTACTGATTTAGGACCTCTGCCACGTTCAGGCGACGGACAAACAGTAGGCGCAACCGGATGGACAGGCGACTCCTTCGAACAGGTGGAAGGCGCAAGCTATCGTCAAATCATCGATGTTGCTGACTGGGACCGCTCGTTAGCCATCAACACTCCCGGGCAAAGCGGCCAGCCGGCTAGCGCACATTATTCTGATCTGTTGCGGCTTTGGCAGGATTGGCAATACTTTCCGCTCGCCTACTCGCGCGCTGCAGTGGAAAAGAGTGCAGCCGACAAACTGATACTGGAGCCGTAAGTCGCGATGGCGATGACTTGCACCGCGCCTGGTTAGCTGTCGATCGCGATATCGTCGCCATGGATATCACACCTGCGATGCCAATCCGACAGACGCTTGCCCGTAAGCACGCAAGGCTGCTTACACTCTGCACCCAGTCTAATGTGTCAGACCGGCGCGGATTGTAGTCGTAAATGGATAAGTGTAGCCGTGTACTGGCGCGATAAACGCTATGACGCCATGTGCACGCTGACCCCCTCGAGCGAGCATGCCCCAAGTTCGCCGGAAATATTCGCGCGAACGGATTGAACCTCTGGTACACAAATCCCGACCGCCAGCCCCGTACTGGTGTTAGAGAATAAACGGCAGCAAAGGCAGTGTTTTACGGGAGGAACTGAACGGCGGCAGCACCGCTCGCCGTACGATCAAGACAGGGAGAAAATGCAGTCAAAGCTTAGGACCGCAACCGCAACTTCAGGGGTCGCGCGTGACAAGTTGCGCTGGAAATTACTCTTTATGCAGCGCGCCGCTGATCCAGCCTAGCGTCCTCGACTCGTTTGACGCCATCAAAGGCTTGTCGCAGAGCCTTATGTAAGCTTCCAATCGAAACTTCATGATCATCGAGAATGCGTGCTAAGACCTGGACCACAAAATAATGCTGCAGCGACTCGGGCACCTGCCGAGAAGCGGTGAGAATGGCTCGCCAGATCTCTAGGCCACTCGTTCGCGTTTCGGTTTCCAGCGCCGAGTCCTGCGAAGCCTTGTCGGCTTCCGGGGAATCGAAATGAACATCACCAACTATGCGCAAGACTTCACTCTGCTTCATTTTCCACCTACCAGGTTCGATACCACCGCTCTTCCCAGCGGTCAGGTTCGGTAAGTAACGTCTCGTTCATTGTCTCCTCGAAAATCGCCATGTGCTGCTTCGTCTATCCTAATTACCGTCCGGGCCGTACCAATTACGACCCGGCGGCTGTGGCAGCTGGCGTTACCCGAGCCTCTTTGATTAGGTTAACTTTGCATTCGTGGCACGCTAGCCACTTTCATCGCCAGCAGTTGACAGGCACGGTCCACCCTTGCGCGGGACGCGTGTGGTGTTTAGCTGTGATTAACCTTAATTGCCAAAGATCGTGAAAGGACGTTCCAGGTCAATAGTTAAGCATGAATACACATTGGGGTAAGCGGAATCAGCCTTAGTAGGTGAACAAATGGTCACCCACAATGCGATTCGAGAATTCTCCTTCAAGAAAAGGACAGATGTCAATAAGCCGTAAGGCCTGTGGGCCAAGCAATCCAGGAACCATCCTGGGAACATGCATTCACCTGGGTCGTGAATCGTGCCGTGCAATGCTTTGTTCATAAGCAGTTCGGGTAGCGGCCTTGAAGTCGTAATTTTTACGCTACCAGCCCCACTTGAAACTCCTAAACGGGTCAACAGTTCTGGAGTGTGCTCATTTTCGCCCGCTGTAAAGGCCGCCCAAATGTCGAGGACGTCCAGCTATACAGTTCAAAATCGAAATAGTTTCCCAGGTACCTGGGTCTGTCAATCATCGGATCGCGTCCGCGGCTCCCTCCAACCAGGGAGACGTGCAGAGGCCGTTGTTGCCGCACCATGCGAACGACGCGGTTCACGAGTTCCTCTGCGGCCATGATTCAAGCGCCATGGGTCGGAAGACGAGAGGCAGAGATTCCCAGCAGCGTGAAACGAAGATCCAGAGCTAAGGCATCCAGCTTCTCCCAAGTGCCGTGGCGCATCTCAACACGGCTGAACTGAATTGCTACATCCTCGGATGGCTTTGCGTGCGTCAGCCGACAAAGTGGCAACGGACGCGAATACAGCCTGTTTAAAGGAGGAGCTGGCTTGTTGAGTTCTGGCTCCGGTTCGGCCACCAGGCTATTGTCTCGGCGTCGGAGTTGAGGCACCGCAAATGGCGCCAGCCGAAGAGCGACCACAGTCCCACGCAATTCGGCAAGCCGGCTTTGCGGTGGTACACGCCCACCCTCTTCATCTTTATTGCCTCCGTAAGTGATGTTCAGCACTACGCAGGTACTCCCAGTCCGCTACGACTTGGTACGGAACGGCAGGCCGGGAAAGCGTTTCGCCAACCTGCTCGATGCATGACAGGCAGGAATTACCAAGAAATCGTGAAGCTTCGCGAATGTGAGGGATACGATTTGGTTCGAACCCCATAAGTCGAGCACAAGTGGCGTCCGCAGCAACTGGATCATTGGAAAGCACGATACTGCCCATATGCCTTGCAGCGCCGTTGAGTGGGCCATTGCCTTCCATCGCGATAACACCATCGGCAATCACACAATGGACAGGAACAGTTGCGCAAACGTCGAGGATGCTTTCCTGAATCCCCATCCAATGAAGGATGTTCTTGGGCCACCCATATCTCGCCCCTGGCACTACGCCGAACATGTTCTTCATGCTCAGCGTAACCCCAGACCAGTGGTGGACCTTTATTTTTGGCATGGAGACCAGGAAATCAGCTTCTAGGATCGTGCGTGGAAGCCACAGGTATTTTAGTGCTGTATAGCCTGCCTGCACCCGCCTCCGCACCAACTGGTCCCGGTTTAAATCAACGAAGCGTATCTTCTCACTGCGCAGGCACTCCTCATACCCGCTTTCGCGGAGAACCAGTTGAGTATCACGCTGATGACCGGGTCCGTCCGCAACCGCGACAGATTTCGCTCCCCGGCGCCGGAAGCATGCGGCCGCCGCAAGGATCAGCGATGGATGGGTATTAACTGCATCGTTCGGCAGGTAATCCACGAGATTGGGCTTGAGAAGTACGGTTTGCCCAGCTACCTCACTCGACAGCACTCGTAGGCCCCTGTCGAGCAGGTCTTCGAGATGTTGAGCATAATGATCGACCCGAAGAATGACCACACGCGATCGTTCTGGCCGCCGGTCGAACTGATACTTAGGTAGGAGAGAAGAAACAGACACGGACGCACCGGCCGCAACCCCGGCACTTGCGGCAAGAAGACTACGACGGGTAATGTTCATATTTTCCACGAAGAGCCGATAATGTATTCGAGTAGTCGAAGGCAAGACACACCATGGCCAGTGTGCCCGTATGCTCGAATACACATCGGTCAGGGGCTGAACCCAGCCAACTTAGAACAGCCTCCACAGACTTATCGTACGCGGCGAGCGCCAGGGTGGCCCAAGCAACGCTCCAGGGACTGCTCACGTCCGGAATTGTTCTCTCCAGCCAAAGCAATCCACTTTCAACGATGGGATCCTGTTTTCTTTGGCGTAAGGCAAGGAGTGTAACTGCGGTATCGTCCACGTGTGGACGGAGTGGCGTGCCATAGACGATGCCATTACCAGCATTCCACCCACCGCCTGGGCAAGCACGGTCAATCAGCATTTGGGTGCCAAGCTTTACACGATCCGCAACGGCCCCAAGATAACCCCAGCTAATAGGAAGATGACTGAGAGCCAGAATTGCGAAGCTAGTCGGGACAACCCAGCTCACTGTATCCGGGAACCACGGCCAACCGTATTTGGCTGGATCAAAGCGAACCTGCCGATCTGCAGTGAGGAACTTCCATCTCCAAAAGTAATTTGATTCCCTTCCCGCAAATTTTAATAGCCAGCGAAAGCCTCTCCGGCAAGCCGTGAAGCTGCAATCGTACAACGTGATCAGGGCAAGGCTTGTCGTCCACGAACCCTCTCGATCATCACCATCGAAGGCGGGCCAGCTGCCGTCAGAATTCTGCGTCCTTAATAGGAAGTTCCGAACCCTGCGCCACGCATCTGCCCGGTTCCTGAGTGCGAGAGCTGCTAGACAGGAGGGTTCCAGTGCAGCCTGCTGGCACTCCGTGCCGTTGCTCCAACCTCCGTTGGACAGTTGTCTCCGGCCTAATTCGTTAAGCAAAAAATCGCAAGGTCCGTGATCGGATGGCATCCGGCAGTTGTAATGGCACTCTGTGATGTAGTCAAAACAAGCAATCTCGATCTACTGACACGGCCAACAACTCCCGTAGCATCAACGCCGCTACCACAATTGGTCAAGATTCAGGCATTCTGCGATTGGCACCCAAAAATCCGCTCTCCGTCACCCTCGCGGTTCGATGGTGATGAACGACTCTCGCCAGTCAAGTTGCCCTTCGTACAGACGCCTACTTCGCAAACAACTCACTGCAGGTTCTCATTTATTGCGTGTTGCCTAGGTATACGGCCTGCGCCCATTCCCCTTCCAGCAATCATGGAATCGGTGAAATAACGCGGGCGGTACTCGCCTGGGCTTTGCTGCCGCGACGCAATAGGCATGGCGGATGCCAGACAAACTGAAAACAGATCGAAGAACGCATGCAAAACCTTTATCGCCCTTGGGGCGGTTCAATCGCTATTGCTGCCCAGAAGCGGAAAACAACCTTTGGCAGTCGATGTGACATCGGTGAACTTTGCTTTTCCCAAGATCCACCGAAACCTGATTTGAGAACACCCGTGCTCACGCGGGTGCCCCCAACATCTTTGCCGTCAAGGCAATCCGAAAAATGGAGTCAAAAAAAGTATTTTCTTGGCTCGGCGACAAAGGCTCCTGCAACCCAGCGACGATGTATTTTTTGTCGTTTACAAGTAGGTCTTGAAAATGCGCTCTCGCGGTTCGAGGTGTATTGTTCACCTGCGAGAGATCAAACAGCATGTTCTCGTCTGCTCAAGAACTTGCGCAAAGGCTTCGGTCTGTAAAGTACGTGGTCGATCCGGTGACGCTTCAAGTCCTATTCTTGGCTTCACGCATGCACAAGCCCCTTTTAATAGAGGGACCACCTGGATGTGGCAAAACTGAGCTGGCATATGCGCTTGCTGCCGCCAGTCAAACAGTTGTCGAGCGTGTGCAATGTTACCCGGGTATTACGGAGGAAAAAATTATTGGCCGATTCGACGAGGCTTTGCAGCGCCTGTTTTTGCAGACGCAGCGCAGGCAACTCGGAGGTGAGTGGAGTGAAATCCGCGATCGCCTGCATACGCTGGATTTTTTCGCCCAAGGGCCACTCCTGCGCGCTCTGCAGTGTTCAGCGCGCGCCTGTGTACTGCTGGTAGATGAGCTCGACAAGGTCGATTACGGAATTGAAGCCTTTCTTCTCGAGGCTCTTAGTGTCTGGCGAGTCACTGTCCCCAAGCTGGGTACCGTGTCGGCTATACAAAAACCCTTAGTCGTCTTGACCTCGAATGAAGAGAGACGTCTGGGCGATCCCCTGCGCCGTCGGTGTTTTTACCTGCGCTTTGAATATCCGAGCATAGAGCAGGAGCGGGAGATACTGACGGTTCAGAGCCATGGCAATAGTGTTCAACGCACCGCCCAGCTTGCAGGCCTAGCACGCGCTTTGCGGGGATGGAACATGGAAAAAGCGCCATCAATAGCGGAAATGCTGGATCTGGCTCAAGCCCTTGAGCTTCTTGACACCGAGGAGATATCGCACGAGCAGCGCGATCTGTTGCTGCCCCTGCTGGCCAAGACCGACACGGACCGAAAGCGTTTGCTTCTGCGTTCCGGGTTTGAAGGCTTAGTGGCCGACTCGAAACGCTACCGTGATGAGCTGCAGACAACCCAAGCGGTCGCCAATGACGGGATCGTGCCATGAAGTGGATTTGTTTCCTGCTTTTGTTGGGCACTGCCAGTGGGCAGAGCATAAATGTGATCCAGCTGCATACGACATCAATGCGATGGGTAGAGTACTACGCTGCCGCATATCGTGTACCCCTTGAGCTGGTGCAGGCCATTATCGACGAAGAGTCCGGTTGGAATCCCTTTGCATTGTCAAGCAAGGGTGCGGCCGGAATCATGCAGTTGATGCCCCAAACAGCAGTCCGTTTTGGAGTGCACAACCGGTTTCGCATCGAGGAAAACATTCGCGGTGGAGTGGCGTACCTGGGCTGGCTGAGACGAGCCTTTGACGACGATCTTCGCCTGGTCACCGCGGCATACTACGTGGGAGAAGGTCCCATCCGTTTACGGCGGCTTGCCTATTCGTCTCCGGAGGTCTACACGTACGTCACACGAGTGGCGCGCCGATATCGCTCCAGGCGGTTGCTTACAATGCGGCGTCATTTATCGTGTTGCGAGAGAAAAGTTGAGGTGATTGGAAATGAGGGGTTGCCATCCGTCCCTTTTTCTCGTGTTCATCGTGCTGGTGGAAGTGCACGCACAGCAGATCACGATTGAGCCCCGAGTCCGCTCCAACGTTATTGCCGATGAGAGGATCGCAACCATCGATCTCACCCCGCACTTTGTGACGACCATTCGCGCCCCCGAACCGGTTACCGCGGTTGTGATTGGCGATCCGTCATTGTTTCAGGTCGAGCATTCGGAGCACGAGCCAGAGCTGGTGTTTGTGAAATCTCTTGATGAGAAGAGCGCACGCAGTAATCTGCTAATCTCCACCACCGGCGGGCGACAATTCGCCTTTCTTTTGGTGAACCATGGACAGCAGGCGAACTCTTCCAAGGTCGATTTCCTCTTTCGCTATCTGCCGAGGACTGGTTTTTTCATCGAGCCCGAGCCTCTGCCATCTGCCCTGGTACCGCAAACCAGGGAATTGCCACCGTCGCATGCGGTGCCGACAGCTAGGTTTGATCACGGTGATTTCTCTTCGCAGCCGAATCAGCCTGACCCGAAAAGCCTGGACGCGTTGCTGGAACGGCAGAAGCGAGCCCGCATGCCCATCCTTTACGGCCAGCAGAGTCAGACTGACGAACCCAAACGTGATCGCCTGCGGGCAGGAATCAGCGAAGTGATCGACGGAGGTCAGCAAGTAGTGGTGTTGTTTTCGGTAGTCGATAGCAGTAGAAGGCCAATCCTGCTGATGACGCCGCAGGTACAACTTGGCGGCAAGGAGAAAACGGGATGGCTCATCAAACACGAGCATTGGTCGACTGCCGAACAGCTAGCCGTCATTGATTTTCGCTTGAGTCGGCGCCGAATTGGACCAGGAGAGCGCGCGGACGGCGTCGTCGAGTTCGAGCGCCCACCTTACAAGCGATCTAGTGAAACGCTGTTCCTGCAAATGGCTGACTCCGGTGCAGTGGACAAGCCAGCTCTGGTGCCAATTGGTTTTGGCGTCAGTTTTAACATGGAGGAATCGAACCATGAACAATGAACTATCGTCGAGCGGTTCGCAAGAGGCGGCAAAGCAAGATCAAGAGTCAATCGACAATGAAAATTGGAACACCAGCCCGGAGGCAGGAGCGAAAACAACCCATGCTAGCTGGCGGAAAAGCTTTCGTATGGCCTTTGATCGGGCCAGCAAACAACACAAACTGCGGGAAACTCGGCAGGAACTCCGCCGAGACAGGACGAAGACCCTGGTTACTCTTCTTGCCGTGGTTATCGTCCTGTTGCTCTTCTTTTTCGTCCTTTTCTCAAGTCCAACCAAGGCTACGCACCTACTCGGCGAAAACCCTCATAGACAGCCCAGCCTGGGACAAAAGATCACTCCAGGACAATACACGAATAATCCCGCGGCTCTTGCGCCCATGCTGAGCGCTGAAGTTCGAGCGAATCATCCAACCACGCAGGGCCAGGTGACAGCCGAGGATATCAGTCGGACATCGCGAACAGGACACTATACCAAGCCATCACCCGCCACGAAAAACTTTTCAGAAACTCGGGCATACGCCTTAGGCCAGGTTGACTTCTCTGATCCACTAGCGAGAACAAGTACCAGCACACAGGCGGGGCCACCCCCGTCTCCATTGCCATCCTCGGCGGAGCAAGGCGATCTGAAGAAACCTTCCTTGGTATTTGTCATCTCCACGACGGAAGGCAAAACGGCAAGGCAATTCATCCCGGAAGCGGAGGACGAGACACTAACACTTCCGGCAGGAACCCGATTGTTAGCACGATTGCAAGCTCCAGTAAGTTCGGCGGTGGCGCCCCCGGTTGTAGCTGTTGTCGAGTACAACTATGAACGCGATGGGCAAATTGTTATCCCGGCCGGAGCGAAGGTGTTGGGCCGATTGACGCACGCAAGTCCATCTGGTGATGTAGCAATTCAGTTCAGCCGTGTTGAAATGCTCGACGGTACTTGGGAGAAGCTGGATGCATTAGCCATGGACCTCCGTTTCAGGCCGCTCAAGGGCTATGTGTCCGGAAAAAAGACAGGCACAAGATTCCTGGTTCGGTCACTGACAGGTCTCGGCACGATAGCATCTTACCTGGTCGGACCGCAGGCTTCGGGCTCTGCGGGGTTGTTATCCACAAATGTGCTGATGAGAGAACGCCTGGCTGACAATATTGCTTCCGCAGGTCAGGAGGAGCTGAATGGCCTAGCTTTTGCGGACACTCCCGTAGTGACTGTGCCCGGCAACACGCGATTTTATGTCGTCCTCGAGAAACCAGTTTCTGAACATCCTGGTCCGGGTCGCCTTCCAGGAGTGATTGGCCCAAAGAGCGACGGCACTCAAGGAGGTGTACCGACGCTCGAAGAACTCCGGCAACTCATACAGTTGCGACGTGAAATCGCCGACCTGTACACACAAAATAGTGTCCAGCCCACCCTTCAAGGCACGCAGCAAAGATGACCCTCGCTAGCTACGACCAGACTACACAGAGTTACGTTGTCGGAT
>JAFATF010000220.1 GCA_019244045.1 Acidobacteriota bacterium
AAGAGCAGAAGTTGTCCCTTCCGGCCGTGGAGCAGACTCCAGAGATTAAGGTTGCCGAGCCGAAATTCCAAAGCACCCAATCGATCCTCATCCGCGGCTTCTCCATTCCATGAAAAGGCAGGTAGCCTGGATTGCTGAAACCCAAAGACACAGCTCAAGCACGCTGGATGCTAGAAATCGCAAAGGTGCCAAGCGGCAAACATTCTTCAGAAGATCTCTGGAAACCGACCTTCCGGCCTCGGGATTGGATAACCGAGAGCTGATCGAATAGCCTCTTTATTGCAGCCCGCCCAGCAACAATAAAATCTTGGATCTGCGATCAAGATCGCAAGATTATCCCCACTGCGATCGTGGCCAGCTTTGGCGCAGGAGGGACATCGAGTAATATAGTTGCGGCCAACCTTCCGAACAGGTCCTATGTGCTCCAATATTCGGAAGACTGCCTTTCCTTGGATAGTTCGAAATCCGGAAGCAAACATCGTAATACCAGTGCGCGAGTTGTGGGTCTTCGTACCCGGCTGGCCCGCAATTAATGTTCGTAGTTCCTGCTGCTTAAGCTTGCGCAAACCAGCCAAGTATGCGACCTGTGCAGCAACTGTATGATCGGCGCCATAAAACCAGAATCGGCGACCGCCGGCTCGGTGTATGCCAAGCGGACCTCGCATGGCACTGCCAAATCGTCCCAGTTCGACGCGGTCGTGTTTGGGGAATATTTCGATCCCTTCCGTTCCAGCAGATTCTTTCAGAGGCACCGCCGCGCTGAATGCAAGATTGTGAATGTAGGTGCGGCAGTGCTTTGCCGGAAGTGGCTTTTCCAGAAAGATCCACAAATGGCCACCTCGTCTGCTCTTTTCGAGCGCCGCCTGAACTCCGTCCTGACTTAAGCGATACCGAAGTTTTAGAAGATCATGTATTGCGTTCTTGTAGTCGGCATCGATGGCTGCCCACTTGCAGCATTGATTCTCAGGGTTCATTGCGTACAGGCCGATTGTGATTTCTCCCCGTAGATGCCGCCGAATCGTGCCCTCATTCAATTCCCTCGGCATGCCGGTTCGTCTATCGTTGGGGCGAAAATAATAATGACGTCCGGTTTGCGTGTGCGGGTGCTTGGATTGCAGGGTGTATGCTCGACGATTGACGAACAGCTGCCAATAGTCTGCGACGGCCTGGGGCGATATGGCTGGTCGCTTCCTCATGTGAATACCTCCCGCAAGGTTCGGCAGAATGCAACCCACCGACTGGTTTTCGGTATATAAAATGGAATCGTCTGTCGGTCAAACGTGGCTGACGCCCGCTATTGCGTGCCGGCTAGATTTCTTGAGCATGTGCTCTTCGGGAAAATGGCCGGGCACCTGGCTGGGGTGTTTATCGCCCAGTCCTTCTGCGAAAGACCCGGGCAAAACCTTCAGGCGAAGGAGCTGTATGGTTACGTGTGCCGCAAACACCACCTGCGACCTTGTGCATTGCTCGTCATGGCACCAAAAGTGCGGGGACTGGTGGCTGGTCACAGATGTTGCATGCAATCGCGAAATGCCTGGACAGAATCTTAAAAGGCAGAGCGCGACCTAGCTATGCGATCGAGCGATGATCTCACCTGAGGACGAACGATGTTTCCCGCGGGCGCAACACAGGAATCAGTGATTTCTCTGAATATCTGAGGATACCGTTCGCCATGGCGGCAGATTGTTGTTCAGCCCGGCCCCTTGGACGGCAGTCGACTCCAGCATGAGACCGATGACCCCAGGCCCTACAAAACACCCGCGAGATTCGGCGGGTTCATAGGAGCGAAGTCCCCCTAACGTTCCGGAGCATGCCGCTGGAATTCGTCGGGATGGAAACGAGTGCCGATTCGCCCTGACACCGCAACAGACAGCTTCTTCTCGAAAGCTAGGCCTTCGATTCCGTCCCCCCGGAGGTGAACCGAGAAGCTGCCGTCGTGAGTAAACGTGTGGCTCACCGACGCGCCTCGCGCAGTTGTACCGTCGCCAAAGTCCCAGGTATAGGTGACAGCCGGAACTCCCTGGTCGTCGACTAGGGCCGAAAACTCCACAGGAGTTCCCACTTCCGCGTGCTCCAGCGTGTGCACCGTGATGGTAGGAGCCGCCGCTCGAACAGCTGTATTGACGATCTTCAGCATGCGTACCGAGTGTGGCGGCAACTGCAAGTCTAGTGTTGCAGTATTTTCGGCCACTGGTGCTCCACCCTCTAACACGTCGAGCACCTGGTTTCTCCCCGCCGAGATGTCTGCGCCCAAATCGTTGAGTGCGATACGATGGCGGCGGGCGCTTTCCGTCCAGTTGAAAAGTGTCACCATAGACTGGCGTTTGCTCTCTTGTAAGACATAGATGCTGGGCAGTTCATCTTCTGGCAGATACGTCATGAGATCCAAAGGTTTGGAGGCACGGCCCAACCTTGCCATGTTGAGAAGATCATCGTTCTCCACCAGGGCCATACGGTCGCGGTCTAGAAACAGCGTAGGCAGATCATCGCCGATTTCGTACATGCCGCCGGAAACAGCCGCGAGTGCAATCGAGACCTTGGCTTCATCGAAGCTCAAAGGGCGGTTACCGCCGTGCCATTGCTCATCAACCACCGTCTGTCGCGACACGGTGAAGGCATCGGGATCGCTAACAAAGAAGTTCCGGTTCATGTAATAACGGGCGGCAATTCCGGTGGCAGCGTCTCGACTGGCTGCGAAGGTGTGTCCTGTGTCCAGGGAAATGCGTCCGCAGTCCACCAGGCCCACGGGATTCAGCATGGGACTGCCATCTTTATCGAGAAGAACATCATTGCCCACAGCTTCGCGAATCACTTGCAACCCCATGCGTTGCGCTTCGAGCGCAGTGGTATTGGGTTTGTGGTAAAAACCTTCGATGGCAGAGTCTTCCATGAAATCGAGTTTAATGTAGTGCATGCCCCAATCTTTGGCGAGCGTGATATACGTCTGTCGCAGGTATTGCTGGGCTTCGGGATGAGTGCTATCCAGGACGAACAATGGGTCGAGCGGTTGTTTCGTATTCGGGTCCTTTGTCACATACCCGGCGTGGATCGGTTCGCCTTCGGCGTTATGAACGAGCCAGTCTTTGGCATGCTGGTACACCCACGAGCGCTCCGAAACCTCGAAAGGAGCAGTCCAAATACCTGGGTGCAGGCCCAAGCGCTCGATCTTGTTTTCCAGGTTGCCCATCCCAGCCGGATACTTGCGCGCATCGGCCGTTACGTACTCGCCGCGGGCATACTGATAACCTTCATCGATATGAAAAAAATCATAGCCCTTCCACTTGAGGTGCTCTGACAAGAAAATCGCGTTGCTCAGCGCGGTGTCCTGGTTCAGCCCGAAATAGTAGGCGGTCCAACTCCACCAGCCGATGGGAGTCGCCGCCGTCGTTCTTGCCTGGTGCAAATGGCGGATCAGGTTTCCGTAAGTCTCGAGTAAAGCGTGATAGTCCCGACCAAAGCTGATCATCACGCGCTCGGAAGAAAGGCTTTCCCCTGCGCGCAAGGGCAGAGCTAGCTCAACCCGGTCTTGCGGCGGCGAGTTGGCCAGAGAATTTTCCTGTGTAAGTTCCGTCGTTCCGGTGGAGTCGATCTCGTACCCGGTGCTGCGCGCCTGCTTGGTATCGACATGCAGACGCAGGACAGTGATCCACTTATCCGATGTCAGGGCGCCGGCAAAAAAGGCAGTTTTTGACTCGCGATTGTAAATTAGCTGACTACCTACGGCGCGATCCATCCCCCCGCCAATCTCGTTCAAATCATGAATGCGCATGGCTGGCCGGTCTTCGCTCCAGCTGTCGGACAGCACGCGCGCTGCCGGCTCGTGTACTCCGGCGATTTTCGGGTGGCGAGAGTCGACCATGCGAATGCTTTGCACGTTGAAATCTCTTCCGGTGGTGTTCCGGACATCGACTTCCATTTCAACATAAGAAGGGTTGCTGTGCAGGCGAAGAGAACAGATCAAGTCGGGCTGATCGCCGAGCCCGCTGTTTGTCAGCAGAATCTGTGAGCTCTGGCCGAGACTGTCAGCGATCTCCGAAGATGCAGCCGTATGCTTCGGGTACTGGGTCGAGAAGATCCAGCTGCCATTGATCTTGGCGGCCGGGCGGGCACTTAGTGATGAACCGCCATCGCCCATAAACCCGATGATGTAGCTGCCATCCTCTTGGTTGGCTTCAACGACGAGGTCACGGTTCTGCAATCGAACTGGCTGCCGACCGCCTTGGGCACGCATACACGGCGACAAAGTAAGAAGGGAGGTGATCGCAAGCAATCTGAGATCGATTTTCATACACTCCTTGACTTCCCGCGCGCACGTTGTTTAACGCAATCGCAAAAGTAAACGGATCCTAATACACCGTGCCAAGCTGCGTGTCAATATATGGTGGCTCTGGTCAGCCGTTTCGGAACTTAGCAACGGTTGAAGGCTCCGACCAGCCAATGTAAGGCTATTTTGAGGTGGAATGGAAAGCACCTGTAGGGGATCCCATTTTCGAGCGTGGGAATTCCTGGAGTGAGCCGCGGGGGGTGAAGTTTTTAAAGAACGCAGCGCCACGGCGAATGCGGCTGGCAGTCAACTGCTGTTGAGCGGGGCCGGGGTTGCCAATTTGAGCCAGAGCAAGCGACAAA
This sequence comes from Acidobacteriota bacterium, assembly GCA_019244045.1. Taxonomy (GTDB): domain Bacteria; phylum Acidobacteriota; class Terriglobia; order Terriglobales; family Acidobacteriaceae; genus Gp1-AA122. The sequence goes on from JAFATF010000220.1 coordinate 4,627, forward strand.
GTTCATTGGCAGTGA
>JAFATF010000383.1 GCA_019244045.1 Acidobacteriota bacterium
GGCTTTAGCATGGATGGACAGACAGGCTCAACCCCAACCAATCAAGCATTTGTTTCTGGTCAGGGGAAAAAGCCCATCATCATCTGCGCTAATAATGGTCTCAATTACCTGGACGAGGCTTATAACCTGCTGCGAGATGGTAGCGACACGCTCGATGCCGCGTTGCGGGTGGTCCGCGGGCCCGAAGATGATCCGAACGATGACAGCGTGGGCCTGGGAGGACTTCCGAACGAGGAGGGTGTGGTCGAGCTGGATGCCTGCTGCATGCATGGTCCAACCCGGCGAGCAGGCGCGGTAGGCGGGGTGCGCAATATCAAGAACGTGTCGTTGGTCGCCAAGGCTGTCATGGAACATACCGGGCATGTGATGCTGGTGGGGGAAGGCGCGGAACACTTTGCCGTCGCCGCCGGCTTTGCACGAGAGAACTTATTGACCGACCGTTCCCGCAAGATCTGGTTTTTGTGGAAGGAATTTCATTCTAGCAGCGACTGGTGGGGACCGGGCCCGGCCAGTCCCTTATGGCAGCCTCCTGCAAGCAAGCCGCAGTCGAGTCTTTGGCCCGAGCTCTCGAAAAAGCTTGAGCGGATGGCCGCTGAAGTCGGAATCGAGCCGGAATTTCGGCGCGAGGCGATTCACAGCGTGCTCTCTCCTCCGACCGGAACCATACATTGCTCGGCGCTCAATGAAAAAGGAGAAATCTCCGGCTGCACAACTACCAGTGGCTTAGCCTTCAAATTGCCAGGCCGCGTGGGCGATTCTCCTATCATAGGCGCCGGCTGCTATACGGATCAGGATGTGGGTTCCGCAGGTGCGACAGGCAGTGGGGAGGAAAACATCAAGGTCGCCGGCGCTCATACCATCGTAGAGAACATGCGTCATGGCATGTCCCCCCACGAGGCCGGACTCGATGCTCTCAAACGTATCGCGCGCAATTATAGCAGCGACATGAACAAGCTGCGGTTTATGGACATGACTTACTATGTCTTGCGTAAAGACGGTGCCTATGCGGGCGTATCACTGTGGGAGGGGTATTCGCGAGGACACCTACACAAGATCGCGGTTCACGACGGCACCAAGCGATCCGAATCGACTACACCTTTGTTTAAGGGGTACTCTCAAGAATTTCCCCCTTTTCCAACGGTTCCAGAGGAGTTAAAGAAAAACTCGGAGTATCTGAAGTAAGTTCCGCTAGTAGCGGGAATCTCCGCCAGCTCTGAAAACCTACACTAGTACGGTGTGACGGACTGACGGGTTGCGAAACAAGATTTCTTAGACGTGCTTGCCACTCCCGTCGGTCGATTCCTCTGCGGAATTTTTCCTGGCGGCCGTTCGGCTGCTCGGATGTTATTCGCCGACATGGCTATGATTTCTTGATGCGGGCAGCCGCTGTCGAGGGAGCTGGGTGAAAGGCGGTACCCTAATACTTTAAGTACCGCCGAAGCTTTGAGAGCTCGACACGATCCAATGCTCTTGTCTAGATCTCGGAGATTTCCCTGTCAGCTCTGCGGTGGGCACAACGCGTCCTGACCACCTTTCACGCGAATCTCACCTTGACGTCCGGTTTCTTATCGAGGTGAATGCTCTCAATGAAGCGGACTTTGCCGGTGTTGAGCGTCATGATCACCGAGGAGGTTCGAACGCCTTCGCCAAAGAAGCGTACACCCCGCATCAGAGCGCCCTCAGTCACGCCGGTTGCGGCGAAGATCATCTGCCTGCCAGGGGCTAGTTCATCGGCGGTGTAGATCCTATGCTTGTCTTGAATGCCCATGCGGACGATGCGTTGTTCGAGTTCCGGTTTGTTGATGACCAGCCTACCCAGCATATAGCCGTTCAGGCAGCGAATGGCTGCAGCGGTAATGACGCCTTCAGGGGCCCCCCCTGATCCCATGACCGCATGAACTCCGGTTCCGATAACGGCAGCGGCAATTCCGGCAGACAGATCGCCGTCCCCGATTAGGCGAATGCGGGCCCCAGCCTGACGGATGTCGGAGATCAGTTTTTCATGTCGCGGGCGATCGAGCACAATGATCACCAGGTCGTCGACGTCCCGCTCCAGGCGCTGGGCAATGTTCTTGAGGTTGTCTGACACAGGGGCGTCGAGGTCGACGCAACCCTTGCAAGAGGGGCCGACCACGATCTTTTCCATGTAACAGTCGGGCGCGTTCAGCAATCCGCCGCGCTCCGATGCTGCCAACACAGTGATCGCGCCGGAGGTGCCGGTGGCACATAGGTTGGTCCCCTCGAGCGGATCGACGGCGATATCGACCTCCGGCACTTCCGTGCCGTCGGGGAACTTGGCCCCAACCTTCTCGCCGATATACAGCATAGGCGCCTCATCGCGCTCGCCCTCGCCGATCACTATAGTCCCGCGCATTGGCACCGTGTCCATTGTTTCCCGCATCGCTTCCGTGGCAACCTGATCGGATAGCTTGCGAGCACCCTGTCCCATAGTGCGGGCGGAGGCGATCGCCGCCTTCTCTACGACGCGGAGGAACTCTAGCGCGAGATCGCTCTCAATGTTCTGCCCGAAGCTTTTGGCCTGGGCTTCTGTTCTGGTTTGGGTAGCCATTCGGATCCCCTGTTCGAGCCGGGTTCAGACTATAAACCCGTCGGGAAAAAAGGGAAAGCAGCGGGCTCGAAGAGGCACTAAACCGTGCTCCTGGCCATTGGCCTCCCGTCTAGAACTTTTTAGCGGTCGTGCGGTTGCTTTTGCTCATGCCAGACGAGCGGCGCGCAACAGGAAAGGAGCCACCCCAACAACAGCTCTCTCATGATTTAAGACAGCTCATCGAGAATTTTTGCCGGCAAGAGATACGCACCTACGCGACCACGAGGCCGAGCCGCAAGCACAAATCGAAGTAGCCACGGCACAAATCACTCGCTTCCTCTGTGATCGAAGAATTTACCATGAGAATTACTGATTGAGCGCCAGGCTGCTGCGGCAGCGCAGGAAAAACTCTTAGTTCACGAACTTTACGGAGTAAGCGCGCGCGGGGATTTGGCGAACTCAAAGCAGCAGTTCGATCTGTTGCGAATGCAACTCTCTGCACAATTTGCGCACCTCGTGTGCATTACATCGGATCGAAAGAACGATAGAGACAGGTTCGCGGGCATTCTCACCGGGCCTCTCGGAGCCCATCATGCCCCGAGAGGCGATCTTGGCGGTTGGGCTATCGGGTGAATGACTTTACTGCTGAAGTCTCGTCGTCCTTGACATCAAAGACAGTGTAGAGCTTCGTGATCTGCAGTAGATCGTGCACCTTCTTGGTCAAGTTTAGCAGCTTGAGTTCGCCACCCTGGTTGCGAACCGTCGTGAACGCGCTCACCAGCTCCCCAATGCCGGAGCTGTCGATGTAGTTCACATCGCCGAGGTTGAGCAAAATTTTCTTGTTGCCTTTACTGATCAGGTCGCGCACCGTGTCGCGTAGGATGATACTGCCTTCGCCCAGGGTAATGCGACCGCTGATGTCGACAATGGTCACACCATCAATTTGCCGGGTATTGCTCTTCATAGTCACTGCGAGACCTCCTTGCCGCCCGCGGCCGAACCGTGGACGTGCTTGATGAGTTTGATTTCGGTTCCCGCCGCGGACGGGTTGATCTGCACCTCGTCCATGAACGAGCGGATAAGAAAAATACCGCGCCCGGATGTCTTGAGCAGATTCTCCGGGGCTAAAGGATCGGGGATGGCGTTGAGATCAATCCCTTTGCCCTGGTCCTTAATGGTAATGACCAGGTCTCTGCCGGTTCGTTCGAATTCGAGCCATACTTTTTTTCGGGGATCGTAGGCGTTACCGTGCAGGACGGCATTAATGGCTGCTTCGCGCACGGCCATGGCGATTTTCATGATGTCGTCCTCGCCAAACCCGGCTTCGCTAGCCATATTGCTTGCAGTAGCTTCGGCGTTGTTCACGGTCTCCAGGGTTGAATCGAGAGTGAAGGAGACCCGTCTTTGGCTCATGGCAACAGGTTTTTCGCGATCCTGCAACTGGAGACTGATTCGCCAGCCCACGCCATCGGGCACACGCCCCAGTTCGTCAGACACCACCGACCAGCCGCGCGGCTAACGAATGCGGTAGTTTGCCTGTCCCTAAGGGTAAAAGTCAACGCGGGCGCGTGCGGGACGCGTCGAACCAGAGGCAGGCTGCTGCCACCTGTCCCTCCCCGCCTTCTATGCTCAGCGCGCAGCCCGATCTTTCGCTTGGAGCAGTTGATGCGTCCTACAGCGTGTTCCGTTGATTCACCCCTGAAAACACGGTGGATTCGGAAACCTGGTTGCAGTATTCTGCGCATGCCATGGACCACACGCTGGCGCTGACGGAACTGCTGGGCTCGAAGGTTTACGATGCGGCCGGCGCCATTTGTGGACGGGTTCGCGGGGTAGCTTTGACGCCGCAGGACGATCGAGCGCGCATTTCCACCCTGGTCGTAAAGACCCGTAAGGGTGATTGCCTGCTGCCTTGCCACGCCATCCGCTCGATCAATGGGGGCATTCGGACCGGCACCCGGGAAGATGATTGGCCCCGTGACGGCAGCATGGAGGGCCTGTTCATGCTCGAGCGCGACCTGCTGGACCAGCAAGTTATTGACGTAAATGGTCGTAAAGTGGTGCGCGTCAATGATGTTGATCTGCACGAGGAACTAAGCGGTAACCGCCTTATCCTGAGGGTGGGTTCGGTCGACGTCGGGCCGCGCGGCGCGGTTCGCCGTCTGCTGAAGGGATTCGTACCCAGCGCCGCACTTCATGCCCTACTGCGCCGCATTCCACCGAAGGCCATTCCCTGGGAATTTATCGACCTGATTGAAACCAATCCGGCGCGGCGCGTGCGGCTGAAGATTTCGCATGATCGGCTGGCGAAGCTCCATCCCGCCGACATCGCCGATATCATCGAGGAACTGGCGCCGGACGAGCGGGAAGCCGTATTCGAGACTCTGGACGAAGAGGTTGCAGCCGAGGCTTTGGAAGAGGTTGAACCCAAGCTGCAGAAGGCAATCGTCGAATCGCTCGACTCAGACCGAGCCGCCGACATCGTCGAAGAGATGGATCCCGACGCTGCCGCCGACCTGCTTAAGGATCTTCCCGAGGAGCACACGGAGAAGATTCTGGAGGAAATGGCACCGGCGGAACGTGAGGAAGTTTCCGGCCTGCTCAGTTTCCAAGAGAATACTGCAGCCGGTCGAATGACGACCGAATACATCGCCGTTGGGCAAGATTCGACCGTAGAAGAAGCCATCGATGCCCTGCGCAACTTCGAGGGCGGAGTAGAAACGGTGAGCACATTCTTCGTCGTCGATGGGGCGGGCAAATTAGTGGCCACCGTGCCTCTGGCTAAACTGGTCTTGGCCGAAGGACACGAAGCATTGATCAGTTTGGCGCAAGAGCCCCTGATAAGTTGCAAGCCCCATGCCAAGGAAAACGAAGTAGCCGAATTGTTCGACAAATACAACCTGTTGACGCTCCCCGTGGTGGACGACAACGAGCATTTGGTGGGCGTCATCACCTCCGACGACGTGATCAGCCTGCTGCGATCGAAACTGTAGCTTAGGCCACAAGCCGCGAACGCTGGTTGCAAAACAGCCTCGGCCGAAGCGGTTTTTGCGTATACTTCGGTGTTCCTCTCGGTGCTTGCATCGCAAGCTCAGCCCATCCGTGAGCATACTTTCCCTAACTATTCAAGAAGCTGTAAACCTCCGAGATTCGCACATCTCCCGCCTGCCCACCCTGCAATATCTT
>JAFATF010000414.1 GCA_019244045.1 Acidobacteriota bacterium
GTCAGATCGTCATGCGACGCATCGATGGATGGCAGACCCTCAGCCAGGACCTCGCCGATAACCCGATTGACCTCGCGGCCTGATCCAATATCCTCATCCAACCGGAGGCTACGTCAACAAATTCCAACCGAATTCGCGACGGCACCAACCACGAAATCGACCCGGAAGGGGCAAAAGCCAATCCGGGACAATTCCTACCGCTCCGCCTTCTATGCAGCGCAAAACCGCACCTTACTCATCAACATCCTCCAGCTGTTCGTCAAACTTCTCCAGGAACCGCCCGAGACCATGCGGGACATACTGCGAAAATCTGAGGAGGATGCCCATACCGCCCTGACCCTTCTTTCCCCGCAGATTGCCGACCTCATCAGAGCGGATACGAAAGCAAGCGAAGAGGGGGAACGGGAGGAATAGGCTCTGGCAGTTGTCAAAGTTACCAAAACCCGGACAACGCAGAAAACGTGGACAACAAACAGGGGGAGCATCAAGGCCAGTATCCGCTACATCACGCACCGCCCAGATCTGGAGGGGAAACGGGGACGGCGGGAACTGTTCACCAATAACGGCGAGATGCTTGAGAAAGAGCAAGCGTACCGGCTGATTGATGAGGCAGGGCGGGGGACAAAGTTTATCCGCATAATTCTCAGCCCCGATCCAATCCGGGAAGACACGAACCGGGACTTGGACATGCGGAGGCTGACCGTCGCGACAATTGAGGCCTTGCAGCGACGGCTTAAGACCCCCATCCGGTTTATCGCCGCCTTACATGATGACCATACCGACAAACGGCACTGCCACATCATTGCGCTTTGCAACCGGCCACTTTTCGGCCGGGACTTTTCGGCAATGATCCGCCAAGCAACCTTTGAGGCAGGCAAGGAGCGGCGGACGCTTGACCGGACACAGGGCATTGTCATCAAGAAATCACTACGCAAAGGCCGTGTAGTGGTAACCGCCAGGCGGCAAAGCACTGTCCAGCAATCCCAGACGATTGTCGTGCCCGAAAGCACTATGCCCGTCTGTCCGAGAGCCGGAATGCAACCCCATCCGGTCATCGCGATCCGGCCCGATGTCTATTGGTGCCGGACATGCCGGGCGGGGATAGTGGAGAAACAACTCACACTGGAATTTGCAAAAAACGGACTGGAGCTTGAAAGAACATAAGTGCTGTCTGGAGACAGCAATGTTGTAACTACCCAAACATACTAGCATATGGATATTATACTAAAGCGATTACTGACAACACTGGCAATACAGGCAAGCAAACTCACGCATCTCGTCTCACCAAAGCACGATCTGCACGGCGCGGATTTTTCCCGCTTTGACCAGCTCTCATCGCTCTTAGGCTCAATCACCGACCCCGGAGAGCGGCTGCTTATTGGCCAAACAACCCGCCATGAAACCCTGGCGGTTTCAAAAACCCCCAAGCGCCCGGAGCTTGGCAATATGCTGGTCGTTGCCCGCACCGGTGGAGGCAAGGGGTTACTGGCAATCCCGCAGCTTTTAACCTACCCCCACTCCGTCATCGTGAACGACATCAAGGGAGACCTGGCGGATGCCACCTCCGGCTACCGATCAACCTTCAGTGACGTCTTCATCCTTGACCCGACGGGCCGGGGTAACCGCTTTGCCCCGACCGCGGGAGTGACAGACGAGAGTGGGCTCTTTGACATTGCCTACGACATGCTGCACGACCCCCGGGAGACTAACCCCATTTTCAGTATCCGGGCGGCGGAGTTAAACACCCTCCTGTTTCAGGCGGCGATTGCTGAGGGCTACCCGAAATTCCCCTATGTCCGGGAGGCGCTTATTGCCGGGCCCACTGCCACAGCACAGCGACTGCAACGCCTTAGTCCAGTTCTCGCCGGCCGGTTTCTTGGTGACACCTACACGCAGGCGAAAAGCCGACATTTCCACGACACCTTTTTACTGCACGCCTTTGGCACGCTGAAAGCAAAGCTCATGCCGCTGCTCACCGAAACCGTCGTCAAAACCCTCTCCGGTTCAGACTTCACCGCGGAGGATATTATCGCCGGTAAGAAACCCGTCACAATCTATCTGCAATGGCCGGAGGAGCAATTGACCACCTTGTCTCCGCTTGTCCGGCTTGTCATGGGATCCTTGGTCAAGGGGATGCTCAAAACACACCGGGAGCGCAAAGGGAAGGGATGCCGCCCGGTGCTCGTTCTCGCGGATGAGGCAGGCAGAACCTCCATACCAACCCTTGCCGATGACGCGGCGACTGTCAGAAGCCGGGGCATCGTGCTCTGGATTGCCGTCCAGAGCCTCAGTCAGCTTGACACGATCTATGGAGAAGACCGCGCCGAGGCCCTCCTCAATAACATGGATACGACAGTGTTTTACCGGCCCAATGACAAAAAGACTGCCGCCTACATTGCCGACCTCTTAGGCAGCAAGTCAGGCTTTGCCCGGTCGCAGCAGGAACGGCACGGCATTGATCCCAGTGAAGGCAAAGCAGAGCAGGCAGTGCCCCTGATGACCATCCAGGACATCATGCAAATGGAAGACGAGAAGATTATCGTCAGATACCGCAATCTCCCGCCCATCCACACAAATGTCGTGCGCATGGATTGGCGTGACTTTCCGGAGCTGAAAGAGCGTCTGGCACTCCCGCCCATTGCCATAAAGCCAATTCCAGAGCCTGACCGTGTCCCGGTCTTTATTGCCGGGGACAATACCGAAACAGACGGGGAGACACCGGAGCCCTACGAGCCGGTTTCTTATGACACGCTCGGAAGCCCACCATGCCGCACGGTTTACGAGAGCACGCGCAAACAGCGCCAACATTCCCGAACTGTTGACGAGCGTATAGAGTAGTACTCCGTTTTATCCCGGGGAGGGGAGACGTACGACGCCAGGAACCTACCCCCGCTTACGGCTAAACGATCCCAGTGCGTTGTCGATTGTTCTCAGAGAAACACCAAAGTGGTCTGCGGCCTCTCGGGCGGTCATGCCATACAGGTACAGTGTTCGCAGCTGCTTTTTTTGCTCAGGGGTGAGCACCTTTTCGACCGGTGCTGGTGCAGCAGGCGTACTCGTGGCAGTCGATCGCTGTAGTGATGGTAACTGGAGCTGGTGGCGTATTTCCTCGGTTTTGGGGGTAGGGCGTCGTGTCTTTGTGAAGAGTGCCTCAGCCTCTTGGCGACGGGTCGCTGGAACCGGCCGTGGGTGCTGTGTTTGCTGCGGCTGATATGGCCTGCTATTTGGCTGCCTGGTGCTATACATCGGGTTCCTCCAAAAAGACCCCTTCCCGGGGGGTCAAAACCGGGAAGGGGCAAGCTGCTCACGGGATACGGGGAGACTGGTGATTTCCGTGAGCGGAAAACACCCGCGGGCCGGAAGAGAACCCGCGCGCGTGCTCTGTTGCGTGTTGCCGGTGCGCTATTACTCCCTGACCGGTTCTGTGTGGCTGGTCGTGAAGCCTTCCCGGTTCCGGGCTGGAGCCCGCTTCCTTTCTATCGCGTGAACGGGCAGAATGCAACATGAAAAATGTGCGGTTTCGGGCCATATATAGCAGGAAATGTCCGCTTTCTGATCAGCCTTGTTGCGTAAGAAGCGGGCAGAATTGCAATCTCCCGTTATGCCAACGGGGGAACAAATTCACGCGGCGCGCGCGATGCTGAACTGGAGCATGCAGGAACTGGCTAACCGGGCGGGGTGCTCCTGGCGCACCATCAGGCGGGCTGAGGAGGCAGGGGCAACTGTTCCCCGCATGCATGTGTCGACACTCGAGCGGATCACCGCCGTGCTTGAGGCCGCGGGGATCGCCTTTATCGGACAAGATCAGCGTTCAGAGAGCGGTGGCCGGGGGATCCGGTGGCGGCAGTAAAGGAGCCTTCTGGAGGCGTGGATCCGGCCATGCCAGCTCCCTCAGAGCCGGAAACCGGGAGGCAGCGGCTCACTGCGGGATGCTCTCGAGCAGGTGTCACCACAAACGAAAACGGCGGGATCGCTCCCGCCGCCTCGTCCACCCGTCGCTTGCGCGAGGGCGGATCTGCCTGGATGGGCCAAGCAGGCTGACAAATACGTTTCTCGCATCATTACCAGTCAGAGGCAAGTCATTTTTGCGGCTGCACTGGCAAACCGCGCGCGTTCTCCCCGGTTCACGGGCACGCGAAAGAACTCAGCTGCTTCTTGAGCGAGATGTGCGTGAAATCTAATCTCTCTTGTTTATTACAACAATGTAAATTTACTCTCCCACGAGATGCTGAGTACCGATCTGAATGTAACAGTTCATCGGTTGGACGGAAGGGATGTGTGCTTACGCATTTCGGTTACTCCACTCTGTAAGTTTTCATTAAAATGTTAGTAATTGCTCACGGGGTTGGCTCAGGGACGGGCCAGCGCTCTGGATGTAGGTTTCTGGTGGACCGGCCCAACAATATCTTGCATTGGAGGCCACCTGGTTTGCCAACCCCGTGAGCAATTACGGGCGCGGCTGGCGGATATGGACCGAAGCAAACTGCTGTCGCTGACGGATATTCGCCGGATGGACGATACGGAAAACTGACTGCTCATTGGGTGTCCGTCCATATGTCAAAATTGACATGCACAAAAAATGTCGCGCAACAGCGATTACGGAAAAGTCGCATGAATCGCTTATGGAAAAGTCAGGGGCGCTGCCGCCAAGGCCTCACGTGCCATCTGGGTATCGGCGATTGCCGCGGCCAGTCGGGCTCTTCCCGGCGACAGCGGCATTTCAGGCGCCGCTGGTGCGAGTTCTGGGCCCAAGGCCTCCGGGTCAGGCGCCGACGATCTCGGCCATTGTCAGTACCGGCTGCGGCGTGATGTTCGCCTTGGCGCTGTCCGCTCTCTCTTCACCGCGACCCGGCGCGCCGCCGCCAGTGCTACTCGCGCCCACGTGACAAGCTCATCGGGTTCGTCGAACAGCCGCTCCGGCGCGCGCCAAAAGGAGAGATCTATGGTGCGGCCCTGTTTCTTGTAGTTGAGGGGCGGAAAGGCCTCGGCTTCCTTGAAGGTCGCCCGGTTGTGGTCATCAACCCGGAAGTAGAGCGTGTTGTCCGTCACCAGCCCAAACATCAGCCCGTCGCAGAACAAACCGGTCGTGCCGAACATAGGCCGCATTGTGACGCGGCCGAGCGGAGCGAGCTGCTCGCGCAGAAACTCGGCAAAGCTGTCGCTGGCGATCATCGCCCATCCTCCGTCCTGTTCCGGCGGTCTTGGCTCCCGCAGGATATCGTTGAGAATGCTTTGTCGAATAGCTTGATCGAAAGATGCGTCGTGATGTGAGTCCTCGATGATGCCACGAGCGAATTGCAGGATGGCCTTGTCATCGTACCGTTGTGGGAAATGGCCCGGCAACAGCCGGGCCGATTTGGGCTACTACATAGGAAGAAAGTGACTTGGCGTTAATGCCTATATGTTGTGTTTCTTGTGCATTCCGGAGCTTCTGGCAAAAGCCGCATAAACTCCATTACGGTAAATTCCCACAAGTAAAAAGAAAGTTCCCGCGCGGCGTTTCGCCCGTCACAAAATAAATCCCCCCGTTTGACTTTCTTTTCCCGCCGCGCAACGATCATCGAATACTTGCTGCTCCGGGTTTTACTCGGGGGCGCGCGGACACAAGATATTGATTAAAAGGTTTTAATGAAAACTTACAATATAATTTCTCCTACTTTGAAAGGCGAACGACAACCACATCCTCCACCCGATAAGAATACGACACCGGAGCAACCGCGAAAGAAAGGGGGGCCTAAACGAATTTATACGGATGAGCAGCGAGCAGAGCGGAGCAGACAGAGTTGGCGACGCTGGCAGAGGAATAACCCTGAGCAAGAAGTCCAGCGGCAAAAGCGCAAATACCACGCAACCCATGAAAAGGTGCGAAAAGTCCAACAGGTATATAGACGTGACCACAAAGAAGACATAGCGGAGTATCAACGATTATATAGCGCCGGAGACTGGCAGGCCCTTGAGGAACGCAAGCGAACGCGTCGATTACAAAGAGAGGCAAAAAAAACCATCGTCTTACGGCGGCACCCCGCCCTCAGCAGCTCTTCCGACTACTTCAGAGGCTCCTGCAACTCCCGTAAGAGAAAATAGCGCAGAGACCATGAGTGAACGTACTCGATACCAGGTACAAATACATACACAAGGGGAATGGAAAGCAGTTTCGTATATTTTCGTATAGGAATTTCAAAATTTAGCCTCAAATGAGAGAAAACTGTGAGTTTTGGGTTTATTCTTCCCCGATTTCCTCAAATGCACCACCAAAGAAGACCAGTTGCGGGGGCTCCATCACTCCCTTTTGGCAAAACGGACAGGAAATGTAGCAATCAAAGTCGTGGTTTTGCGGATCAGGGTATGGCTTCTTGAGTTTGTCAATCTCCCCCTGGGTATATTCCCGCTCTTCCCCACAACGGCTACAGCTCCAGCGGTATGGATCATAATCGACAGGGATGTGGTTGCCAAATCTTGTCTTAGCCATAGGGATCAGGATTTCTTACTGAATATACCACAGAGAAAAGGGTGAGGGGAATAAGGCAAATCTCACAGATAAGCGGATCAATGTGTATGACCGCCTCAACCCGTCTTCGCCACCAGCAGGTAAGGCGGGAGAGGTGTTCTTTCGCCTGCGCGTACGTGCGTTTGCTGTTTTTGAGGGCAAAGACGATTGGCAGGAGACTGCTCCTGAGCCTATTTGCGTAAAAGCCGGCGTACCGCACAACCCGGAAGTTCACATCCGGAATATGGGGGAGTAACCGTTCCAGAAACTCCAGAGCACTGAGTGTCTCAACTTCGGATCTTGTCATCCGGTGCTCTTTGTAGGTGAAGGTAACGCTTTTGCCGTCATAGCCGAGGATCTTGCTCTCCGCAATCGCAGGACGCTTGGTGTACCGGCCAATGTAGCGGATGACCCGCTCTGCATCCTGTAACCGCTCTCCGATATGCACATACCACGTCTTGCCCATCACCGCTGTGGTGATTTTCTCCTGGTAGCGTTTCTGAAACAAAAGGCCACAGCCCGGAGGGATGTCACTGGGGTTTTGTGTCTGCCAGAGGCGGGAAATCTCGGTGAGAAAATTGTTCCTGAAGCGCTCTTTGAGTATATCGTGGCGAATAAAGTCAACACCAATCCAGCCAGTCCGCGCTTCATTTAGCCCGCCGCAGGTGATAAGCACATGGATATGCACATGCCAGGACATGCTTCTGCCAAAGGTATGCATCACCAGGAGAAAGCCCGGAAGATAGCGGCGGAAGGTATACCAGTCCGTCAGCGTCCGGTTGACAACCGTATAGAGGCAGTTGAGGTAGCGTCTCCGGTCCACGCGGAAGTAGTCCTCAAATTCATGGGGAGGAGCAAAGATCACATGCTGGTATGCACACTCGGCAAACAGCGTCGTATACCGCTCAATCCACATATCGGTTTGGGCTACCCCGCAACGGGGGCAAAAGCGGGATTTACAGGTATGGGGAACTTTGCGCTCATAGGTGCACGTTTCACACCGGTAGTGGTGATAGCCCATCTCCTCAGTGCCACACCGGAGCATCTTATCAATGTTGAGAGGAATTCCAGCACGGGTAATCTGCTTGAGATGTACTTCTGCAAACGCTGGAAAGTGATCTGCAACAATTTGGTTGAGATGTATTTTGCCTCGGATGAGCTGCATATACTGTTGAGGCAGAAGAGGAGTATTATCTCAACTATTATGAGGAATGCAAGAGGGAAGGCTCATAACGCGCCGTTGCTCATGGCGGCAAGCGTCGACACTCTATGTCAAGACTTGATTTCCTATAGGGCTTTATGCATCTTCTCATCAACAATTGTTTTCATTGCCTAGCCTTAATTGGTGGGTTTGGAACGGCACAGGATACCCTACCGGAGTTTGCCTCCCGTTTTCTCCCATCTCCTCGGTTGCTCGTTGCTTAGGTCAGCACGTTTACTCGCTGATCGGTTTGCTTGAGATTGCTTCTCTCCTTCAACGCAGGTACGTGCTGTTTTTTCCCATACTCTGCATCATACGCTTTGCCGTTTCTCAGCATCCCGTAGACAATCATGGCCAACCGTTTCATCACACAGCGCAGGGCATGTTTCTTCGTTTTGCCCTCTGCGATCTTTTTGCGGTAGTAGTCTCTCGCTTGACTGTTGTGGCTAATCTGACAGACTGCCGCCATATAAAAGGCACTGTTGAGGGAGCGGTTGCCTTTATGATTTTGCACCGCCCGTTTGGTTTTGCCCGATGCTTTCTCAAGGGGCGCAATCCCGGCAAATTGGAGATATTTGGCAATGGTTGCGAACCGTTCCATCGCATCAGAGTGAGCGCTGATCTTTGCTGCCAGTACTGTTGCAATGCCGGGGATTGAGGTGGTTCTCTTCGTGCCCCGCAAGGAGCACGTGGCATTTTTCCTCAAGGCTTTTCTGTTTTAGACAAAGTTTCTCCAACTCCTTCTGCTTTTCCCGGATAATCTGAGCGATAAGTTTTTGCTCTGCTTTATCACTACTCATTGCAAGTTCAGCCGTTAACTGGCGCAGATGCAGTCTCAATCGCGTAGCGCATTTGGTCTCCTGTTCGTAATACCACACGAGTTTTTTGAGAAGCAGCAGTCGCGTTGCAATTTGCCCTTTGGTAATTTTCGGAAGCTCGGAAATCTTTCTGATGACAATCTCGGCAATGCATTTCGCATCCCGGATGTCTGACTTGCCCCCTCTCGTGCCGAATTGCCGGCGCTGTTTGGTATACTGGGGATTAACCTCATAGACGTGCTCATAGACGGCAAGGATTGAGCCCAAAAAACCTGAGCCTTTCCCGCCACGGCCTTCCAGGCCAATAACGACCTGTTGCGGATCTTTTTCGAGAGTTGGTATCCAGGTGAGGAAGATGCGTATGCCCTCCCAGCTATTGGCAAAGGTGAGCCGTCCTTTTTCTTCCTCAAACCGGTTGACGGCAATGGCCGTGTGTTCTGTTGGATGGCAATCCATGCCAATGTAGGTTGCGTTGTTGTGGTCAATTGTTATGTGCTTCATTACTCTTCACCTCCTCCCTCCAGAGCTGTTTCTATGCTCCGGGTGCGTTCTTGGTGAATGAAGCTAAATCCGTATATGCAAAAGACATCTCGCTCCACTACGCGGAGTGGTGCAGCACTCTATTCGTCATGTCTTCATTCCATGAAAACAGAGGGTGGTGGCAGTCGACGCGTGATCATATCTCTACAGACTTCCTGTACAGTCGAACGGACAATCAAGACCTATCCACCCTCTGGTTTTCACCATAGCAGAAATACAGTCATCGGTTCTGTATTATAGGTAACAAGAACGAGAGAAAGAGTAGCATATACGGACAATGCACCATTT
>JAFATF010000419.1 GCA_019244045.1 Acidobacteriota bacterium
TGGCTGCCCGCTCAAAGCCCAGGATCGGCACATACCCCAGTTCGCGGCGCAGGTCGTGGGAAAAGACATACGTTGCATCCGGAGCCGCTGCGCCTGCGAGACAGAATAACGCCCAGGGTGGGAGAAAGACGTCAGACCGCCCCTCCCGCATGCAGGTGGCGAACGCTTCGTGAGAGTGTTCATCTAAAGAGAGATAGAAACATTTCCTGATACTTTTTGAAGGTTGCAGGCACATGCAGGGCACACCACAGCTTTAAAGACGCGTCAACCATGGCTTCAGATTGTGATACGACTTTCGTCTTGCGTGTCATACGCGCGAGATGGTGTCTCGTATTGGAGTTATCTCGCTCAATAGCATGGGTGTATGCTTTGCCAATAATATGGCGGTCTTTGGGTAAGACCTGCACAAAAGCATCCCAGTTATCCGTATAAAAGAGACAATCTTTCAGATGTTTTACTTTGTCATACAAGCGTTGGAAGGTTGCAGCATCACGACCACCGAGTACCCAGGCACGAGTTCGCCCTGTACGATGATCCACAGCTTTGATGATCCAGAGTTTCTTTTTTTTGACTGAATAAAATGCCACATTTCATCAAAATCAATTTCCTGCATATTGTTAGCAATCACCGGTTCCTCAGTGGTCGCTGCAAGGTCACGAATCCAATAATAAGTCGTTGTTCGTGAAACGCCAAAGAGCTTTGCAAGAAATCCACAGGAAGACTTACCCAGAGAATACAAGATCACACTTAAGGCTTTTTTCAATGCAGTCTCTGGTTTATGCCGCTCATCACCTAGAACAAAAGTATAATGACATGCATGACATTTGTACCGTTGCTTGCTACGAACAAAACCATTCTTGATTGTATCGGTGTGCTGACAATTTTTGCAAGGAACCATATTGCCTCCTCTGAGTATTGGGAGACAATATACCATAACTCTCTACTTTTTATCCCTACAACGACGTTTGCAATTGACACTCTGCTTTTCTCCTGGTATCTTTTTCTCCATACCCATAACAATACTAGGAGGCAGAGGATGTTACCGGCGTGTCGGACGGCAGGGGAGCCGTTTGCTATGCCCCAGTTTGCCCTTACCCGGAGCGATATTGAGACGTTCATGGATGAACTCCGTGGGTTCCACACGGCCTTTCGGGGGTGTTTTGCCCGGCAAGAGCCGCGGGACCAGTTTTTCCACTATATGGTGGGGCAGTTCAGCGCTCTCGAACGCAAGTCGATCGAACCGATGGCCTTGCAGGTGGAGGGCGGCAAGGTCCGGGCGATGCAGCGCCTCGTCAGTGAGGCGCTGTGGGACGAAGCGGCCATGCTGGAGACCTATCATCGCTTGGTCCAGGACGAGATGGGCGAGCCTGATGGCGTGCTGATCGTCGCGGAGACCGGCTTTGCGAAAAAAGGCCAGGACTCCGTAGGTGTCGCCCGCCAATACTGCGGCTCCCTGGGGAAGGTCGAGAACTGTCAAGTCGGGGTGTTTGCCGCCTATGCCTCGCGCCAGGGCTATGCCCTCGTTGACAAACGGCTGTTCCTGCCGGAGCCGTGGTTCTCCGAGGCCTCCCAAGTCCGGCGGACCAAGTGCAAGCTGCCAGACGAGGTGGGGTGGCAGAGTAAACCCCAATTGGCGGCCGCGATGGTCCAGGCGCTCCACCAGGCGGGGATACTGCCGTTCAAGTATATTGTCGCAGACTGCCTCTACGGCCACAGCCCGGACTTTTGGGCCGCCTGCGAGGCGTGTGTGGGCACCGTCGCGTTCGTGGCGACGCCAGCGGACACGCGGGGGTGGCTCCAGCCACTGGCCACCACGACGCACACGTCTACCTATAAAGGCAAACAGCGCACCAAGCGGGTCGCGGTGACCGACACCCCGCCGAGCACCGTGGCGGCGTTGGCCCATGCGCTTCCCGCGACGTTCTGGTATCGCCGGACCGTGGCGGAAGGCACCAAGGGCCCCATCACCTATGAGTTTGCCCGCAAACGGATCAGGCTGTGCAAGGAGGGACAGCCCACCACGGCGGTGTGGTTGCTCATCAAACGGACGCTTGGTGCCCACCCGCGGTACTGGTATTATCTCAGCAACGCCCCGCTGAGTGCCCCGTTACGCTTGTTCGTCTGGCTCAGTGGCGTACGATGGGCCATTGAACAGTGCTTTGAGGAAACGAAAACCGAACTCGGCATGGACCACTATGAAGTCCGCAAGTACCCGGGCTGGCACCATCACATGCTCACGTGTATGTTGGCCCATTTCTTTCTCTGGCATCTCCAGAGCCGGTTGGAAAAAA
>JAFATF010000583.1 GCA_019244045.1 Acidobacteriota bacterium
TATCGCCTTAACACGGAGCTGAGCATTCAGGCCTGGCATTGGAATCCCGCAGGGCAATGGAGCGAAGCGTCAGGCAGCGGTTACTTCGTTGGCGACCCTCACAGCTCGGAGCCGATCAGGCGTTCTTTTGGTTACAACCTGCCGCATTGGGGTACGACCAGCAACTACGGCACAGGCGGTGGCTATTCGATGTTGGATGACGGTGATCGAACAACCTATGGGAAAAGTATTCCATATTTGGACCAGACCTATACGGGCGAAGACAATTCGCTGCACCCCGGATGGATCATCGTCGATTTGGGCAGAGCTATGAATATCAACGCGGTGCAGATTGCTTGGGCGAATCCCTATGCCACGGACTATCAACTGCAATTTGGAGTGGGGACGACCCTATCGGCAACCCTGCTGGTGGACATTGGGTAAGATTTGCTAACGGCAACGTCACAGGCGGTCAGGGTGGCACAACCATGATTCAGTTTTCCAAACGCGTAATTAGCGTGGAGTCTTTACGCGTATTGATGACCTCCTCCTCAAATACTTGCGACACCCACGGTCCCGCCGATCAGCGCAATTGCCTGGGCTTTGCCGTCAATGAGGTTATCTCGGCTATCTGACTCCACAGGGCCGTTTAGTGGACTTCATACATCATCGTCCGGATGCGAGCCAGACGCTCACTTATCCATCCTCGGTGGACTCCTGGCACGAACCTAGAAACATCGCAACTGATGATGGAGAGCAGCCTGGCTTTGATCTGGTGTTCAACAGCGGATTGACGCGCGGACTACCGATGACCATTCCGGTAGCCATCTGTACGACAACCCGGACAAAGCCGCCAACCAGATCGCCTACCTCAAAGGTCGTGGTATGCCATCAAATACGTAGAGCTAGGCGAGGAGCCGGACGGCCAATTTGTCGTTCCCGAGGATGATGCGGCGCTTTATGTGCAGTGGGCGGACGCAATTCACAAAGTCGACCCCAACATCCCATTGGCAGGACCTGTTTTTGAAGGGGTTAATAGAGATATTCAGGTCTGGCCGAATCGGGAGGGCAACGTGTCCTGGTTCAGCCGATTTCTATCTTATCTTCGCAGCCATGCTCATTTGCAGGATATCAACGTCATGACCTTTGAGCACTATCCTTTCGACCCCTGCAACCTTGATTGGAGCAACCTTTACGACGAGCCGCAACTGGTGCGAGGAATCATGGAGACCTGGCGACGTGATGGTCTGCCGCGCAATGTACCTATGGAAATTACCGAATCCAATCTAGCCTTCGACACCGCAACCGAGTATGCAACCCTATGCCGCCTTGTGGCTCGCCGATTTTGTGGGCTCGTTCCTCAGCGCCGGGGGACGGGCTTTGTACTACTAACAGTGGGAACCGCTGCCGATGTATGAAGGTTGCGCGGACGTTGGGGCACATTCGGGATGTTTGATGTCGGTGCGAGCTATAACGTAAAGCAAGACACCTCCCAGTTTTTTGCGCCAATCTACTCACGCAAGAGTGGGTCGAGCCAGGTGACCGGCAGCACATTGTCTTCCCCGCGTCAACCGATGTCACCGACGGCAATGGACATGTGCTGGTTACTGCGTATGCGGTCCAACGGCCGGACGGCGAGCGCTCAGTGCTGTTCATAAACAAGGACCAGTTCAATAGCCACACGCTCACTGTCATGTTTCATAATTCTGCCGACAATGGCGATCACTACTTTGAAGGAAACGTGATCCAGGTGAGCTTCGGCGCTCAGAGTTATATTTGGCATCCTCAGGGGCAGAATGGTTATGCGAACCCGGATGGTCCCGCTGTGCGGTCGGTTCAAAGAGGTGGCAAAGACGTACAATACACGTTACCGGCCACATCGATCACGACCACATCGATCACGATCTTACGACGGTTCGTCCAATAGCCCCGGGGTGTACACCAGATTGTGCAACTCGCCGCAGGTGCTACGCGCAGTGATTTCCACCCAGTGGGTTTGCAAACGCCGCTGCCGCGGACGCAGCCGGGAGAACAAAGGCCCCTCCGGACCTCCGGCCATGGTTTGCCGCGGGCTCATGGCGTCGGATGGGGTGCCATGTAGGGGCTGCAGCATGGCGCTTGTGCGGGTGTGAATTCCATGAATTCGACGCGCGTGAGATCCGGGTCATAGATATCGACTGCCCACTTTCCGTCACGGCCGATCTCTGGCTGGTCAGTTTTCCTAAGTCCATGAGCATGGATCAGGGCGACAGCGGCCTTGGCACTGCTAACCCCGAGCGAGAAATGGTTTTGAATACCAAGCTCCTTATGATCTGCGGTGGAGGGAATGTTGAGCATGTATTCGATCCAGTCGTTGCCATCCGGCACCTGGATTTCTTCCCAATCTGTTTGCGCCTCTTTGAAGCCGCCGTGCCAGTACATGCGAAAGCCGAGCAAGCGCTGATAGAAAGCATCCTCTAACTCCCTATTTTGGACGACGAAGCCAGCGTGCAGCAGACGCGTCGACAGCTGATCGGGGGCGGGCGTAAACCGGGGTGGCGTCATGGTTTCGATGAAGGCAATCGAGTGGCCTTCAGGATCCAGAAGTTCGCAATATTTTGCGCCCCTTCGATCGTTCGCGATTGCGCCCACGCTGATGCCGTGGGCTACCAGATATTGGCGCAATTTTCGGATATTATTGGTCGCAAATGCCACCTGGGCGAGGAAATTCGCCTGGGGCGGGGTGTTTGCCGAAACGATCTGGATATGTTGGTGATCGTTTATGGCAAAGCACGATTGTCCCGCCCCTGAGCACAGGGAGGCTGGGCCAAGCCCAATGATCTTGCCGTAGAAGCTTCGCGAATTCTCTAAATTCGTGGAAAATACACGCACATATGCTATGCCGGTGATCTTCGGACGTATGGGATCTTGTCTTGCAGCGAGCAGAATTGGCAGCCAAATGGCCGCACAAACAACGGTTAAGAGCTTCATTTTGGTCTCCCCATCAGAAGCAGCTTCCCGCAGGTCGAATTTTTCCCATATATGGATTTATGCTAATCGTCGCACATAAACGGCTAATGGCCGGTGGCAAAGATACTCCCATTCTAACGATCTTTCTGGTCCGCTGCAGCGAGCAGCAGACGCGCAGGCGCGTCTCCATTGGCGCTCTCGATCACTTACCGAGCTTTATGAGGCGGGACTAAGCGCCGCGATTCAGAGCGACCAATGAGCGGATCATGCACAAATTTGGTGGTTGGTAGAAGGGCGCGGACTCCGGCCACAATTTGCGCTGCCGATTTGCCACTGGCGATATCAGCCAAGATGCTGCTAAATACCTTCGAGGCTAAAGCTAGCGTCCAGAGTGACTGATGGACCAGTTGTGCGGGCTGAGCTAGCGCCCCAAAGGGATCATCGCTGGTTATAGCGTTGGGCAGCTGTTGCACGGCAGCCTGGAAGCTGGGCCATGCGTTGCTGGCCAGATCTGATGTCTGATTCCGATACAGCTGAGCCAACGTTCCCGCGTCTCGGAGCGCTACCATCGCGGGGGCAATTTGATCCAAGCCGTGGCCTTGGCTCATTAACCAGGACAAGAATGCCATTCCGCATCCTGTGCTGTCCGGATTTTGATCGGTAGGATCCGTCGTATCAACGAAATTCGGCATTCCATCTTGCGCCCACTGTGGCGCGGTTGCGAAATCCGGCAAGGCATTGTGGCCAATGACGGCTGCACACCACCTGGAGAGAGCTTCGCCTGTACTCACTCCGCAAAGGTCCCCTCCCATGGAGCATTCGCTCAGCTCGGCCTCGAACAGCGCCGCTACGCGAGCGGAGTTGCCAAATGAAGCACAAACTTCAATTGCATTCCCCGTAGTATAGTCACACCCCATGTGGTCGGCACCGCCCGTGCCATCAGTTCGGCTTCCGAGGGCGAAAACGATAACGCTGACCTGACCACCCACTGTACCAAACAGTGCATCATTTGCGCTCGCAATGCGGTCGGCGTCATTGACTAGATCTTGCGCGTTTTGCAGTCCCGGCGCGCCCAGACTGGGATCAGCATAGACCGTTACCCTTTGGCTGGGGCTCGTACCGACGAACTGAGATGGGCCTCGATAGCTTGGCCATTGGGGTGCGACCGGAGCCTCTGCTGGCATATCACGCCTTCCTTGCCCCGCAGAGGGCCTGAGTGGATGACTACCGCGGCTCCTTGCTCTCGCTGTCATTGGCACGACCTCCGCAAAAAAGGATATCGCACGAGGTTATCGCGCGTGTGGGGAGTCGAAAGAGAGCGCAAGCATAGTAGTTGGATCACTTGTATCGGTCAATCGGAAAAACTCGGCCTCCGGCGTGATCTCGCAGACTTGCTACCCGTTGCCAATTGTTCTCGAGGTACTCTAGGAAAACTCACGTGTGATTCGTCGAGCGCAGGAACATCAACGCAGGCGAACTATGCACCTGATTGACGTTCTCGCATCTGTCATCGTCATTAGGATGCTGCAGACGCTAAACCTAAGGCAATACTTTAGTCGGCTGACCTATCGCCTACCTGTCAAGACGGGCCTCGAAGTACATGCTTTGGGTGATAGCAATTCGATCTACCACGGCCGACATGGAGATTCACCTCTAGAGTTCCATCGCTGGCTGGTGGACATGGACGTGGAAGCTGCGATGATAGGAATACGGACCAGGCCGACAGGCGTGAAGAGCAGATGCCGTTCAGCAACTTCTGGTGAACGGCATCCGATATTCCTCTGCTATCTATGGAATCCTCCCCCCCTTCCACCCGCAACAGCAAATCGAACTGGCGGGGTGAGCGCGTGCAGTTCACCACGCTTCTGAATACCTGCTCCTGACGCCGCTAATTGATTG
>JAFATF010000589.1 GCA_019244045.1 Acidobacteriota bacterium
ACGTCTACTTGGATGAATCGCTCGGCGAGCCATTCGACCACCTCGGCGTAGCTGAGTCGAAAGCGCAGAGACCAGCGCACGGCTAAGCCGATCACCGCGGGCGGAAAGGAATGACCGGAGAACGGAGTGCCGGTCCAAGCGGTAAAAGATCGGTCGCAGTCCGCACAACGGTACACCTGGGCACCCCGCCGGTCACGGCCGTTCTTAACGATGTTCTGTCGCTCACAAGCAGGACACGTCGTGCCTGGTTCCTTCTCCGTTTGGCTGATCACTCCTCGGCAGCATACCCCATCCCGGCACGTCCCAACAAAACCTGCTGACCATTCCAATTGGGCCATAACGGCCACGCGCACGAGAACCCGATCTACCGAAACCTCAGGCGTTGCCCGAGCCTTTGGGCCGCGGAACGTCTGTAGTCCCTACTTCATCAATTCCGCGATCTTGTCCTTCACCGCCGCTCCCCAGATATCGTATCCTTTCGCGACAGGGTGCAGGTTGTCCGGCCGGAACGTGCCCGGCAGAAAATAACCGCCATCGTCCAGGAACTTCGCACCGATATCCAGGTAAAAGACGTGCCGCTGGTCATCGAGTCGCGCGACAATACGGTTAATCTCCGCGATCTTATCCCGCACCGAATCCCCGGGATTTCCTCGCGGGAACACCGCGAGCAGCAGGATCTTCGCCTGCGGGAAATCCGTCCGCATCTCCTGCACCACGGCTCCGATGCCCTCGGCGATCTCTGCCGCGGTCATGGTGCCCGTATTGTTGGTGCCCCCCGTGTTATTCGTCCCGATCATCAGCATGATAGCCTTCGGCTGGAATCCTTGCCCTTCCCCGTTCTTCAATCCCCAGAGGACACCCTGCGTCGTGTCGCCGGCAATGGCGAAGTTCGCCGTCTTCATTCCACCGAAATATTTCTCGAACATCGCCTTGTTCTCGTCGTTCAGCGCCCACCAGTCGGTGATCGAGTCACCGTCGAGCAGCAGGTCGATATCGCCCTTATTGGCGATCTCCACGAAGCGCTCGTGTCGTGGCCCCATGCGCTGCTGTGTCTGCGTGTACGTCGCCGCGACGTTGAAACGCGGCGGCTGCAGCAACAGAAGTGGCGCGTACTTCTTAATTAGGGGCTGCGCCGCCGATTGATCCGACGCGATCCAGTTCGAAATTGCCTGGTTGACCTGAGCGATCTCAGACGGCTTCGGACGTGGGATGGCGACCTCCGGGGGGACCGGGGCCGGCGGCCCTATAACGACGGGCACGAAGCCGCCGCGGCCGGAGCCCAGTGTCCCGGGAGGAGTGGCCTGCGGAGCCTGAGCAAAGGCCAAGCCGCTCACGAACAGTAGGACAGCTGAAGTGCAGCGGGTCATCCGCGCCATTCTACACGACACGCCAAGCCTCGCACAACTGCAACCGACTGCCCGCTGCTCTCCCGCCCGGGGGCGGCGAAGATCTGGTCCACCTGCTCAAACTGCTCGCCAGACCGAAGGATACTCTGCCCGAGATGGACGCATTACAGGTGTTGCTCGTTGTACGAGCAGAGTTGCGCTTGACGAGAGCCTCATCTTGCCATTGCGAGGTAAGCATCCGACGCTACGTATTATCTGGCGGTTACAGAATGCCGGAGGGCTGGCTGTTGCATCGATCGCAAGCACTTATAATCTCTGGACTATGACATCAGTTGGCTTTCAGGAATTTAGATCGGCGTTTCACGGGCCCGTCTTCGAGGCTGCGGATGGAATCTTTCAACATCGGGTAATTGCAGCGCGCTGATCCGTTCTTTCGTTGTTCTGAATTGTTAATGGACAACTACTGAAACCACCTGCCCCCACGCGTCTGTCTCTGGGCGATTCTGGACTGTGCAGTCCTATTGCGGTTGGTGCTGAAAAGTCTGCAGAACCATGCGGAGTAACTGAATTCAACTTGCCCCGGCTCGGGTGTTAAGAAGTGCAGCCACGCTCCAACGTTGCCCGAGCATAGCTTGAGCCGAGCAGTGCTGAGCTGGAGGTTGGCTTCCGTAGCGCATGCGTACCTCCTGTGCGCTCTTGTGCCCGTGATGCGGTTTATACTTGCCCAATCCCGAGGAGGACACATGAGTTCCACCCAAGTTCGAAGCCTGCATTCCTTTTCATTGCGGAGCATTGCCGGAATAAGTGTTCTGCTCCTCGCACCAAGTTGTCAGGTGAGATCGGCGGGACCGAAGCATGCGAAGGTGATCATGGCAGTTGCCGCGTATGCCATCGCTTGTCCAACTGCCGTTGATCTTGGCGCAAGAGCTTGGGTTCTTTGGTGATGAGGGTCTAGACGTCACAATGAATGACATGTCCGGTGGCTCAAAGGCCCTAGAGTCGTTACTGGCCGGGAGCGCAGACGTGGTTTCCTCCTTTCATGATCAGACGTTGCTGCTGACGGCCCAAGGACGTGACCTTAAGGTCATTCGTTTTGATGCTGCAGACGCCGAGTATTGCCTTAGTAGCCTCGCCCCGAAGCAAAATACGCTGGATCAAAGAGCTAAAGGACGGAACAGTTGCAGTCACCGCACCTGGTTCGCCCGTGCATCTCGAGTATTTGCTCATTAAAAATGGACTATCGACAAATGATTTTGGAGTGGTCGGCACGCCAAACAACGCGGCCCGTGTCTCCGC
>JAFATF010000635.1 GCA_019244045.1 Acidobacteriota bacterium
TGGCGCCCTGACAATCTAAGGGACCATCCAGGTTAGTCAGTGATCGCTCGCCGTTTCATGTCTTACGTGCTGCAGCGGCTTTCCGAGCAAGCAACATAAACCCCCTTGTTCTAGCTTCTTTTTCCAAGGCAGCGAGCGCTGCGCGCCCGGTACCGACAAGGCCTGACGTTTTCACTCCCATCTCGGCTAATCCTAGGCGAGCCTCCAATTCGTAGCCGACAAAGCCTGCTTGTGCGGCCTCGCTCGAAACCGCCTCCAACTCCCGCTGGCCATCTGCTCGCTTGCCGCGGGCAAAAAGAACACGTCCTTCGGTAATGCCCCAATTGAAGCGCACCCTCCGACTGTGACTCTTCACCACCAGCTCCCTAATAGCGTCTATCTTAGCCTGGGCTTCTGCGATCCTCCCCACTAACAACATGTTCTTGGCCAGCTCTGTAGCGGCAGAAATTTCGTCATCGCTCTGCTGATCGTCGCGAAATGCTTGTTCCGCCTGGCGCAGCGCGCTTTCGGCTTCTGTTAGCCGACCCTCTTCGCTTGCCAGTTGAGCCAGCGCAACCTGTGTTTCGGTGGCGGTTTGTTTTTCTCCCGCAGCATTCCGCAGTTCGAGAGCTTGTTGCAATGCAGTATGGGCCGCCGCGAAATCCGCCTGAATCATCAACACTTCGCCCAAGCCGTGCAGCGCAGCAGCAGAAACGCTCCTGTCAGCAATGTCACGGGCTGTCGCCATCGCCTGTTGGTAAGCGCGTTGCGCCTTCTTCAGTTCTCCCATTTGCTTGTACATCTCGCCCAAATCTGCGAGCACCCGGCCTATTCCGTCCTGGTCATCCAACTCACGATACCTCGGCAGTGCCTGCCCAAGCTGCAAGCTGGCCTCGGACAAGTTCCCCAATTGGAGGCCAACCTCACCAAGATTGTTGTATGCAGCGGCCACACCTTCGACATTGCCAATGGCCTCAAAATTGGCGAGAGTTTTCTTCCAGATCTCGTGCGCTTGCGTTAAGTCCCCTTGCTGCGCATAGGTGACTGCCAGGTCGTTCAAACTTGTGGCCACGCCGCTGCGATCCCCGGCATTTGCGTAGGCTTTTCGGGCACTTTCGCATGCAGAGTAGGCCTCATGGGGGCTCCCGACATAGGCAAGATCACCACACAGGATGGAATACGCGCGAGCCATGACCAGTTCCGAATGCAGTGACATCCCCTTCCTCAGTGCCTCTTCCGCTAATCCCACTGCTTTGTTGAAATCGATTCCCGTCCACGCCGACGCTTCCAACAAATCGATGCGCGGATCAATGCCGGCCGGTGCCGGAAGTTTGCGCAATCTTTCCAGGGTGGCGATAGCCTCAGCGGGCTTGATTGAGCGTTGCGCATTAGCCAAGTGCACGCCGTAGTCGACATTATCGGGAAACAAAGCGAACAGCGTCGTGTAAACCTCGGCGGTCTTTGCCCAATCGGAGGTTACCTGCCGGTAGCTACCTTCAATATTCAGACGGTCTTCGCGGGAGAGACCTGCGGCGAGCGCAAAAGCTTTCTTCGCCTCCTCTTTCGCCTTATTGTCGTAGCCCAGCCTAGACCATGCTTCCGCCAATGAGGAGTGGGCCAAGGCGAAATTCGGGTCCACATCCACAGCCTTCATCAGCAAATCTCGTGCACCTAAAGAATCGAATACGCGAAGCTTGGCCAGTCCTTCCGAATAAAATCGCGTTGCCTCAGCATTCGAGGGAAGGGAATCTCTCACACCCGCGGCCTCTACCGGGGAAACTGCACCTAGGCCAAGCTTGCCGCGCAGCTGCTGACCAGTATGGGAAATCAATTCGAAGAGCTGAGCCTCGCTGCCGGTTTGGGATATTGATGCGATCGTTTCCCCTGCTGTGGCGTCTTGGATCCGCAGATCAAGACGAAGCTGTCCTCCAGCTTCTTTGCCCAGATCTAAGTACGACCCTAGCACAACGTAGTCAACGCCCAAATTCCTCCGTAAACGAGCAAGGCTCTCTCGGCCCAAGCTGTCGGGGTCAGAGATTGAAAGGTCGTTCTTCGTGTGTGCGACATCCTCGCCGGAAACTATGCGCAGTTTTTCCCCCGCTGCAAGTTCCGTATTCAACATCTCAGATAACGCAGTAGACAGCCAAGCGTCATCGGGCTGGCCCGATAGATTCTTGAATCCGAGCACCGCCACCGATCGCCGAACCGGGATCGCAGCTGGCTTTGGA
>JAFATF010000640.1 GCA_019244045.1 Acidobacteriota bacterium
CAGCGTTCGTGGCGGCAAGCAGGGTAGTCCATCGAGCATCTTGCATCGTTTCAGCCCCAAAGTGCGCGGTGTGTCACGGCCGGTGCAAAAATCCTCAAATGCCGGTCGAA
This sequence comes from Acidobacteriota bacterium, assembly GCA_019244045.1. Lineage (GTDB taxonomy): Bacteria > Acidobacteriota > Terriglobia > Terriglobales > Acidobacteriaceae > Gp1-AA122. Next base: position 111 of record JAFATF010000640.1, read on the forward strand.
AAATCCCCACCCGGTAACGGTGTAAACCGCGCCGGTAGCGGACCCTCGAAAGAGGAGGGGCCGGACCTGCTAAGGGGAAAAGACGTGTACGAAATCACAGAACTCAAGTGCGAAGGACTGAGCATCAAGGCGATTGGCGAATTGCTCGGGTTCGATCGCAAGACCGTTGGGAAGTATTTGATGGCGCCTGAATCGGTGCCGGCCTATGGGCCGCGAGAGCGAAGCCCAAGCAAGCTGGACCCATTCCAAGATTATCTGGCGGATCGCTTGAAAGCCGGCGTCTGGAATGCCCAGGTGCTGCTGCGGGAGTTAAAACAGCGCGGCTATCCAGGCGGCTACACGATCCTCAAGGATTGGCTGCAGCCGCAGCGTACCGAGGCCAAGGCCACCGCCGTTCGACGCTTTGAAACACCGCCTGGCAAACAAGCGCAAGTCGATTGGGGACATCTGGGTTATTGGGACATCGATGGAGGGGAACAGAAGATCTGGGGCTTCGTCATCACCCTGGGATACAGCCGTCGCTTGTGGGCCTGTGCCGCTTTGGATCAGAAGCTCGGAACATTGCTGCGGATGCACGAGGCGGCTTTTCAGGAATGGGGCGGCGTGCCCGAAGAACTTCTTTACGACCGCATGAAGACGGTCTGGCTCGGCACCGACGATCGTGGCGAGATTCTCTGGCACCCAGTGTTTCTGGACTTCGCACGATACTGCGGCTTCCAACCGCGGCTATGCCGGCCCTACCGCGCGCAGACTAAGGGCAAGATCGAATCCGGGGTGAAGTATGTACGGCGAAATTTCCTGTGTGGGTTACTCGGCCGCGAACCGACATGCCTGATGGACTTCAACACCCAGCTGCGTGAGTGGCTCGGGGCAGTTGCCAATATGCGGGTGCACGGAACCACTTGCGAGCAGATTCTGTTCCGCTGGGACATGGACCAGTTCAACCTTCAGACGTTGAACGGACGAACTCCATATCCCTACGTCGACGATGAGTTGCGCAAGGTGGCGCGCGACGCCTATGTCGCTTGGCGGGCCAGTCGCTATTCCGTCCACTGGAAGTACGCCGGTAAGGAAGTGTGGGTGCGCCAGCGTGGTTCGGAGGTGGAGGTGTATTGCGGCAACGAACGGATCGCCGTGCATCAGCAAGCCTCACGCAAACATCAGGTGATCACGCAGCGCGGCCATCATGAAGGCATACCGCTGGGCGATCAGAGAACTGGCGGCAAGGTGCTCATTCAGATTCGCGAGGAGGCGCCCTCGGTTGAATCACGACCCTTGGCGGCTTACGATGAACTCGCAATGGGAGGTGCACAATGACTCCCATCGAGAAACTGCAAGGCTCCCTGACAACACTGGGATTGAAGGCCATCGAAGCGAGGCTGGAGGCGCTGCTCGAGCATGCGGCGAAGAGTGAACCCAGTTACGCCGATTTTCTGGATGAGGTGCTCAGCTGCGAGTCCGAGGCGCGCCGAAGCCGTTATCTACGGGCTCGATTACAACTCGCCCACCTGCCCTACTTGAAGAACTTCGACCAGTTCGACTTTGCCTTCCAACCGTCGATTGACGAACGTCAGATCCGGGAGCTCCGTTCGCTGCGCTTTGTACACGAGGACAGTAACGTCATTTTTCTCGGGCCTCCAGGGGTGGGCAAAACGCACCTGAGCGTATCCCTTGCCGAAGCCTCGATTCAATCCGGCTTCGGCGCTTACTTCATTACCGCGCATGATCTGGTTACCGACCTCGGACGTGCCTATCGCGAAGGCCGTCTGGACCGCCGTATGCGCGTCTATCTTGCACCCAGGGTACTGGTGATCGATGAAATGGGTTATCTGCCACTGGATGATCTCGGCGCCACCATCTTCTTCCAGTTGGTGAGCGCCCGTTACGAGCGTGGCAGCATCATCCTCACCAGCAACAAAAGCTACGGTGAGTGGGGCTCCATCTTTGGTGATCCGATCATTGCAACTGCGATCCTCGATCGGCTGCTCCACCACTCGACCACCATCAACATTCGAGGCAATAGCTATCGCCTGAAGGATCGGCAACGCGCCGGGTTGTTGCCCCGCCCTGAAGACCAGCAGGTGCCACCCATCGTTGCGGCACCGACTGTGGGCCCGAATCGACGAAACAAACGTGACACGGCATAGGAGTTTTTAAGGCATGGGCAGATCTATCATCCGATGTTGGGGCG
>JAFATF010000097.1 GCA_019244045.1 Acidobacteriota bacterium
GTACCGGCGATGTCGAGGATGAAAGTGTCGGCAGCAGTCTCTTCCACTCGCGGTGAAAATGACCGTGCGCAATCGAACAGCGCAGCATGTGCGGCCGTTTCCTGGCAAGGGGAGCGGGCGCGCAACGCCAAATTAGGCCAGGCCTCCGCCTGCAAACGCGTCATTCCCGTTTCCAGGCCGGCAGCGCGGGCTTTCTGGTTGAAGGCAAAAACCTTCTCGAGCGGCGCTTTGCCTTCGAGTACGGCAACCATTTGCGAGCGCAACTCGGGTTCGACGCGCATTAGTGCTTCCACAGGAAAGTCAGGAACGAAAATGCATGCAAAACTCACGCCGCAATCCCTCAGTGCTCGAATGATGCAATGGTTATCGGCACCATACCGTGGTTGTGCTAAAGGCAGTTTTGTCGCCGCACAACAACTTGGGCTCCCGCTGCCAGCGTTCGGCCTGTAGACGAATGGAAATTCCTTCGAAGAGGCGGGCATGAGCCGGGGTTGCGCGATCAACGAATATTCGTTTTTGTAAAAAATTATGCACAGTGATCTGCTGTCCTGGATCACCTGCGAGCCTAGAGAGCTGAAAAGCAAGAATTGATCGCTGCGTTCGAGATGAAGAGTCAACCGGTGATGATTGACATGCTAAGCGCAGCACGAGCGATGCACAGCTCCGCGCGCAAGGTGCTTGTGAAATAACTAGCAGCACCGTGGGTGTGTTCTCGACGGCGCGGCGAAAGCGGAACCAGGAGGCTAATGGCGTGCGCCGGGATGTGCTTTGGTGCTGGTCACCAAGATCGATAGCGATGAAACCAAAGCCGCCGCTTTGAACCAGCAAGTCTGCAACCTTCAGTGCTTGCGCCATCCGTGCCATATCCGATTTCAGCTGAATCTTATCTGTAACTCGAGATTGGAGCCTACCCGTGCCGCGGCCTTGAGCGAAGTCGGCGGGCAAGTCAGCCGGATTTTTTTTCGTTGTTTCATTGCAGCGTACCCAGAGCAGTTGCCCGAGATCCATACCGGCGGCAGCGGCAGAATGCGGGTTGAACGCATTGCTTACGTCCACCAAGGCGCAGGCTTCTTGACGACACGTCGCGGCAGCCATCGCGGATAGCAATATGCTGGTGCGTCCTGACGATGGCATTCCATAAATTTCCGTCAGGCAGCCACGCGGTAGGCCGCCGATCAGTGCGTCCAGTTGCGGGATGCCGGTCGAAGTCAATTCAGGAACAGGACGAATTCCGAGATTAGATGCGGGAGTGATCCCGGTCAGGTGAGTAGCCGCCGAAAGATGCTGCAGCAGAGTCGAAGGGCCGCTGGAGCGGAAAAATGTCAAATTACGCGCTGCCGGCTGGGTGCAAACGAGCAGGGAAGGCATGGCGACCTCGATCAGGGACGGGAACATTCCTGAAAATATTCGCTTTTTATTCGCTGGCACCATTGTGCTACCCAAGGACAAAATTGTCAAGAATGCGGGGAAGAATCACCTGGTCGTAGTGGAGACAAACTGGCGAGGCAATTCAAGCGGGGAAAGAAATATCTCAAACACGAAAATGAGGCACATGGGCAAACGCATCCGTGATCGGCCCGCCTCGTTTGTTATAATCGGGACCTGCTCGTGGGCGAGTCTGGATTTGTAGAACTTTGACGGATGGTAACCATGCTGCTATTGAGATCGACGTCCGCCAGACACAGCCTAAGACCTTCACCGACGCATCATCACCGTTTATCTGATCGGAACAGCGTAGTTGACTGCAAGGCGCAGGGACGGGGATGTTGATTCGCTGCGCCCAAAACCAAGCCATGGCCAGGGCTTTCAAGGACTGCTCCGGCGGATTGTGCAACCGTAATCTTCACTGGTAGAGGGTACCACTCTGCGCGCATGAACTCATCCGCGCTCTCTTCGCCTACGCTGCCTTTTTGCGCTCCTGCACCAACTCGCTCAGAAATGATTCCAGAGCAGCTTCCATGTTCTTTTTCGTGTCCTCGAAACTTATGCCACGCACGGTGAGCGCCAATTCTGCACACGCTCCCGACCAACCATCGTCCTCCTCCCAGAACACGCAGTCTACGGGAACAGAGGCCGTAACGGGCACTTTCACAGCATGCGGCTGCATGGGTCGTGGTCCTCCTCTTTGCAGCAACATTGTAACCCCGGTTTTCTCGTCGGCGTCAACGCGCGGGTGTGTCCGGGTACACACATCGCCCCGCTGGAGCTGCGCTCAAAGCGCCTCAGCATTGTAAAGAAGCAAGTTCCGTTCATTGCTGACCCTTCGTGCTCGCGGTTGTACAGTCGCGGCGGAACAGCAGACGCAACTGCGGCTTGCCGCAGCGTCGAGGCAGGCGATCTGGCAATCCAGAACGCAGCGGCGGCCGTTCATGAGTCACCTTCGCACATCATTGGAATGACCTGAACACGTTCTCATTTCATGAGACGAGTCGCACGCCGTCGTTGGCGGAATGAAGCATACGAGCGGAGGCCATCTGCTTAATTTCGAAGAGCCATTCACAATGAGAACGGCGTTAACTCAGGATTCCTTCTGTGCACGTTTTGTGCGCCGTGATCCCGAGACCCTTCGCCACTGCATTCAAAATGCGACAGTCGAGTCTTTGCTTCACGGCCCGGCGTCCCGCGGCCCTAACGAGTCCTGTGATCCGCATCACCACCCTAGGTGATGCAGCTCACTGATAGATGTCCACCTCCAGGGCATTGTGAAGTGCGCCAGAAGGAGAATTATTATGTGGTTGCTCCACCACTGGGGATATTTGCTGATTGCCTTTTACGTGGCGATCCTAGGATGCGTTCTCAGGTTAGCGTCAAGGCCAAGTTGTCGTAATTGCGTTCACCGCGCGAGTTGTCCCGACAGGGTCGTGTTTGGTGTGCCGGATTGCGCTAGTCGCCGCCGGACGTGATGTTCTCGATCCTCCGCGTGCACGGCGATGGCCAGGTCTGCCGCTTCCTGCTACGCCGCGAAGGCCCACAGCATAGCGATGGGCACCGCATGACCATTCATTGCAACTTCTAATTTGGTACTCGCGTTGCTCTGGGTACCATTCCTGTCGTTTCCGAGGACGGCAGCCAACTTTCTACCACCGAAATCAATCCCTGGGCCAGGCCGTGCTTTCGAGGAGAGTTGGTCGAACGCTGTCGATTGAGTAGCAACGTCTTCGCGGTTGTGATC
>JAFATF010000104.1 GCA_019244045.1 Acidobacteriota bacterium
GCTTGCGGTGCAGCCAGCGTGGCGCTCTTCAGGTCCGTACGGACCATGCTAGTCATCAGGTTGCGGTACTTGCCTATGATTGCTGCGATCTGAGTTCGTGTTTGCTTGATCAGCTGTTGTGGCCAGACCGTGACCTGCTGAAGTTTGTAAAGAGCCGTCCTGGCGCTATCAATGGAGCTCAACCCGGTCTGGATCAGGCCATTGATGGCGCTGAGGACCCCTTGTATGGCGCTGAGCGGTCCAGCCGGTGCTTGGCCGGCCGTGGGCTCTGGCGCTCCCACCAACACTAGGACCATCGCACCTGTAAGTGCCATTGCCACTAACCTCCTACGGCTTTGTGCCATTATGACGGACCATAGAAGGCTTACAAAAATTACTGAAAACGCTACGATCTGCATGTTTCGCTCCAGTACAGTTAGCCGCTTGCACGTGCGGCCAAAGCTATGAATTCAGGGCGCCCGCGTTTTCCTCCGGGAGCGGCTCTAGGTCTGCAAGCCCTTGCGGAAATCTCGCGGCTAGCTCCTGATAAGTTTCCAAGAGCTGCCTGCCCGCCCGTCTCTCGAGAAACCACTGCCGGTACCTACGCTCTCGGGGAAAGGTCGTACATATCCAATAGGAAAGCGGGGTGGGAATAATTCGGATTGTCTGTGTCGTTTCCGCCTTCTCGCCAATCACCAGCAGGACTTCCGCACCCTGGCCTTTGCGCGGTGCCCCGAAGGTCTTCACCTCGTGGATTGCGGCCCGATTGAGATTCAGGTGCGCAACCAACGGAGTGACCTCGCCAAGCTGTTGCCCGACAATCTTCGTGGTCGCATTTTTAAGAATTCCCGGACCCTGCCTGCGAGGCTGCGATTCTGTGCCTACGAAATCTTCGACGGTCTGACTGATCCCCCAAACACTAGAGTTACGTTTGCGTGCGGTCCGATACAACTGCACAATTTCAGGAGCGAGCGAGGGCGAATCGAGCAGGAACCAACACTCATCGAGCACTGAGACGCTGGGCCGAGCTGACTTGCCGGCCGCCCGCGAAGCCATGGCCGCCGCGATGAGCATGCTCATCGCCGTCTCAAGCCGCGGATCTGCCCTCAAGCCTTCAAGGTTGAAGAATAACCAGTCATTGTCCAGGCGCATGTTGGTGGGCCGGTCGAAAAGCTTGGCGTAAATTCCTGTTTCGGTCCACTGCCGTAGCTTGACCGAGGCCAGGTGAGCTTCGTCAATGGTGCGCTGCATTTTTTCTGCGTCACGCCAGTTCGCCAGTTCCTCCCGCAGGTCGTTAAAGGTCGGCGTGGGATTGGAGTATCGGATCGAGCAGCGCTTATAAACACGCGTAATCGCCTCAGTGAGGACGTTGTCCAGCAACGACGAATCCGAACTCGGGCCGTCGCCGAGCATGTGCCGAGCCAAATTTTTCAGAAATGCTGTCTTTTCGTTGCTTGGAGTAGTGTCCCCTCGGGGTAAGTCCCAGGCGTTGAGGGTCTCCTGCCCATCCAATTGCACGTTGATGACCCGGCCTCCCATGAGCTCCACTAACGGTGAATAGGAGTCGCCACGCTCGAGAATTGAAACCAGTGGCCGCGCACGGGCTATCATCAGCAGCATCAGTTGCGCGAGAAAAGTCTTTCCGCCGCCGGTCTTGGCCATGATGAGCAAATTGGCGTCGCCCAGGCTTGAGTCAAAAGGGGAGAACGGAATGAGCTGCCGATACGGAGTCTCAAACAACATCAGCGGCGAATTCGGCGTTCCTCGCCAGGGCATCTCGATGGGAAGCAAATCGGCAGCATGCAGTGTCAACACGTCCATTTCGCGCTTGTTAACCTCGCCCAGGCCGGGTAGGCCGGAAAAGAAGAGTCGTTTTTGCGCCAGAGTCTCAGGTATTCCACGTGCCCCGTTCATGCGAGCGATGGCATGCAATACGCGCTGCCGCCGGTCTGCCAAAATGCGTTGAGCTTCGATCAACTCGAATCGGTTGCATGCGGGCTGTGACGTACGTACCGAAACAGTCATACTGACCTGGCATGATTTCAAAGAGCTGGCAATCAGCTCTTGCAGGATTTTCATCAGCTGGTGCTCGGCTACCTGTGCGTCAACATTCAGGCGAAAGCCGCCATGGATGTCCTTTTGCGCGGCCGTCATTTTTCGGAGCCGGCTCTTGTATTGCTTAACCGCATTTGCCTGGTCCGGCAGAACGATTTCTGTGTTCACAGCCATGGGGAAATCCATCACCAACAGCTCACGCAATAAGCCTGGAAACGTGGCATCCGGCAGGTCTTTGAGGCTGATGAATGAGTAGAGCAGTCCACCGAGTTTTAAGTGATCCTCGACCTCCTCCTCTAGATTGACGTTAGCGAGTTGGCTGCGTGCGCTTTCATAGAACAACGAGTGCTCGGGTGGGTGGTGAGGCCGTATGTCGCTCGCTCTCGCATTTAGAGCGCGTTTGATCTCGAAAAAAAATTCCTGGTCAGACATTCTCTCGATCTTCATGCCTGTCGTTTGCATACTGGCTTCTACACCGGACAAGAGACTGTTGAACTCGGCAACTAGGTCTTCATGCTCCCGTCGGCTACGTTCGACACATTTCGCAGCAGACATGCTGAACCCGTAACTGGCCGTCGTCTTCCACGCGAAATCAGCCGACTGGTGATGGATGCGCGGGTTCCAGATAAAAAAGAAACGCAGCGATTGATCGAGGTAATAGCTTGCCTGGGACTTCGCCAGCCAAGCATTGGACTGTTCTCGATCAAGTGTCTGAAGGACATCACTGCAGCTATGTTGTTCGCGTTTGTACTTGGCGATGAGATCCCCTGGACCTTCTGAAATTTCAAAGCGGGCCTGCAAGCGCATGGAACGCTCCGGCAGGGAACGAATCAGTGCCTCTAAAACGAGTTTTGTCCGATTCCGCTCCTCATCGCTGGCGTAGTAAGAGCAAATTCCGCTCACTCGATATCCGGCGGCGAAGGAGCCATTGAGTTGGACGAGCAGGTTGTCGGTCAGATCGCGCACCTTGAGCTGCTCACAAAGGGCAGGCTGGGCCAACGAGTTCTGGTACTGCTGCACAGTGATAGGCATTTTCTTCCTCAATGTTTCAGGTATTCGCTTGCGAGTTCGCTGTCGCGCTCGAGACCGCAGTAAACGTGCGGCTTGGTGTGAAACAGAATCCAATCCAGCAGATAGCCGCGTTGTTTGCCGTACTTGAAAACGATTAACCCCGGCACACTGAAGATAGGAACGAAGTACTGCAGCACCATGCTCACGGGCAATCCGAATATCTCGCGATTTAAAAACCTGCCCACAAGGTTCATCACCACAGCAAGCCCGAGAATTGCAAATAGATCCTCTGCCTCGAGGCCAAAGAATGTAACTCTGGTGCGCAGGTTCCGGTAAATGGGTGTGATGTCGAGGGCCATGATCGCCTCCTACGTAACCCCCCCGTTTCCCTGGGTCACGAAAAATTCCGCTAATCGCAGCACACCTGACACCATAAGGCAGAGCGAGGCGCTCACCAGGTGGCGCAACCATCCACTGCTAGGATGAACCGGGGAGAACAGGCCGAGCCGAAGCGCCATCGCGGCGACCTGCGATGCTGCGTATACAGGTAAGATCACGTTTGCGAACCAGTTAATCAGCGTCAAAATGGACAGCCAGTAAAGGTCAGGGTTGTTCCATGCCGCTTGTGAGGCGAATGTTTCAAATGCCCGCGTCAGGCCTGAGATCATGAGGCATGCCAATGCGCCATACAGGCTGTGCGCGAACTCTTGAGCTCGAGAAAACTGCAGCACAGCGTTGATGATGAAGACGGCCGCGATCGTGGGCATGATGACGTTGCCGAGCCAGTTCGCCAGGTCCAAGATTCCGCGGTCAAAAGACATGCTGGTCAAATTCATTTCGCACACCTACATCATCGCGGTCAGCAGTTTCCAAATGGCGGAAGCGGTCATCATCGCAAGTGATACGGCAACAAGCCTGAGAAATGGCTTGCGCATCGCGAAATTCAAAATCGCACCAATTAATGCGAGAACAGCCGCTATGGGCATGATTGTTGCCGCCAAATGATTCCAAAGACTGTCGAGAATATCCAAGGTGGCATATTGCGTGCCTGTGTTGTAACTCTGAAGCAGGTCGAAAGTCGTCTGTGTCGCAAGTAAGAACATCGCGGCCAACAGCGGGGGCAAAGGGTGCTGACCAGACGCTGCATCCAGGATTGCTCTCAATACTAAGAACGCAGCCAGAGTTGGAACCAGTCTTTGCAAAATAAACTGGGAGACAAATTGAGCCAGATCGGTCTCGAAATTAGATAGCCAGGCGTTGCTGATGCCGCCTGAGGGCAACTGGGTGGAAATGCCGAACGAGGTGAACCAACTCAAAAGCGGTTGAAGTGTCACAAAAATCACAGCCCAGAATATCCACTTCGTGAAACCACCACCGATCACGAAGGTCATGGCCCCGTCGCGGCGCAGGCTCATTCCAGCCAACACGAGCGATAAGATCGCAGCCGATGGCGCCAAAAGCAAAAGCACCGAGATAATGTCATTGAGTAATTGAGGAGCTGGCATTGGATTTGTCCCGAGTTGAATGCAGCAACGCTCTATGGCGGGAGCCTGTGCTCTTCCGCGCGCAGGCTCCAGACCCGCCTTGTGCATCTCTCGCCTAAGTCACTCCTCCCGTCCCATTCGTGACCCAGAACTCAATGAGTCTGGTAACGCCTGATACTCCGAGGAGGGCGGCGGCCGCAAATAGCCAGCGAGCGAAGCCGCGCCCAGTGAGCCAGGAAGCAATTGCCCCCACAATGGCCCCTCCGGCACCGACAGGGGAAATAACATTTCCAACCCAATTGATGAAATTGAGAAACGTTCCTTCTGGTTGTGCGCCTGTTTGGCCTTGCACTGCGACGTTAAACTGCGGACTTGCTCCAAGGTTCTGTGCGACCATTTCTGCGGTGAGCACTACGATTATCGCAGCCACGATGAGACGCTTTCTCCAGACCTCTTTCTGATTCCTCATGTGCACCCTCCCTTCATCGAGCTGATTTTTGTTCTTGCGATCGAGAAAACCAGTCCAGAAACATGATGAATGTGCGAGGGAAAGTAAGACGGAATAGACAAGGTGTCAAACGCAGCTGAATTTTGTCTCAATCGAAACGCTAATTTGCACTTGGAGGTAGTTCTGCACTTCGCGACAGAAAATTGCGGGGCGTGCGTGATCGGAAGTCTGAGCGATTCGAATGACCGCTCCACTAGCTCGTACGGCCCGATGCGGACCTTGTGGACGAGGGAAGCAGACGGTGCAGGCGATCCAGGCTGCTAAAAACCTCGGCGTTCCTGAGCGTTCGTAGACGAAGTCGTCGACAAACGTTAAGCGCGTGCCCGCGGGCTCTGGCACTCGCGGCAGAAGAATTATGGAAATCAGGGAACCTGTAAGATCCGATCAGGTCGCCTTCGTAAGAAATTTTGACCGGGCCACAGCCGAGGGCGGCCGGTCAAGAGCGCCCATCGCGGCCGCGATTGTACCGCTGTGTGCCGTGTAAACTTATCTCTATTTAATTAGTACCAGAACTGAAACCGTACTTTAGCAGGCAAAAGAAAGATAACTGAACTGCCTCTTCAAATGCATACGTATTAGCTCTCCACCTTAAAAACCCAGTCGGACTTCAGCGCTGGGTGGATCCGACAACGTAACTCTGTGTAGTCTGGTCGTAGCTAGCGAGGGTCATCTTTGCTGCGTGCCTTGAAGGGTGGGCTGGACACTATTTTGTGTGTACAGGTCGGCGATTTCACGTCGCAACTGTATGAGTTGCCGGAGTTCTTCGAG
>JAFATF010000300.1 GCA_019244045.1 Acidobacteriota bacterium
CTCGAACGCGTAGAAAAACTGATTCGACTGTTTGAACCCTTCATCCTGCACAATGAGCATGATTTTGTCGCCGACAACATCGAGAAGCTCTCCCATGATCTGGTGAGCGAGGAGCGGGTCGAGTTTGGTTACGACACGCGCGCGCTCGACTGGTGGGACTACTGGATCAACATTCATATCCCTGCCCTGCGCCGCTGGACATACCCCTTAATCGAGGGCCGGCCCTTGGCGGCGCGCCCCCCCCGCAGGTTTCAGTTTTCACAACCAGAGCCCAAAGGCCAACCCATCAAGACAGGAACCAACGGAGCAACGTGGCGATTTTCCTGACCGGAGCGACCGGCTACATCGGCGCACATGCCGCCGCCAACCTTCTCGAAAAGCACGATGCCGGGCTCAACCTGCTGATTCGTGCGAAAGATTCACGCGAGGCCGAAATCCGCCTATGGCGGGCCATGCAGCTGCACATGGACTTTCGCCGCTTTTATGAACTCCTTGCGACCAAGATCCGCATCTTTCGCGGCGACCTTACCACCTCGCTGTTCGGCCTGGGGCGAGACGACTATGACCGGCTCATTCATACCACCGATTCGGTCCTGCACTGTGCCGCATCGCTGAATCGTAAATCGGAAAAGAGCTGCCTCAATGTCAACCTGCGAGGCACCTTGGAAGTGATTCAGTTGGCCCGGCGCTCGCATCATTATCATGGCCTGCGCCGCTTTAGTTTTGTCAGCACGGTGGCGGCAGCCGGAAAGCGTAGCAACGAGGTGGTCGCCGAGGAGCGGGCGCTGGACTGGAGCCGCTCCGACTACGATCCTTACGCTCGCACCAAAAAATTTTGTGAGCATATGGTTCGCGAGTTGCTGCCGGAGACACCCTTGACCATTTTCCGCCCCAGCATCGTGCTCGGTGACAGCCGCTATGCTGCCACCACTCAGTTCGATATGGTGAAAGCATTCGTGTTTCTCGCCGACCTGCCGGCTCTACCATTTCGTCCCCGCGACAGGATCGATATCGTGAACGTGGATTTTGTGGGCGATGCCATTGCCAGCCTGCATCAGAGGGAACCCAAGTACGATATCTACCACTTGTCCTCGGGTACCGAGTCCCAGACCTTCCGTGAAATTACCGACGCACTGGCAAGAGCTCAGCAGAAACGGCGGCAGCTTTTTCTTCCCTTCGCAGAAAAACCTTTCACCGCGCTGGCCGAACTCGCCTCCCATCGCCCAGGCTCCCTGGGATCTGCAGCTTCCCTGATAAAAGTTTTCCTGCCGTATCTGGTGTGGAACACGGTTTTTGACAACTCCCGAGTGGTCAGTGAGCTGGGTAGGCGCCCGGTTCCATTTTCGCAGTATTGTTACCCCCTTCTGAAGTTCAGCAAAGAAAATAGCTTCACTTACCCCTACCAGGGCTGGCCGGAGAAGAAGGTGGGAGGTTCTGCCGCATGATGGACCTGATTCTGGAGGCTTGGGTCAGCAGCCTGGTCGAAATGTCCAAGCTCGCATGGATTCTTGGCCGGGGGCGAGCCTGGCGGCCGGGCGAGAAATTAAAACTTCTGTTTGCCGGCTATAACGGCAACCGCAACACCGGTTCCGACGTGCGCGTGGAGGAGATGTTGCGGCAGATTGGACATATTCTCGGCCCTGAGCGCGTCGAGTTCACGGTCATGAGCCACAACCTGGAGCTCTCGGCGGGATATTTTCAAGCCGCCCGGCAAATCAAACTGCCGGATATTTTTCCTGCCTTCTTGTTTGCGGAGGTGCCGAAACATGATGGCCTGATTGCCTGCGAAGGCTCGATGTTCAAGAGCAAGTTCGCCAACGCACTGTCGGCCATGATGATCGGCTCTTTAGGTATAGCAGCCGCCCACAATAAGCTCTCGGTGGGGTACGGCTCGGAAGCTGGTGAGATGGATGCGTTTCTTGCCAACATGTGTGCCCGATATTGCCAGCAATCTCTCATCGTCACGCGCAATGAAGAGTCGCGCACGGTCCTGCGTGAGTTGGGAGTGCCCACCGAGCTCGGAACCGATACTGCCTGGACCTTCGAGCCCATGTCGCCGGAGTACGCTCGCAAGACACTTCGCGAGCTGGGCTGGGATGGGCAAACACTGCTGCTGGCGATCTGTCCTATCAATCCCTTCGAATGGCCAGTCAAGGCATCGCTCGCCAAATTCCTTGCCCACCAACTCACCGGAGGCTACGAGGCAAGCCATTATCGTTCCCTGTATTTCCATAACTCGGGTCCCCGAGCGGAACGTTCCTACCAGCAATACCTGAACGCCATCGCACGTGCAGTAGACGCATTTCGCAGAGACAATAAGATCTTCCCGCTCTTAGTAGCGATGGAGAGACTCGATGCCCGGCCCTGCCGCCATATCTCGGAAAGGCTTGGTGGGCTGCCGATCGTGACCTCCGAGACCTACAATATGTACCAGTTAGTTAGCATTCTGCGCATGTGCTCGATGATGGTCTCGTCGCGCTATCACGCCATCGTGACCTCGATGCCCGCTCAGGTGCCTTCTGCCGGCATTACCATGGACGAGCGCATCCGTAATCTCATGCGCGAGCGAAGCCACCACGACTTATTGATGAATGTGGATGATCCCGACCTCGAGCCCAAACTCGTCGTGGCTCTCAATAAGCTTCGCTCGGAAAGGGAAGGCATCGCCGACGGCATCGGCCGCACGGTGGTGAAGAACTTGAAACTCATGGCGCGCATGGGCGTCTACTTCGAGGAGGAAGTCGAACGCCGCTATCCCGAGTTCCCCACTCGCCGCGGCGAGTACAGCTGGGAAGACTACCTTCCGCCGCTTGGTTCAAATCTCCGCCGCCTGTTAGACCGCTACGAGACAGCGCGGACGGATGAGCCCTCGATGGTCGCCGACTAGATTCCGGATTGCGGCTGCTGCTCGGTGAGGCAAGCCAATAGCGGCCGAAATTGATCTTCTCGGCTGTGTGTGATGTTGGGGGATGGTTGTTTTCGTAGCCTCTAATGAATCATGACCAGTGCGGTTGGCCAATCGAGCGATAGACCAGACAAAACGCCGCCGAGTTTTTTGCAGGCCATCTTCGCGCGTCTGGAACAAGCCGGCGACGCAGCGATCCTCCAGCAGGTCGAAGCAGGCGAACGAATGTCTGTCACTGCCCGGGAATTGCTGGCCATGATCGGCCAGGCGCGTGCATTTCTCTCAACCAAAGGTCTCCGCAAGGGAGATCGTTGCGCCCTGCTGGCTCCGAATAGCGTCCGCTGGATCGCTTTAGATCTGGCCCTGATGGCCGAAAACCTCATCGTGGTTCCTCTCTATGCCCGGCAGGCACCCGTCGAACTTGTGGCCATGATCAAGGATTCGTCGGCCTCCATCATCTGCTGTGGTGATTCTGAACTCCGCGATGCGATTCACCGCACCTGGCCGGAAAACCCGGACGCCTTTCTCCTCGAGCAGATCTTTCGAACGCACTCGACGGCCGCCGGCAAGATTCAGCTGGCCGACTCCGATCCGGTGACGATTATTTACACGTCGGGGACCTCGGGGGAGGCCAAAGGTGTAATTCTGAACGCTGGGAATATTGCTCACATACTTGCCTCAACCAACGCTCGCTTGGGCCAGTTGACGGAGGGCAGCGAACGCCGGGACCGGGTATTTCACTATCTGCCGTTCTGCTTTGCCGGCTCCTGGATCATGCTCCTGACCTGCCTGGTGCGCGGCAGCCTGCTGACGGTAAACACCGATCTCCATCAATTCTCGCGAGAAATGCGCCTGGCGGCGCCCGACTACGTTCTGAATGTTCCTCAGCTACTCGAGCGTATGCGTCGAGCCGTTGACGAGCAACTTTGGAAAACCGGAGGCGCTGCTCTGGTTATTTATGGGCGTGCCAAAGCCGCCTGGATGCGCCGTTACGATGGCCAGCACAGATTGGGCGACAGCCTGTGGCTGAAGCTTGGCCGCGCTCTGATCTTTCCTACGATTCGCAGGAACATGATCGGCGACAATCTCAAAGCCCTGATCTCTGGCTCTGCCCCTTTGGCGGTGGAAACTCAGCTGTTTTTTATGATGCTGGGCATTCCCGTTCTCCAGGTTTATGGCTTGACGGAAACAACCGCCATCTGCACCATGGATGTTCCGCATCATGCTCTGCCCGGCCGGGTCGGTCCGGCCATCGCCGGAATCGAGATGAAGCTCGGCGAGAACGATGAAATAATCGTGCGCGGGCCCAATATCTTCCCCGGCTATTGGAACCGGCCGCGCGAAACCGAGAATGCTCTTCGGGATAATTGGTTTCATACCGGCGATCAAGGCGAAATGGACCCGAGCGGCAATTGGAAGATAACCGGCCGCATCAAGAATCTCATCATCCTCGGTTCTGGGCATAACATCGCTCCCGAACCCATCGAAGACAAGCTCGTCGAGCTTGCGGGCGCGCAGCAAGTCGTAGTGGTGGGCAACGGTCGCGGCTATTTGGCGGCCATCTTAACCGGCGATCTCTCGACGGAGAAGGTTCAGGAGGCGATTGATCGACTCAACGCCCGGCTCCCGCACTACAAACAAGTGCGTGCCTTTCACATCCGTCGTGAGCCCTTCAGCGTTGACAACGGCCTGTTGACGTCGAACGGCAAGCTGAAGCGCGATTTGATCGCCGCCCTGCTGCAACAAGACATTGATGGCCTGTACAAAGGCAAGCAGGCATCCTGACAATGAGTGTCCCCTCCATCGAGCACAGCGTAATTGGAAGCTCGCATCGTGCCTCCCCGCTGAACAAGCGGGAGAGTTCGCGCAACGGCATCCCTGCCAGAGCGCCACAAGAGAGTCCTGACAAGACCCGGGTCGAGGCGCCCGAGGAGCTCGGCTCCGGGCTGCGGCACACGAGAATTGCATGATGAAGCGATTTCACGGGAAAACACTTTCCTGGGACGTAGGGCAAGGAGTCATCGAATTGGCGCTGCACCGCGCGCCCGCCAACGAGATTGGCACACTGACGCTTGAAGAGCTGGAGAAGTTCCTCCTCAGCCTGGAACAGCTGAGTGCCGAAGCTCATGCCCTGATTATCTATAGCCAATTAAAATCGGGGTTCTCGGCCGGCGCGGATTTGCGTGAGCTCTACCGGGGGTTGCAAAACGTCTCCAAGGCCGAGGCCTTCCGGCGCACGCGGGAATTTCTCGAGCGCATTCATCATGTGCTGAATGCCATAGACAGCCTCCCCTTGATTACCATTGCTGCCGTGCATGGCGTGACCTTTGGCGGCGGTTTTGAACTCGCTCTGGTCTGCGATCTCATCGTCGCCGACAAGATGACCCGCTTCGCCTTCCCTGAACTGCGGCTTGGACTGATCCCGGGCTTTGGCGGTATCCCTCGGCTGAAGCGCGATCTGGGTAACGCTCTAGTGCGCGATCTCATCCTCACCGGTCGCAGCTTCAACGCCAGCAAGGCACAATTGGCCGGCCTGGTAAGCCAGTTGGCAGGTGAAGGCGAGGCCTTGCGCATTGCGCGGGTGACGGCCGCTCAGCTCGGTAAATTCGATCGCCAGACCGCAATCGCGGCGAAGAGCTTTATCAAGCCCATCCCCTATGAGGAGCTGAGGCGGGAAATCGAGATCTTCTGCGAATTGTTCACCAGTCCGGCGGTGGAAGCGGGCTTGCGCAAGTTCGTGGAGAGCACCGACGCGCAACCTTATCTGCCTTAAAATTCCGAACGGTTTCTGCCGGACTGCGAGAGGGGGGCGGTGGTTCCCCTGCGTGGGCATACAATGAGGCGTATGCCTAGCGAAGATCAAACACTCGCCGAGATCCTAGATCTCGCCTCCACCCATTTCAAAGTTCCTCGCGAAAAGCTTACCGCCGACGATGATCTCTTCCAAACCTTGGGCATTGACAGTCTTCAGGCACTCGAACTGCTCACTCGTTTGGAGCGCCACTTTTCGATCGAGCTTCCTGACTACGAACTGCAGGGCGTCTCCGACTTTCGCACTCTGGCCAGCCGTATTCAGTCCCGGTTGTAAGGCGCGGCAAAACCGGAGCTCTGCGGCGGCGGCATAGCCGCCCGTCATCGGCGAAAACTCCACCTCTGCTCAATTGTACCGGCCGGGTATGAACGCGGGGCCCAGCCGCTCGCGGGACTCGTTTGCTGCCAGACCGTATGATGAAATAGGAAAGAATGCTGGATTTGAACGAATATTCGAGCCTGGGGGCGGCCTTGCGCGATGCACTCGAGCGCTGGCCCAATGAAACCTGCCTGATCGAATCGGATCGCGATCGGGAAAAGCTCCGCCTGACCTATTCCGATTTCAAAGAGATGGCATTGCCCCTGGCCCGCGCGCTCCAAGATACGGGCTTCAGCGAAAGCCTACGCGCCGCCATCATCATGAGTAACCAGTCCAAGTGGCTGGTCTCAGCCTACGCCATTTTTTACGCTGGGGGCATTCTCGTACCCCTCGACTACAAGCTCACGGCGGCCGAGCAGATTCGATTGCTGGCCCATTCCAACTCTAAGTATCTGGTGACCGAATATCACATCTGGCGTGCGCTGGTCGACGCTCCCGATTTTCCAGAGCTCAAGATGGGGACCGTGCTGGTCACCGAAGCTCCTGCCGGACAAGATCTGAAAGGGGCGTTTCGCTGGGAGGAATTCCGCCGCAAGGGGGAGCCCACATTCGTGAATCGGCAGCGCCAGGATACGGCCTCGATTGTCTATTCCTCCGGTACCGGGGGACAGCCCAAAGGCTGCGTGCTTACGCACGAAAATTATCTGGAGCAATGCCGTGCACTCACCACCTGGTATCCATTCTGGCCGGGGGTGCGCTATCTCAGTATTCTTCCCACCAACCATGCCATCGACTTCATGGTTGGCTTCGTTGGTCCATTCGTCTGTGGCGCCTCGGTGATTCACCTGCGCACGCTCCGCCCCGAGTTCGTGCGCGACGCCTTTTCGCGTTACCAGATCACCTACGTTACCCTGGTTCCCCTGATTTTGAAGAACCTTGAAAAAGGGCTGCGCGCGAAGTTCGAGGCCTTGCCGCCGTCGAAGAGATTTTTCCTTCATGGCATGATCGCGCTCAACAAGCTCCTGACCCGCCACCGACCGTGGGTGCAGCTCAGCCGTCTGCTGCTGCCCCAAGTTCACCAGGCGTTTGGCGGCGAATTGCTGGCCATGATGACCGGAGGAGCATTTGTTGAGGCTTCCACCCTGCAGTTTTTCTACGATCTGGGCCTTCCGGTAGCGAACGGCTATGGCTTGACCGAGGCCTGTACTGTCCTGACGGTGAATGATCTAAAGCCCTTTCGCGCCGACACTGTAGGCAAGCCGCTCCCGGGAGTTGAAATCCGCATTCTCAAGCCCGACCGCGAAGGCATCGGAGAGATTGCCGCCCGCAGTCCCACCATCATGTCGCACTATTTGGATGACCCGGAGCTGACAGCCGAAACCATCGTTGAGGGCTGGCTGCTCACCGGCGACCTGGGGCGCTTCGACTCTGCCGGACATCTCCAGCTCCTCGGCCGCAAGAAGAACATGATTGTGACGCCAGGGGGGAAAAACATCTATCCAGAAGACATCGAAAATGTGTTCGACGGCCTGCCGGTAAAGGAGTACTGCGTTTTTGCCGCTGACTATCTCTGGCCGGCCAAGGAGCTGGGCAAGGAGATTCTGGTCATGGCGCTGCGGCTCGAACCGGGACAGCAATTTTCCGAAGCTATCGTAGATCAACTCAGTGCCCTAAACCGCAGCCTCCCCGATTTCAAACGGGTTGGCGGGTACCTCATCTGGGACAAAGACTTCCCCCGCACTGCCTCGATGAAGGTCAAGAGAGCGGAACTGGCGGCCGAAATCGGCAAGGCTCTCGACCGAAGCTCGGCGGTGGTGCCCCTGTGAGCGAGCCCTATCTGGCGATCGTTAATCCGGCCGCGGGCGGCGGTCGTTGCCGCAAGTTGCTGAGTACGACCCTCGAGCGCCTGCGGGCGGCCGGAATTGAGATCGAAATCGAGGAAACCTCCGCCCCGGGGCACGCGACCGAGATTGCCCGCCATAGCTACTCGCAGGGGCGGCGGCACTTTCTCGCGGTAGGGGGCGATGGCACCTCCTATGAAATCATCAATGGACTGTTCCCCGCCTCTCCAGCCGCCGAGCCGCCTGTCCTGGGATTTCTGCCGCTCGGCACGGGAAATTCATTCCTCCGCGACTTCGGCCATGAGGATCTCGAAGGCGCGCTGCACGCACTTTTTACCGGGCGAACCCAGTTCTCCGATGTCCTCCGCCTCCGTCACAAGCAAGGCACACTCTACTACCTCAACCTTCTCAGCCTTGGTTTTGCCGCGGACGTGAATTTTATGCGTGCTCGTCGTTTCCATCACTACGGCCAGCTCGGCTATCTGCTCGCGATCTTCTCCTGCCTGGTTAGCTTCGATCGCCGCGCCTTTCCCCTCAGCATCGATCATGAAACTCCCTTCGACGATCGTCCCTGCCTGTTCCTCAGTTTCAACAACAGCAAATTTACCGGCGGCACCATGATGATTGCCCCTGACGCTCGCGTGAACGATGCCTTGATCGAGTATGTGCGCTGGGGACCGATCGGCCGCCTCGGCCTCCTCCGCAATTTGCGCACACTTTACGACGGCAGCCATATTCACCACCCAGCGGCCTCGCGGCGTCCGGCGCGCACGATCGATTTCCGATTGCCGGCGCCTGTTGCTGTCATGATTGACGGCGAAGCGCTGACCTTGCACCTCGAGCACCTCGACGTCCTGCCCTGCGCCCTGAGGGTCGTGGTATAAGAAAGCTTTGTCCTTCCTGCTATGGCAAGAGAGAGAAGAAAGAATCGCCCAACCGCTGCTCCGTCGGAGATCGCATCGGAAAAGCGCATCTCAGGCAAGAAAATCACTTACGCGCTCTTGTTCTTGGCGGCTTGTTCTCTGCTCGGGATGATCCTCTATCGCCAGAGACATCGTTACGACAACTTCGCCAAGTGTCTTAGTGCGCGTCACGTACTGATGTACGGGGCCTACTGGTGCCCGCACTGTGCCGATCAGAAGGAGAAGTTTGGCGCCTCCTTCCAGTACGCACCCTATATCGAATGTGGCCTGCCGGGGAACCGCCGAGGTGAGCAGCAAACCTGCAAGGACGCCGGCATTCAGCATTTTCCCACCTGGCAATTCCCCCCGGTCGGTGAACGGGTCGAGCGAGTTCTGTCGCTTGAAGACCTGAGCGATCGCACCGGATGTCCTCTGCCATGAGGGCTGCGCCGCGGTTGTTGTTGATCATCGCAGTGCTTTCCCTAGCAGGAGTCGCCCTGTCGAGTGTCTCGCTGGCACATCATTATGGAACCTCTCAGTCCTCATTCTGTGATTTAAGCGAAACCCTGAACTGTGACATCGTGAATCGCAGCGAGTATTCGACCCTGCTCGGGATTCCCGTAGCGCTGATCGGTATCTTGGGATACTCCGCATTGTTTGTCCTGGCGACCCGTTACCGGCGGCGGGCTCGTACCCCGGAATTGCTGTTTGGCGGGGCGCTGGCGGGACTGGGGTTTGCTCTCTATCTCACCTACATTGAAGGATTCGTGCTCTCGACGTGGTGCATTCTGTGTGTGTCTTCCCTTGGCGCCATCTCTTCAATCGCCCTCCTTTCCTTTGTGCTGGTTCGGATCTCAGGCAAAACGAGTGCACGCGCTAACCAGGCTGGCAGCTGGTGAGGGAAACGACTCTTTCCCAGGCCTCCGGCTGCGGATCGAACCAGCGGGGCAAGACCGTGGGACGCATGAGTGCCCGCCCATAGCGCATCCGCACCTCCCGGTCATGTGGGGGCTAAACTTCACGGTTCCACAGCAGATCTCGGGCTTCCAAATTGAATTGGTCGAGGGTTCGCGCGCCTGCCCGCAGGCAAACGCACGGTCAGGGCAGGAGCGCCCGAGGTCCACTACGAGGCGCGCAAGACTTGAGATCCGCGCTGTTATTCTGCGACTGGTAGGCGGTCAATAGAGGCGATGAATGGTCCGGCTCAAGCAGCCAGACATGACGACCGTGAAAATAGGTGATGAGTTCCTGATTCTTTTCCGCCCCCATGTCGCGCGCCCACACGATCTTTGAGGAGTCGATGTTCGCGCCATTGTAAACATATTCATCATCCACAGCATGGCCAGGGCCGTAACGCACGATGACCAACTGCTTACCCGGCACTTTCTCGAGTTGCTGAATCACTCGAACCCGGTTCCAGTTGCCGCGCGGCCACTCGGGCTCAATGCGCGCATGAGCTCGCGCGCTGGCCACACGCAGAGCAATCATGGCCAGGCAGACGATAGGAATGGCCCGCACCAAATCCCGACCATACGCCCTCTCCTTCCGCTTCCACAACCTGAGATGCCGCATACCCTGCAATAGCACTAGATAGAGCAGGCCGGTGGCCGGGGCAAAGTAGTGCGGCATGGTCCAAGTCTCGACCGAAAGTCCCAGACAAAAGAGGCCCAAGGCGATCAATGGGAACCGTATTCTTCGGTCCCGGATTACATAAGGGAATGCCAGCAGCGGGATGGTGAGCACCGGCCCGAGGTAGAAGCGATACCAAGACCCCGCCTTCTCGGCACTTCGGCGCAAGAATCCGCTCAATGTGCGGTTTTCTTCGAATTGATCGAGTTCCCAGTGGTAGAAATTGCGCATCAACGTGTGATGGTACTGTGGCTCGGGTCGAGGCGTTTGCCACAGAAAATAAGGGGCCGTGGCATATGTATTACGGTTGACCTGATAGGCCATGCGAAAGGCACTGCCGGTCACGCGATGATAGTAATAGCCCATGCCGCAAGCGGCCGTCGACACGACCAACATCATCGGTAAGACTACCCTCTGTAGCGCCGCCCGGCGTTTCTCCCGATCGGTGTGCCAAAGCCACCAGACGATCGCGGCAGCGAACGGTAAGCTGAACACCAGACCCTCATAGGGGCGACTGTTGGCCAAAAGCACCAGGCCTAAGCTCATAAGAAGGGCGTCTTGTGACCGCCCGTATTTTTTGATTCTGGGCAGAGCTCCTAAAACCAGAATTCCACCGAGGGCGACAACCGAAGCTGCCCAATAGGTGTTAAGCCAATAGCTAAGTATTCCGAGGCGCAGCACGGCCAGGAGGCCGCCAAAAAGAGCCCAAACCGGCGGCAGCCATGCTTGCAATGCCCAACACAGGGCGGCGCACATAGCTGCGGTGATCAGAAGTTGTCCGATCCAGGGATTTCCCAAACGCTCGCCGGCCGCCAGCAGCAAGCCCTGCGCAGGCGGGTACATGGACATGTAAGTGGGTGTCTGAATGATATGGAAACTTTCGAAATGTTCCCACATTGGATGTATGGGATTAGTAACTCGGCCGGAAGCGAATGTATCGGCAGCCAGAAGGTAGCTATACTCGTCGTTCCAGCGCGGCTGCGGGATCCCTAGGATAGGAATAAGAAGCGGCCGGATGGACAGCGTCAACAGGCCAACAACAGCGATGGCAAGGCGAGGACGCCTGCCGAGAGATGTTAAGAGCCGTTCAGGGAATGAACGCCGCTCGCTCGACTTATTTCGGCGCGCCAGAACAAGTGGAATATACGAGGCGAGCAGCACAGCCTCTATCAGCGGCAGAAGCCAGGTTGCAAGCCTGGATGAAATCTGAACCATGCACTTTTTGAAGCGAGGTCCTCGACGCTGCAGCTCGATGCCGCAGCTTTCTACCGGGCCCGCCTTACTACTTAGCCGCGGTTTCCTTCACATCCTCGAGCTTGTCCAGAATACCGGCCGCTACTTCGATCATTTCAGGGTCTACTTTACGATTGCTGGCGATGGCGTCAGAAATCGGAACGGAGACGATTTTGTTGCCGCGCAGAGCTGCCATCTGTCCGAATTCACCACGGTGGACCATATCAATTGCACCTAATCCATAGCGGGTGGCCAGAACGCGGTCAAAAGCGCTGGGCGAGCCACCACGCTGAATGTGGCCTAGGACGACGGAACGAGTTTCGTAACCGGTACGCTTTTCAATTTCTTGTGCCAGAGCATTGCCGATACCGCCCAGGCGGACGTGCCCGAACTCGTCGAGTTTGGCACCGCCATCCAGGGTGGCCAGTTTACCGTCGGCGAACTTGGCACCTTCGGCGGCAACCACGATGCTGAAGTAACGGCCACGAGCGTGCCGCTGCTTCAGGCTCTCGGCCACTTTATCCACATCGAAGGGCTGTTCCGGAATGAGGATGACGTCTGCTCCACCCGCAATGCCGCTGTACAGGGCAATCCAGCCGGCGTCACGCCCCATAACTTCCACAACGATGACGCGGTTATGGGCTTCGGCGGTGCTATGGACACGATCGATGGCCGCGGTGGCAATGTTCACGGCAGTGTCAAAACCGAAAGTGAAATCAGTCCCGGCTAAATCGTTGTCGATAGTTTTGGGAACACCAACCACCCTTGCTCCGGTCTGGTTTAACTTCAGCGCAACCGAAAGAGTATCATCGCCCCCGATCGCGATGAGCGCATCACAGCGATTCTGCTTCAGAGCCTCTGTGCAGCGTTGCAAGCCGTCTGCGTGCTTGGCCGGATTAGTGCGGGAGGTGCGCAGAATCGTGCCGCCGCGCGGCAAGATGCCGGCCACCGTGGAGAGATCGAGCGGCATGGCCTTATTCTCCAGCAACCCCCGCCAGCCCTCCGAAAAACCGACGAAACTGTCGCCATAGTGAAAAACTCCCTTGCGAACGACGGCGCGGATAACCGCATTGAGGCCGGGACAATCTCCTCCTCCGGTCAGCACTCCGATTCTCATGACTTTCTCCTCGCGAATGTGAACTCAAGCGAATGAAATGTATCTGCCCGGCCGAAGGTTACCGAGTTCGAGGTCGCGCTCGTACCCTGGTGAGTAAGTTCAAGGTTATCATTAAACGCTTTTCGTAGCTGGCGTTCCTTAGAATCCCGCGCTCCCGACAACGGCTGCTGGCGTGGTGCGGCATGCTCGATACCAAACAAGCGCTTGCCAAGCAGGGCTCACATCCGACACAATCGAGCGCGCGCGCGTGAAAAAAGTCTTCCAA
>JAFATF010000322.1 GCA_019244045.1 Acidobacteriota bacterium
TTGGAATGCGTCGCCATCAAGTGCGCGGCCCAAAACCATACCGTCAACGGCAATTTCGAGCGGTGCATCACCGTGCCGGCCGTGATCGAGGTCTGACGACCGCAGGCGAGGCATTCGTAAGTGTACGCCCGGCTCCTCAGCAACGCCGCCCGCCCGCCGCCGCAAACAGGGCACACGAAGCCTTCCGGCCAGCGCCGCTCAAACAGGAATGCCGCGCAACTCGCCTCGTCCGGGAAACCCGCCTGGAATTCGCTCAAACTGCGCGCTCGCGCCATTGCAGGCCCCCATCACGTCCGTCCCGACCGACGGACGCGCGAGCCCATGATACCACATATTGATCACCCTGGGACAACGGGATAAGCCGCACAACGAAGACCGTGAGTGAGTTGAGGCGATTAGATAAGGCTGTATTCAAACAACTTCCTGGCTTAATGGATGCAAACATTATTTTGCGGCAACAACCGCAAGCGAAACTCGATTTCGTCGACCGCGGGATGGTTGGCGATGCCTTACGGAAACTGCTGCCATCCGGCCGCATACAGATTGCAGCCGAACTCAACACATTGATTTGCATTTCAGATTCAAATGATCTTGCGATTCATCAAAGGGCTTTGAAGACCCTGAAACGAGGCTGGCAGCTTTTGGCAGGGTGTTATCGGGGAACGACGGTCTATGTGTTGCCGCCAATCACCAACCGACGAACGGATCTCAAGCAGATGTTCTTCCGGCTGCTCTCGACCGAGGCGGGCGTCGGCAATCTGTTTCTGGCGCAGGAACTGGCCGGACAAATCCCGGCCGGCGGCCAGAAACGCCGTTTGGGCAAAGACGTTGCTCGTTGGGTTGCGACCGACCTGGTCGCGCTGCTGAAAAACGATGCCTTGAATAAAACGGTCGCGCGTATTTACCGGGGCAGTTTTGTCAAACGCGATGACGTCTCGTTTCTCGACCCCCCTCTCACGGTCGGTGTCTCGGAGACAATCGAGGAAAAAGCCGAAGCCTTCAATCCTTTGTTGGCGACGGAAAGATCATCGCCCGTTTCGATGAACGTGTCGTGGGGGATTGCCTCAAGTTGGTCCATTTAGGCTCCCAAAAAACGGGAGAATGTATACCAAACTTAAGCAGTTCCGCTGATTAATGAAAGGGTCCATGTACCGGAACGCGGCGTGGACGACACCGCCGTACCCAACAAGAGCCGCAGATATGAGTTCATAGAATGGTTTAGGCACGGCACTCGTAACTGGTGCTTCTACAGGCATTGGCTCGGTTTATGCCGACCGCCTCACCAAGCACGGTTATGACCGCGTGCTAGCGCTGTTGAGCCATTCGCTGTGTCTCACACAATGGAGAACTACTATGCCAATGAATGTTGCAGAGGTAGAGTACACCGAATACCATGCGGCGGTAACATCGACACATGGATCGCCGAAGCCTGCCGAGCGGCCGGCCTTCCAAATACGGAAGGCTGGGTGAGGGGATACAAGACGCTGTGCGAGCGCGAATCCTCTTATAATCCGAACGCGATAAACACTACTGACTATAATGCGCATGGCGCCACCGTTCGAGATGGTCACCCACTGAATTGCTCTCGCGGCCTCGCGCAGTGCATACCATTGACGTTCGCCGAGTACCACGCCGCCGGGACGTCAAAATCCATCTATGATCCGGTTGCGAACATCGCGGCGTCGATGGGATACGTTCGGCAGAAATATCACGTATCGTCGAACGGTTCTGACCTCGCAGCTAAGGTGCAACAGGCAGACCCGACACGCCCCCCGCAGGGTTACTGAACCGCCTTAAGGGATTTGGGCCCGGTAGCCAGTTCGTGACGATCCTCGGATCTACCCACGCGTCTGGGCTGATCCGAACCATATACGGCACATCTCAGACGGTGCATAGCGGTTGAGACGGGTTCCAGACAAGCGGCTGACCAAAGGCAGTGGCCTGGGTCACACAATTCGATCGCTTGCATGAATACATGCGATCAGACAGAAAAAAGGGGGAGAATCCTAATGATCCAAAAGTTAGCAAAGATGGTTGCCATTGTTGCGCTCGCTCTCATCCCGTTAATCGGCTCTGGGATGGCCAACGCCCATGACATCGGCTCTGGTTCGGTAGGGTTTCACAACGGCGGGTGGCATGTCGGGAGATGGCATCGCCCTTGCTATCTGATGGTATGCGGGACAACCTACTGTTTTTGAAAAATCGTGGCGAATTCGGGGTAAGAATCCCGCCACACTCACAGAAGCCCCTCTTTTACAGTTGAGGCTCCTGACTTTTACCCCTTCAGTTGGACTGTCCGAAGGCCAATGCCCCGATGGGGGGTCACGGCAAGAGATAGGCTCTTGTCAAAAACACGTCAGGAAGAAAGTAACATACGGCAGAATGTTGTCAGTCAAGGCACAGTAATCTGTTAGCTCGGATGAGAGGAGTTACGAATATGACAAGCCAAACGGTTGGAGTTTTTACAATCGAATACGCCTTATTCACTAATGCTGGAACTGGACACGACCTCCAATTCGGCATGGATTTTAGTCTAACCAGCACTGTAAAAAAACCCCTTAGTCAGCTCATCTTTCCTGCTGTAGCCGTCGGGAATAACAGACCTGGCAAGTGGAACATCGATAACCATAACAGTGGAAACGACCCTGCTTCGCTCATTTTTCTCCACGCTGAACATGGAATGATTACTGACAAACCCCGAGAAATAAGTGGGCGGCACCAGGGC
>JAFATF010000353.1 GCA_019244045.1 Acidobacteriota bacterium
GGATGCGGAAACACAGGTTTCGCGATATAAGTGCCGGGTTCCGTACTAGGTGCTGGAAACACTTTTACGTCTGTCCCGTCTTTCGTCTCAATTTGCAGCGTTACCTTGGCATTCGGCAAAGGCTGATGCCGCGGGTCCCGCACCGTAATGGTAAACGGCACCTCCACTCCGGTCTGCATTTTCGCCGTCGGCTCAAAGCGGATATCAAAATTCCCATCGCGCTCCTGCGCCAGGATTAAACCGAACGCACACAAAAATAGAGCAATAACTCTCACGCCCTTATTTTATAGCGATTAGAGTTGTTATAAAAGCTTGCAGGAGAGATGCCGTCCGGTTCATGGCCTCTTCCGTCTGAAATCCCCGATCCACCATTTGGTTTTCGAGATCCTCAATCGTATCTGGCAGAGAAAACAGGTTTCTCAGATGGTGCAGAGTAACCTCACTGCATAGTTCAACAGCATCGGAGGCGAGCAGGTACGATCCGGCGAGTTCCACATTGAATTCAGCTTTCTCAAGGATGTCCAGCTTGTCGCCATAAAGACGGTCTTCGTTGCCGGCATCCGCGTAGTTTTTAAGAATACGATACAGGTCCGTGGCATCTTTATTGGCGCGGCGGTCTGCCCAGGCAAAAAGCTTCAGTACGGCAAGACCCGGCAGAGAAGCGGCAGGAATCACGAGATCTTTATCGACCAAAACCCAAACTGCGCCTGCGATTGTATCGTCAAGTCCTGCCACGCTCATCACCATATGCGAGTCTCCAGGCCAGAAAATCTTGTTTTCCGCTGACGCAACACCACCGAATGGAACGATATCGACGGGAACCCTTTCCTGGGCCTCTGAAGGCTTAAAGAAGACGCGATGTTCTATTCTCGATGCCTGAAACTTCGGCCGGCTGAGAATCCCATGAACCACGCCCGCAAACTTCTCCCAGGATTCAACGGCAATCGCAAAATCAACATCTAGGGTTGCACGCATCGCCGCTCGCCCAAAGACATGAAAGAGCAGAATGTCGCGAGCTGTTGCGCCCATCAGCATGTACCGGCAATTGACTTCCTGGATCGTCTCATCAACAGCTCTCAAAATCTCCAAGGTCCACGGATCGAGAGGGCGATCACTCCGCACGGAGAGCGGGTTTGATGGCTTGTTCATAAAGGATGTTCGCCGTTTCGACGTTACGGGTCTCCCCCGTTAGTGTCAGATCGGCATACACGAGAATGGCCGGAGCGATTGCCCTACCGGGGTCGTCCAGTTTTTGCGACCAGAAAGCAGTCAACAATTCGGCATTGCCTTCCGTATCTGCTCTCATACGCAGAGCGGCCAGGATATCTTGAGGCAGACCGCGAGTATAAATTGTGTAGTGTTCCGCTCGCAGATGACCCGTTAGGATTTCTGCCGCCCTTTCACCGCTCCAGTACCCTTGAAAACGGTTCAGGTCAGCTTTGTGGATCGTTTCCCAATCAATGCGGTACCGGCGAGGATTAAGTTTCAGACGCAGCGTTTCTGGGTAGCGAGTCACCCACTCATCAAACAACTTTTCAGCATTCTGGAGTTTTAAATCCTTCGATCTTGTCCTACGGACGAAGCCCCGTTCCTGGAGATCCTTCAAAACCGGCCCAACCGTGCCGAGCGCCACTCCCGCGAACTTCGCGATCTCACGATACGTCTTACCAATTAATTCCGGCTTACAAAGAATTGAGAAAACAATTCTTAGCCCGGCTTGGGTATTGGCGCGATAAGCCTTTCGCTCGTACTGTTGCGGTTTGTTCTGACCGATGACATAAAGGAGCATGCCGTTCGCACGAAGGTACGCGTTACCCGCAGTATCAATAAACGACAGGTCAATATGTCGGCACGCCTCCGCAAGCTGACGCGTCATATAGGGCGTAACAAGAAGCGGACGACATGTACGGAACTTGCCATGCCGCAACCGATCCAACTGCGCCTTAACATGTGTGATTACCTGAGCCCGGTCTGCCGCTTTCACCTCAGCAAGGAAAGTCTCTGTCTTGCTGTCGACGGTGACATCCAGAACAGCATCCACCTCTCGTCCTATCTTAGGATTTTCAAAAGCTACAAGCTGGCCTACCGCTCCTGTAGTGTCCTGTAACGCTCCAAGAGCATCCTGGAGTATTAGCCTTTCAAGATATTGGGAGTTCAAGCAGCACCGACCTGTTCATTATCGTAGCACGTTCATGGAGCGTGAACGTGCTACGATTACGGAGAATGCTTTTGGATCTTTTACCTGATCTTTCCAAAATTAACGAGACGTGGAAAAGCATAAGTGACCTTCTATCGCAAATACACGCTCCAGAGCCGGTGCGATCCTTATTAGCATCAGTTTTTCTACTTTTGATCGCGATAGTTCTAATATCAGCTTTAATTGGGTTTGTATTGTCTTTGGTTCAACAATGTAAAAAGTTGTGGACTGAAGTGATCCAACCTTTGCTTTATACACCAGAACAGAAGTTCCAATTAAGGCAGCGCAAAATATTTGCCCGTCATCTCGAACTCGAATTAGAGCGATTGGATAACGAGGAAGAATGGAGTGACCAGCACTTTACAGATTTGGAAGCAGAAGTAGAAGCCGAGGGTCCAACAGATCGTAAAGAAGCCTGTCAAAACTAACTTCGTAAGATGGCCGCCACTCATCTAATCGATGTAAGCGTTTCTCTCAATGACTGCTCTTCTTCCTGATGAGTTCTGGCTCCTGATTGAGCC
>JAFATF010000545.1 GCA_019244045.1 Acidobacteriota bacterium
GTGTGGGCTTAGCCTGGAGTTTCATTATGATTCCTCGCGGTTGAGCGCTGCGAGCGTGGCCCAGATCGCAAGCTACTTTGAAACCCTGCTCCAGGCCGCCGTCGCCGCTTCCTCAACTCCGGTCAGCCGCTTACCACTCTTGAATGCCAATGAGCACACTCGGTTGCTCAACGGGTGGAATCAAACGGCGGTCGATTACCCGCGGCGGTGCCTGCAGGAGTGGTTCGAAGCGCAAGCGGCACGCACCCCGCACAGGCCTGCGGTACGTTTTGGTGAGCGCGTCCTGAGCTACCGGGAGTTGAACCAAGCGGCCAACCAGCTGGCCCATCACTTGCGCCGGCTGGGAGTCGGACCCGATTCCCGGGTGGGACTGTGTGTCGAACGCTCGGCCGAGATGATAGTCGCGCTGATGGCGATTCTCAAGGCGGGCGGCGCTTACGTTCCGGTGAATGCTGATAATCCCAAGCCGCGCTTAGGGCAACAGCTCGCTGGGGTGGTGGCACTCATCACCGAGCACAAGCTCGAGGCGCGCTTGCCTGCGCTCGCGGCGCCCATCCTGTATCTGGATAGCCCGCAGCCGCCCTGGGCCAAGGAGCCTGGCAGCAATCCGCCGCTCACCACCACCGTCGAGAATCTGGTGTATGTGATCTATACCTCCGGCTCCAGCGGAGTGCCCAAGGGGGTAGCCGTACGCCATCGCAACCTGGTCAACTACACCTATTTCATTACCCAACTGCTGGCCGTCGAGGCGCCGGTCGAAGGATTGCAATTTGCCACCGTATCCACCCTGGCAGCCGACCTCGGCAACACCTGTATTTACCCCGCGCTGGTCTCGGGCGGTTGCCTGCATGTGATCGCCTATGAGATAGCCACCGACGCGCACCGTCTGGCCCGCTATACTGCGCAGTATCCTATCGATGTGCTGAAGATCGTGCCTTCCCACCTGGCAGCCCTGCTGGACTCGCCCGAAGGGCCTCAGGTGCTGCCACGACGCTACCTGTTTACCGGCGGCGAAACTTTGACGCGCACGCTGGTAAACAAGGTTGCTGCGGCGGGAGCCAGCTGCCAACTCATCAATCACTATGGGCCGACCGAGACTACGGTGGGGTCACTGATTTTGCCCTTGCGCGACTACCAGGACGAGGAGCCAGAAAGCGAGGCCATTCCCCTGGGGCGGCCCATTGCTAACACGCAGGTCTATATTCTCGATGCCCAGCAGCAGCCGGTGCCGGTAGGCGTGGTGGGCGAGTTGTACATCGGCGGGGAGGGGGTAGCCGCCGGCTACCTCGGGCAGCCGGAGTTAAGCGGGCAAAAGTTCCTGTCCAATCCCTTCCGCCACACTGGGGTAGCGCCCATGTATCGCAGCGGCGACCTGGCCCGTTATCGGGCAAATGGCCTGGTTGAGTTTCTGGGACGCAGCGATGACCAGGTAAAGGTGCGCGGCTACCGCATTGAGCTGGGAGAGATCGAGTACATTCTAGGGCAGCACCCGGCCATTAAACAGGCGGTTGTGCTGGCTCGAGCCGACGCGGGCGGCGGCAAACAGCTGGTGGCCTATGTTGTGGCGCGCAACCCGCAGTCGGCCGTAGGCAATGAACTCAAAGCCTATGTGGGCGAGCACCTGCCCGACTACATGGTGCCGTCGGTAATCGTGCCGCTCGGGAAACTGCCGCTCACCCCCAACGGCAAAATTGACCGGCAGGCGCTGCCCGCGCCCGAGCAGCTGGCGGTAAAAACCTATATCCCCCCGCGTACTCCAACCGAACAGCAGGTCGCCGCCATCTGGCGCGAGGTGCTCAAACGCGACCAGATCAGCGTCCAGGATAACTTCTTCGAACTGGGCGGCCATTCCCTCGCTGCTACCCAAGTCATCTCCCGCGTGCGCCGCGCACTCAACGCTGATGTGCCTTTGCGTACGCTGTTCGAATCGCCGACCATTGAAAAGCTGGCGCAAGCGGTGGATAAGAGTTCTGGGCCTAAACGGGGGCTTTCCATCCCTCGAGTCTCCCGGAATCAGCAACTGCCACTCTCGTTTGCGCAGCAGCGCCTGTGGACGCTTGATCAGATCGATCCCAAAAATTCGTTGTACAACATTGCGCGAGGTTTGCGGATAAGGGGGCGACTCAACCGGCTGGCCCTGGAAAGATCCTTGAACGAGATTGTCAGCCGCCATGAGTCGCAACGCACAATCTTTCGACTAAGTGAAGGCGAGCCGGTACAAGTTATTGCTCGCTCACTCACTATCTCGCTTGCCCCGGAAGATTTCAGCCGACTGCCCAAGGCCGAGCGCGAATGCGAAGCCAGGCGTTTGGCGGCCGAAGAAGTACAACGGCCGTTTGATCTCGAACAAGGTCCGCTCATCCGTGCTCGACTCTTACGTCTCTCAGAGGATGACTATATCTTGCTGCTTACCATGCACCACATTATCAGCGATGCCTGGTCGGCAGGCGTTTTCTTGGAGGAACTGACTGAATTGTACGCAGGCTTCGTTGCCGCTCAACCTTCTCCACTGGTTGAGCTGGAAGTTCAGTACGCCGACTATGCGCATTGGCAACGAAGCTGGTTGCAGGGTGAGGCATTCGAAAGCGAAATCAGCTACTGGCGGGAGCATTTAAAGGGTGCTCCCACCATACTGAACTTGCCTTTCGATCGGCCCCGACCTAGGGTTGCTAGCTTCGAGGGAGCATACGAATCGTTTCCCCTCGCCCCTGAACTCTCCCCGCTGCTAAGGCGTTTCAACCAGCAGGAAGACGCAACTGTGTTCATGACGCTACTGGCGGTTTTCCAGGTGCTTCTGGGACGTTATTCTGGCCAGGAGCAGCTCCTGGTTGGTACCGATGTGGCCAACCGCACAGCTCCCGAACTCGAGCGTCTGATCGGTTTTTTCATCAACTTGCTGCCCATGCGAGCCGATCTGTCGGGAAATCCAACTTTCCGCGAGTTCCTGGCTCGCGTCCGTGAGTCTGCCCTGGCCGCATTCATGCACCAAGAGGTTCCCTTCGAGAGACTCGTCGAAGAACTAAGGCCAGAACGCAGCCCGGCCCACAATCCCTTGGTGCAGGTGCTATTTGTCATGCAGAACGTCCCCCGTCCCAGCCGTGACATGCCCGGTCTGATCCTGTCTCCCTTTGAAATTCCTATTACGCGGTCAAAATTCGATCTCGCCGTCTTCATGGTCGAAACCCCCCACAACTTGATCGCAAACTGGCTCTACTCGACCGATCTTTTTAATCGAAGTACCGTCCAGCGCATGGCCGGTCATTTCGAAAACTTGTTACATAGCGCGATCACCCAGCCCGAGGCACGTTTGGGAGCGCTGCAAATGTTAAGTGTCGCGGAAGAGGATCGACGTAACGAAGAGAACAGCGAACGCAAGCGGTCACAGCTCGAGAAGTTGAAGAGGATTGAGCCCCGGGCAGTCGGTTTCTCAGCGGGCAGCGAGGGTAAGGAGTCTTGATGGAGCAAAACAATACTCAAGCGTTCTGGCTCTCTCCCCAGCAGAAACGCATCTGTCTGCTCGAATCCGGTGTTGGCCCGTATCGCGCCATGTGCTGGGTGGAATTCAATCGCAGGATGGAGGCAGGCAGGTTGAAGAGCGCCATCGAGAAAGTGGTGGCGCGTCATGAAATCCTACGAACCCTTTTTCGGGGTCGAGCGGGATTGAAGATTCCTTTTCAGATCCCGTTCGAGACTGGCAAGCTGTCATGGCAGGCGATCGATCTCATCAATGGCCAAGCTCAGCCCGAAAAACTGCTCGAAGAACTCTGGCAACGAGAACAGCAGCGCAATTTTGATCTCGAACAGGGACCACTCCTCTCGGCCACACTGATCGAAAAAGGCGAGAACGCAAGCGCTCTCCTTCTGACCATGCCAAGTCTCTGTGCCGATCGGCATTCGCTCGATTTGCTGGTCGATGAAATCAGCAAGACCTTTGCTGGGCAACCGCCCCAGGGTGAACCCCTTCGCTATGTGCAGTTCGCCCAATGGGCCAATGACCTCCTCGAGTCCGATGAGGAGGTGGCGAATCAAGGGAAAAAGTTTTGGCAGGAACAGGAAGAGTTCCTCCCCGCAAAGCTTCCTCAGGAAATCCGCCGTGATGAACGACTCCCTTTTTCACCCAAATTGGTCCTCGGCCGCGTGGATGATGTTCTCCGCACTCGAATGGACGCACTACTCAGCACACGCAGCCTGGCTTTGAGGGAGGTCCTGCTTTGTGTATGGCAGGTACTCCTCTGGCGCATCACCTTGCAGCCAAGTTTTCGCACCGCTGTGGTGTTCGATGGCCGTGAATACGAGGAATTGCAGGCAACGCCGGGTCTGGTGGCCAAGAACCTTCCCCTGGTAAGCCGATTCGAAGCCGATTACAGCTTCGAGGAATA
>JAFATF010000550.1 GCA_019244045.1 Acidobacteriota bacterium
CAGCCCTCAGTCATCTTGCCTGGATCGGGCTCGCTACGATGGCTGCGGTCGAGGCATCATCCGAATAGCCGAATGCTCGCCGTGGCGGTGTTGCCCAGCATCATCGGCGGGCCGAGTTCGACACGCCAGTCGGCGTTAACGAAAGATAAAGGTTATCGATCGCAAAATCTCGGTTAAGAGCCCAGTCTGCTTTCGAATGGCTATTCAGTCCTTCGGGCACTGGGCGGAGCAAAAGGCCAAGGTACCGATAGCGATGCAAAGAGAACGGCGGTTAGTCGATCGGGTGCTGCGCCTTTGGAAGGAAATGGCACGAGGAGGGCTATTTCCGCGTCGCGACCAGATCGAGCCCTCTATGCTGGGCGAGGACTGGGCAAACTGTCTCGTGATTGCCGTGCAATCGCCAGTGGGGCTCTCACATTTTGTCGAAGTCGGAAACAGCCTATCGATGATGCGCTGCCCCAACAATAGCTTGGCAGGGGTGCTCCTCTCGCATCTGCCACAGGTCTTATCGGAGCGCCGATGCTTGATGATCGAGGGGCGCGCGGCGCTTAATGATCTCGGTGTTTTATACCGAAGCGCCCTTTACCCGCTGTCCGAGGACGGCGTCGCAATCGATCACGTTCTCGGCGCGGCAAATTACCGCCCGCTACTCGAAAATGAGCAGCTGCTGGCCCCTCTCATTCGGACGAAATGGCTTTAATTCCCGGGTCTTGGGGGGCTTGCTCATTCCGTCCGCTTAACGATCGGCATTTCCGGTCGGCAGCGGTTCCGGCCGGGTGCGAGTGGCGGTTAAAGTCAGAGTCAGCTTGGCTACTGTTGCACTCAGACATCTCGGCCGGATCGGGCTCGACCTGATGGCCGATAATCGCTGCAATTGCGCTCTATCAGCTCCCGCTTCGTGAGCCCCTGGCCCAATCGTGAGCGGGATTTCTCGGATGCTGATGACTTTTGGACCATCAGTTAACGAACCGTTAACAATGCGATGGTAGAATATCGCGTTTTCCAGTGCTTGGGTCTCCTGGCTGTCAAGCACCACTTGCCCCAGCTCCGGCCGGGGGTTTTCTCGGATAATAAGCTCAGCATGGCAGCAGCCGAGGCATAATGCCAGGATGGCTACGGTTGCCTGGCGTCGCGATCAGTACCAAGTCACCTGTGCGGTTTTGGGATCAAGCTGTTCCGAGGCCGACGAGCAAACTCCCGCCGAACCGGTGTACATACGCCTCGGCCTCCGCATCTACCTTGAACGAGATCCAAACCGTCATTCCTGGATTTAGATTGAAATAGGCAAACGACGACGGCTCGAACTGATGCCGGTCCAGCCAGACCCGCATATCGGTCAATCGCTCAGCAAGCTGGCCCTCATCCAGGATCGTCACTTCCGCCGTCCGCACGGCTTTGCCCTCGATCGGCACAGTCGGGCGAAAACGGTGGGCTTGGGAGGGAGTTCCTCAGTCTTGATCGCCTCCATTTCAGCCGGTGCCTTGCTTCGTTGTTGATGTGCTAGAATCGCCATTCGGACTCGAGATCATGGTGGTTGTAGAAGAGCAGATCGCCTCGTCTTCGCGACAGAATTTCTCTGGGGAGACACAAGAGGCCAGGATTAAGCCGCAAACCAACAATGATCACCCCTTGCTCCGCCGCGCCATCACCAAATTTCTCCTTTGCGCAATCGTCTGATGAGTGCGCTCTTTTCTCCATGACCTAGCGAATGGAACATTTTCGGAGGCAGGGTGTTTTTGCTTTCGGCGATTATAAACCTGAGGAGGAAAACGTGAATGGCTTGATCTACCTCATCGGCCTGATCGTCGTCATACTCTTTATTCTGTCGTTTTTGGGCCTCCGATAAATCTCTTCTCGACCAAAGGAGGCATTCGATGGCACTCGCAGAGCAAAGAGAAATCGTATCTGTTGCACCGACTACATCTTTCCTTCAGTGGACGCCAGTAGTAGCAGGCGCGTTCGTCGCTTCTGCGGTTTCTCTAATCTTGATCGCATTTGGGACAGCACTCGGCATGAGCATCGCCTCCTCATCCCCGACCTGGAGAGACACCTCATCCGCACTGGCGGTCGCGTCTGGATTGTACTTGTTGATCACAGCTCTTGTTAGCTTCGGCTTCGGCGGCTACGTGGCCGGGCGGCTTCGGGAACGATGGGATCCGTCTGCAAGCCGCGACATCATCGAGTTCCGAGATGGTATGCACGGAATTGTTTCCTGGGCTCTTGCAGTCATCATCACCGGTCTGGTTGTTGCGACATCGACTGCGACTATCGCTTCCAAGACAGTTCAGTCCGGGACTTCTACGTCGGCGGCTGCAGGTGAGCCGTTGGTAGCATATGAACTTGACAGGCTATTTCGGGGCGACCGAAGGCCGGTTGAGGGGGAAATTACGTATCTTCGCGCAGAGGCCGCCCGCATCCTGCTCACCGCTACGGGACGGCAAGGGGTCACACCGGATGATCGGGCCTACTTGACGCAGTTGGTAACAAATAGAACGGGTCTTGCCCCTCCCGAGGCAGAACGCCGCGTGAATAACGTTATTACAGCGGCTGCAACCGCAGTGAGAAAAGCCCGTCGTAGTGCGGTCATTCTTGGATTTTCAACCGCCGCGGCTTTACTAGTCGGTGCAGCAGCAGCGTGGTACGCTGCACACAACGGCGGCCGCCACCGGGACAATGTGGCTCCTCCACATACGTGGACTTGGCCGAGCCATGTGTAATCTTCGGGGTAGTCGGAGCCGAGCAGATCACATCTGCGATATTCGCTGCCACTGCC
>JAFATF010000568.1 GCA_019244045.1 Acidobacteriota bacterium
CCTTCACTACGGAAGCGCGCGATAAACAATGAGTCGATAACCAGCAGGCTTCCCCTTATATGACATGCCCGCGCCCCCGAAAACAGCCGTGTTCCGGCAGATCCTCTGTCTATAATAGGTGGTTATCGACAGGTGGAGAGGGGTAAATCCATAGTCCACGGGTGATCTTTTTGGGGGATTCCGACGTTTGCTCCTGACTGCTATAATGCAACCGTATGGGACAGGACATCACGATTTATTTGACCAAGGCCGAGGAGAGCTTACGAACTGCAGAAAGCGAATTTGCCAACGGCCGGTATAATAGCTGTGCCAATCGGTGTTACTATAGCTGCTTGCAGGCGGCGATTGCGGCGCTGCTGCGTGAGGGCATCCGGCCCCGTGGGCAGTGGGGCCATGCGTTTGTGCACGGGCAATGCGTCGGCGTATTACTCAACCAGCGCCATCTCTACGATGCAGAGTTGCGCCGCGTCCTCGCTGAGCATCAGACGCTTCGCGATAAGGCTGACTAGTGGCCAGAGCTGGTCAGTGCGACGCGGGCGAGCCGGGTACTTCGCCGCACGCGCACGTTTGTTGCCGCCGTTCGGCAGAGAGGAGGTGGTGCTTAATGAGAGACGACAGTGCTATTGCCCTTCCCCCAGCAATGGAGAAAGCGGTCAACGAGCTGCAAGGCAGCATCGCCGAGCGATTTCCGCAGGCATCTTTTGTCGTTGCGGAGGGATTTGACCCCAAGGGCATCTACTTGGTGACGACCGTGGATATCGCCGATGCCGACGAGGTCATGGATGCCATTGGAGACCGACTGGTGGCATTGCAGGTGGATGAGGGGCTGCCAATCTATGTCACCCCGCTTCGACCGATACAGCGTGTCCTTGCGGAGCTTCAGGAGCGGAAGCACGCTACGGTTCCATCACCGCTCCCGCTTCCCTGAACGTAGCAGGCACACAGACTGGTACGCTTGCGACGACGGGCGTCCGACTGGGGTGACGGTGTCATGCCTTCTCATGCACGAACTGGGGCCAAAACGCAGCAGCGCTGGTACAGGGCCAAGGAGTAAAGATTTTTTGGTTGTGGCGGTTTCAGTAGAGGGGTTTTTTACCGTAGCTGATGGGGCCGGTAATGGTCACCGTGATGGTGCAATCCTGCTGTATTTCAGGCGGAAGCCGCCTCGCCACACTTCGCCATAATTCCCGTTACATCAGCTCGGAGTTGAGCCGATTGACGGTAATGGGGTCCCAGGTTATGCCCTCTGGACCAGTTCGAAGAGCCACAATTGTGGGGAGGATCTGGGGCGTGGCACTTGAGGTGTCAGGGACTTGGGGCGATAGAGCACCAAGGCTGCATGCGGATTTAACGGGAGGAGTGAACCCTGGGGCGAGGCAAAGCGTGTCGGGTAGAACACGCCGTCGTGGAGGTCTTGCACTTTGTGATCCCGCCAATCATACCGGCAATGGTACTCTGCAAGGACGACATGATCCAAGACCGCGCGTCCTTGCTCGCCATAGACCCACCAGAGGATCTGGGTCTGCGGTACGCCAGCTTCCACATAGAAAGGGTAGCTATGCAAGGTGACACAGCCATACTGATTGGTCGTGCGGGGAAACAACGCCTGGGAAAACTTGTGCGTGAGTTCGTCTGGCGGGTACAGGCGCCCTTTGGCATCCCCCAAGACCCGCAGCGGGATCGGGGGCGTACACCCTTCCTGCCATAACCCATAATGCGCGGTCGTATTGTAGGTCGTCATAAAGCGCTGAGGCATCTGCTCCAGTTCCGTCGGCGTGGTGGTCTGGGCAAATTGGTAGTCGTAGAGGCGTCGTTGAATATTAAAGTGGGTCTCGAGGAGGTTTGTGTAGCTGTCGCCGTGGGTGCTCACCAGGGGGTTGGGGGTAATGGCCAGGCGTTTCAACACCGCGGTGACCGCATTGGACGTGAAGGCGCCGCCAGAGTCGGAGATGCAGTATTGCGGGGCACCATAGCGCAAACAGGCCGTATACAGCACCATGAGCGTCACCCAACTGGCTTCGGCCGGGGCGATGGCCCCGGCCAGCATCGTGCGGGAGTAGCCATCTAAGATGATGACGCTCCACCACCGGACGCCGTCCAAGGCAAAGTCCATCTTGCGGCCGTCGATGCACCAATACTCGTGGGGCCCGTGCGCTTTGTACGGGTGCGGCTGGGCGGGCTGCTTCGGCCCCTTCGCGCCCTGCGGCGGGGGGATATCATCATAGACGTGCCGGTTGAGCGCCATCACGCGTCCGACCGTCCGCACAGAAATCGTGTCATTGGCCAACAGGCTCCAGATGCGGAACGCGCCGGCATCCGGGTGCGCTTTCTGGAGATGATCAATCGCCACCATGAGGGGGAACCACACTGTCCGCGGCGCCCGGGGACCCCGCGGTCGATCCACGAGCCCGGCCAAGTCTTCCGCCTCGAAACGCTGCATCCACCGATCGACGGTCGGGCGTGACACGTGCAAGACGCGACTGATACTGAGCTTGTTCCAGCCCTGGGCATAGAGCTTCAGGACTTCGCGTCGCGCCTCGGCACGGTCCGGATGACTGTGGTAGTCACCCAGTGGGAGGGCGCCTTGTACCGCGGGGTTCTGCTGCCAGAGCCGCTTCGCGGTTTTATCCGTCATCCGGTACCTACAGGTGCATAAGATGATGCGCACCAGTTCTTGATACTGAAAGCCCTCATAGAGGGCTTTGAGACGTCCAATCGCTGCCACGACCTCTGGGGGAACGTGGGGGGCAGGGCCCTTGGGGATGACCGCGACGGCCTCAGGAAGCAGCCCCAGCAGCCCTTGCTGCTCAAAGCGGCGGGTAAACTTTCGGACCGTTTCCGGATGGCTGCCGGTGGCGTGTGCGCGCTGCCGAATTGCCTCTGGCGGGGTGGGCCGCTCCTCAAAGAGGACGAGGGGCCGGATGAGTTCGTAGCGCCACTGGATCTGATCCACGAAGCGCAGCGGCAATGGCGCAAACTCACTTGTCGCTTCCATGGCATTCCTTCCCCTGTGGTCGCACGGTCCTCGCCCTGGTGGAGCGAGGGCCGTGGCTTGCTCCCACGCCATGCGTACAGGACACCAGGGGGGCGTGCAGGCGTAGGGAGGCCGTGACTCTGTCGGAGATTGGAAGTCAGGGTGATAGAGGGGTCTATTGTAGCGGGGGGGCAGGAGCAAAGCCAGGGTGGCCCCCACAATGGCGGAGCCAACGTCTACGCGGGCCTAGAGGGCATAACCTGGGACCCCATTACCGTCAATCGGCTCAACTCCGAGCTGATGTAACGGGAATTATGGCGAGGTGTGGGCAGTGGGGGGCTCTGGCCCGGTCCGCGCCCAGCGTGC
Organism: Acidobacteriota bacterium; assembly: GCA_019244045.1. Classification (GTDB taxonomy): domain Bacteria; phylum Acidobacteriota; class Terriglobia; order Terriglobales; family Acidobacteriaceae; genus Gp1-AA122. The sequence goes on from JAFATF010000568.1 coordinate 3,341, forward strand.
CGGCCCCACGGCCGGCCTCGCCGCCTGGGTGCCCCGCGGGGCCTGACAGACGGGGCGGCACCGACGGCGCGCGTGGCGCTCCGAGGGTGCCGACCCAGCCGCCCCGGGTCACCCGCCGGGCGCGGGCCC
>JAFATF010000592.1 GCA_019244045.1 Acidobacteriota bacterium
CTCCCGCCGAAGCGGAGAGGGTATTCCGTGCCTTAGCCGACAACGGGTCCATCCAGATGCCATTGCAACAGACATTCTGGGCCGCGAAGTTTGGCATGCTTACCGATCGTTTTGGAACGCCCTGGATGATCAATTGCGAGAACACGGCATAGCCCCAGTGCCGCCCGTTCCGGTTGCGACACAAGAGAAGACTAATGGAGATTTCCGCGCAAGCACAAACCTCTGCCGGGTGTACACAGCCCGGCTACAAACAAAAGATCATGTCTTTTTTATGATTTGAGAGCCCAGCAGGGGTGAATTTCAATACCTTGACTTGAAGAATTCGGAAATTAGTAACGTGACTCGCTAGCCGGAGGGTGGACGAGGACCGAAAGGAGCTGTGATGGTTGTCTCCTTCGAGCTTAGGGACAGGAATTCCTGGCTTAGAACCGAGGTCCACAATTCAAAATTCCCCCCCCCGCTATCTTTACTGACAAACGGTGACTCGCAGGCGGAAGGCGACGAATGTTAGGGAAAAAAGGATCGGCTCGCGGGCGAAAAAGCGGCTGTGGCTCGCGAGAAGGCAAATACGGATTGTCTTGGCAAATCGTGCCTACCGTTTTTGGGACGACTGATGAGCACGCCCGATCGCGAAATGGCCAATCGAGTCATGCGCGCGATGCTAAAGATGGACAAACTTGACCCTGAAACTTTGAAGCGCGCCTGGCGGGCCGCGGATTCTGAGTAGAGGGCCCTAGACGGTGATTCGGTTGCGGAAATAGAACAAAATATCCGATTACGCTGCTCGCAACAGGGTCATTACGTTCTAGCTCCGGAATTGCACGGCTGGGCGCGATCGCGGTCTGAGGGGCAGCGGGACAAATTGACGCCGCGTACTGCGGCGGTATCTGACCGGGAGGAACAAATGAGCAAGGTACGCGTTTTGGTGGGCACGCGCAAGGGCGCGTTCATTCTTACTGCTGACGGGAAACGCGAAAAATGGGAGGTCAATGGACCGCACTTTGCGGGCTGGGAGATCTATCACATGAAGGGATCTCCCGCCGATCCAAACCGCATCTACGCATCTCAGTCGAGTGGCTGGTTTGGGCAAGTGATCCAGCGCTCCGATGACGGGGGCAAGACATGGCATCAGCCGGGCACGCCTGCGGGCGGCGAAGCCCCCGCGGCGGGTAGCATGCCCAAGAGCGAAAGTAACAAGTTCATTTACGACACCGGGGCAAAACCGCTCACCACACATCAGTGGTATGACGGAACCCAGCATCCATGGGAGTTCAAGCGGGTTTGGCATCTCGAACCATCGCTCAAGGATCCTGATACCGCCTACGCGGGAATCGAGGATGCCGCCATTTTTCGTACCACCGACGGAGGTGGGTCCTGGCATGAGCTGCCCGGGCTGCGCGGTCATGGCACTGGCCCTAAATGGCAGCCGGGTGCCGGGGGTATGTGCCTGCACACCATCATTCTCGATGATAAGAATCCGGGGCGGATTTTCATCGCCATCTCTGCCGCCGGTGCCTTTCGTACCGACGATGGCGGCAACACCTGGAAGCCTATTAATAAGGGACTCTACTCCCAGTACATTCCTAATCCCACCGCCGAGATTGGTCATTGTGTGCACCACATCGCCATGCATGCAGCGCGCCCTGGCGTGCTGTTCATGCAAAAGCATTGGGATGTCATGCGCAGTGATGACGCCGGTGAGAACTGGAAAGAAGTGAGTGGCAATTTGCCCACCGACTTCGGGTTTGTTATCGACGTGCACGCCCACGAGCCTGAAACCGTCTATGTCGTGCCCATTAAGAGTGATAGCGAGCACTTTCCGCTGGAGGGCAAACTGCGGGTATACAGGAGCCGTACGGGCGGCAATGAATGGGAGCCGTTAACCAATGGCCTGCCCCAGGGCAACTGTTACGTCAACGTGTTACGCGATGCCATGGCCGTCGACTCACTAGATGGTTGCGGCATCTATTTCGGCACGACCGGGGGCCAGGTTTACGCGTCTGCCGACGCCGGCGATAGCTGGAATGCCATCGTGCGAGACCTTCCGGCGGTGCTTTCGGTTGAGGTGCAAACGCTGTGATTCGAGTCGTACTCCCGGCGCATTTGCGCACGCTGGCGCATGTAGGTTTCGAGGTCACGCTCGAAATCCCAGCTCCGGTAACCCTCAGCTCCGTGCTCGATGGCCTCGAAGCTCGCTATCCCATGCTGCAGGGGACGATCCGTGATCACGTGAGCCGCAAGCGTCGAGCCTTCCTGCGTTTCTTTGCCTGCCAACAAGACCTGTCTCATGAATCTCCGGATAAGGAGCTGCCAGAACCGGTAGCGACGGGTAAAGAGCCGCTGGTTATTATCGGAGCGATTGCGGGAGGCTAATCGAGCTGAGCTTGTGCGCCCCGCTTAGAAAAGTCCGCTTCGGCGCTGCCTACCGTGAGTCCGTCTTTGGCCGCGTACGCGGGACGTTTCGCATTTTCCACCGCAAGGAACGCGGAACGCGCTTGCTTTGAAGGGTTCACGATTACTGATTATTTCCACCAGGAACAGTCCTGAGACGAGCTCGTGCAATGCTGTACACTGACTCCTCGCATGAAGACCGTGGCGGCAGTGGATATTGGTGGAACCAAGATCGCCGTGGGAATGGTGGACGAGAACGGGCGGCTATTGTGCCGGCTCGAAGCACCCACCCAAGGGTACGGGCCCTATTTGCACGCTCTCGAACGCGTCACTAGTATGCTCGAGGAAGCCGTGGGTCGCACCGGCACGGAATTGGCAGGCATCGGCATCGGTTCGACCGGTCCGGTTTACCCCTTCACCGGCGAATTCGGTGACGTGAATTTTTTCCCCCAATGGCGTGGCCAAAATCTGGTGCGCGATTTAGAAAAGAGGTTTCACGTGTCCGCTGCCATTGAGAATGATGCCGATGCCGCCGCCCTGGCCGAAGCCGGTTGGGGCGCTGGTCAGCAGAAATCACGGCTTGTGTATGTCACCATCGGTACCGGCATCGGTGCGGGAATCGTTTTTGACGGGCAAGTCTATCGCGGCGTGGATCAGGCCCACCCGGAAATTGGCCACCACGTCATCGATCCCTCAGGGCCGCTGTGCGATTGCGGCTTTCATGGTTGCTGGGAATCGCTGGCCTCAGGACCGGCTATCAGCGCCTGGACCAAGAAAAACGCACCACCCAATTACCCGCGGGCGTCCGAGCTGACTGCTCAGCAGATTTGCGAATTGGCCAGGGCCGGAGACGAGTTGGCGTTGCGGGCGGCAGAACGCGAGGCCTATTATCTTGGCCTTGGTCTGGCTAATCTGGTCGCCATGTTTGTTCCCGATACGATCGTCCTGAGCGGAAGCGTGATGAAGAGTGCCGAACTGTTCTTGCCGACTATCCGCAAAATCATCGCTGGAAGTTGCCGCTTTGTTCCCTATGACAGAACTGAACTGGCGCTGGCCTCCTTAGGCGATGACACGAACCTGATCGGAGCAGGCCGGGTATGGTTCTACCGCTTTGCTACGGCCGCAGGCCGAGTCTGAAGGCGAGGGCTGGCGACCGACCCACGCCGAAGCCAATGTGATACTGGCGGCGCCTCAACAGGGGGGCGACGGGACGCAGAATGGGGGAAAACACCCTCTGGGCCGAGTGGCGGATCACGTCACTGCAAGACGGATTCTCGAAATGTTTGGGCGCGGCGACCGAGCGGCCCTCATGTCTGGCGACCTTTACCCGGCTCGAATCCGCGACCGCGGCCCGCAATTTTGCATCTGAGTCACACAATGCCCCCAAAGCTAACCTTAGTGTTGGCAATTATCGTTCTCGCCAGCGCGCCCGTAGGCGCACTTTCAGTTCTTTCTCATGAGGAGATGGTCGATATCGCCTGGGAATCGGAGATTCTCCCTCTGCTCGTAGCCCGTTATCCGGATGCAACTGCCGAGCAACTCAAGAAGGCACACTCCTTTGCCTATGGCGGCTCCGTGATTCATGACCTAGGCTACTACCCTCTGGGAAACCAGCTCTTCACCAACTTCCTTCATTACGCGCGCACCGGCGATTTTGTGGCCAGAATGATTGCCGATGCCCGTGACCTCAACGAGTACGCCTTTGCTCTGGGGGCCCTGAGCCACTACGCGGCCGATACTTGGGGGCACGCTGCGGTCAACATCTCCGAACCCATTCTCTATCCGAAAATACGGAAGAAATATGGAGATTGGGTTACCTACGAAGATGACCACGAAGCTCACCTGCGCACGGAATTCAGTTTCGATGTGCTCGAAGTAGCCAAGCACCGCTATAACGCTCAGCAGTATCACGACTTCATCGGCTTTAATGTCTCGGAACATCTCCTGGAGCGCGCCTTTCAGGACACTTATGGCATTCCCATGGACATGCTCCTGCATTATGATGACCTGACACTTGAAACTTTCCGTTTCGCGGTCGCCAAAGTCATTCCAGAGATGACCCAGGTGGCGCTGGCCACCAATCGTCCCGAGGTTGCACACGAGCGGCAAGACGCCGCCAAGCGCGAGTTTGCCTACCATCTCTCCCGCACAGACTACGAGCGGCAGTTTGGGAACAAGTACCGCCGCCCCGGTTTTTTTGCACGCATCCTAGGCTTTTTGCTCAGGCTGATTCCCTTCGGGCCAGCAAAAATTTTGGGCTATCGCAATCCCACTCCCACGGCAGAAGATTATTACTTCCGCAGCTTTGACAGGGCGATTGAGCAGTATCGGCAACTGCTTCATCAGGTGCGAGCGGGCACCCTGAATTTTCCTAACCGCAATTTTGATACCGGGCGCTTCACCCGGGCCGGCGAATACGTATTGTGTGACCGTACTTATGCCGCTTGGGTAGAACGGATGAGAAATGATGATTTCCGGCATCTAACCTCTGCCGCACGGGCAAATGTTCTTGCCTTTTTCAGCGAGGGCATTCCCGCGAATGGTTCAATTAGGAAGAGTGATTGGGAAAAACTAGAGCGCGCGCTCGAGGAATTGAAGGCGCACCCCGAGGAGCCGAACGCCACCGCGCAGAGAGAGGTGAACAGATCTCCCAGGGCCGAGCACGATGAGCGGTTTGAACCGTTCCTTCACTTTGCCGCGGCTCGCGCCGCTTCTGCCTCCTCCTGCGCTCCTCCGATTCGCATTCCGTAAAAGGAGCGGTAGACAAAAATCCACGAGATCAGGAAGAAAACAGCGGCCAGAAGCTGGCTCAAGGCTGGCGTCTTCTGCGTGATGCTGACGGCAAGTTCCACGGCCAGTAAGCCGAACAAAGTAGTGAATTTGATGATAGGGTTGAGCGCAACCGAAGAGGTATCTTTGAAGGGATCACCCACCGTATCTCCTACAACGGTCGCGGCGTGCAGCTCCGTGCCTTTCTGTTTCAACTCGACTTCGACGATCTTCTTAGCATTGTCCCAGGCGCCGCCTGCATCGGCCATGAAGATGGCCTGATACAGGCCGAACACAGCGATCGAAATCAGATAGCCGATAAAGAAGAATGGCTCAATAAAGGCAAACGCCAAGGTTGCGAAAAACACAGCAATAAAAATGTTCAACATGCCCTTCTGCGCGTAGCGCGTGCAGATGGCGACGACTCTCTTGCTATCGGCAACCGATGCCTTCTCAACCCCCTCCAACTTGATATTGGCTTTAATGAACTCAACTGCCCGATATGCCCCGGTGCTGACCGCCTGGGTGGAGGCCCCGGTAAACCAGTAAATCATGGCGCCGCCCGTAATAAAGCCGAGCACAAAAGGAGCGTGTAAGAGCGAGAGCTTGCCCACGTTTTCAGAAAGGCCGTTGGTCAGGGCCATGATGATGGAAAAAATCATGGTCGTGGCGCCCACCACCGCAGTGCCGATGAGCACGGGTTTGGCCGTCGCTTTGAAGGTGTTGCCGGCGCCATCGTTGGCTTCGAGTAGGTCCTTGGCCCGCTCAAATTTCACCTCCCAGTTGAAATCACGTTGGATTTCCTGCTGCACGTTGGGAATTTGCTCGATGAGCGATAACTCATAGACCGACTGAGCATTGTCGGTGACCGGACCATAGGAGTCGACCGCAATGGTGACCGGACCCATGCCCAGGAACCCGAATGCCACCAGCCCGAAGGCGAACACCGGGGCCGCCACCATCAATTGAGACAGGCCCATGGTGCTCATGTAGTAACCCAGCGACATCAGTACCACCATGGCCAGGCCGAGATAATAGGCGGAAAAGTTACCGGCCACGAAGCCCGATAGTATATCGAGTGAGGCGCCGCCTTCTTGCGCTGAGGTAACGACTTCTCTGACGTGCCGCGATTCGGTCGAGGTAAAGACTTTCACCAGTTCCGGAATGACGGCTCCGGCCAGGGTTCCGCAGGAGATAATGGTTGCCAGTTTCCACCATTGTGAACCGTCGCCCGCCAGCTCGGGAATGATGCTCCAGGAAACGATGTAGGTGAAGGCAATCGATACCGCCGAGGTGATCCAGACCAATGAAGTCAGCGGTGCTTCGAAATTCATCTCATCGGCGTTTCCATAGCGCGCCTTGGCAATCGCCGCATTGATGAAATAGGCGGCGGCGCTGGCGATCAACATGATGATGCGCATGACGAAGATCCACACCAGCAGTTCGACCTGCACGCTCGAATCCTTGATCGCAAGCAGAATGAAGGTGATCAGAGCCACGCCGGTCACACCATAAGTCTCAAAGCCGTCGGCGCTCGGTCCCACAGAATCGCCCGCATTGTCCCCTGTACAATCGGCAATGACGCCGGGGTTACGGGCATCATCTTCCTTGATTTTGAAGACGATCTTCATGAGATCGGAACCGATGTCGGCGATTTTGGTGAAAATACCACCGGCTATGCGAAGCGCGGCTGCACCGAGTGACTCACCGATCGCGAATCCTATGAAGCAAGCTCCGGCGTAGTCGCCTGGAATAAACAGCAGGATGATCAGCATCATCAGTAGTTCTACGCTGATCAGCATCATGCCGATGCTCATGCCCGCCTCGAGCGGAATTTGGTAAATGGGAAACGGTTTGCCTCGCAATCCGGCAAACGCGGTACGTGAGTTGGCGAAGGTGTTCACCCGAATTCCGAACCAGGCAACTCCGTAGCTTCCTGCAATTCCAATGATGCTGAAGGCAAGAATAATGGGAAGTGTCACCGCAACGGATTTTCCTGGCACCGGCGCCAGCAGGCCGAAGTACAAGATGATAATGACCGCGATGAACACCCAGAGCAGGATCAAGAACTTGCCTTGGGTAAGTAAGTACGTCTTGCAAGTTTCATAGATGAGCTCGGAGATTTCCCGCATGGCGCGATGCACCGGCAAATTCTTCAACTTCGTGTAGATGGTCAGGCCAAAAAGAAGACCGAAAATACAAAAAAGGATGCCGAAAAGCAGTAGCTTATGACCATCGATTTGATTGTTGAAGAACTGGACAGAGGAGAGATCGGGAACTTTGAGGTTGGCCTCGCCCCCGGTTTCTGCACCGGGTTGGGCCAGGGCAGCCACCGCGCCGAGAATAACGATGCCGGCTAGCGCGGTACTCGTCTTGGCGAAACGGGTGTCGCATAACGCGACATTTGCGAACCAGGTGCGCATAGAAAGTCCTCCAACATCTCTTACATGGGATATCTCTGTTTGAGGCACGCCTCTTGAACATCGACTCAGGCCCGGGTACTCTTTACCGAGCACCGGAACTCCCGGCTGCCGGACTTCCGAACACGCTTCCACCACAAGACTTCACAGGAGTGCTGAGCTTGGCCGCGTCGGATGGTTTTGCACCTGTGGGCCGTGGTTGAACCGCACGCTCCCCCCACGTTTCACGGCACAAAACAGGTTTTATAGCATTGTTGCATGATGGCGGTCAAACCAGGTCAAAGCGCGATCCAACAGGGTCGAACGGCAGAGCACGGGAGGCGCGCAAACGAACGGCCGCAGCTCCGTCCCCCTTTTGAACGGAGTCTTACCCATACCCATCCTTAACCAGTTCCATTGCCTTCTAATCTGCAAGCTCCCTTCACATCCCAGAAGTGCCGTTCAAATCTCAAGAGAGGTTAGCGGCTGATGGGTTTCCAGCTGAAGCATAGAGACTCTGAATAGCGCTGCGGCGGATGGCCGGCAGGAGCCGAGCAAGATCGATGCGCACTCGATACGTAGGACGGATCAGGAAGCTCGTCACTCGGTCTAGGTGGATGCTCCGAATGGCGGATTTTGATTTTTGGCAACAATGACATTTGGTATGATAAAGGATAAACGAGGCGTGCTTTATCCGAGCCACGTCCTCGTCTACTCCTCAGTAGCTCAATGGCAGAGCATCCGGCTGTTAACCGGAGGGTTGTAGGTTCGAGTCCTACCTGAGGAGCCATTTCTTTTTCTAGCACTTAGTGAATCTCGCCGTTCTCTCGGCTCAGCGATTGTGCCCCCCTTTTGTGCCCCCTCCGAATCAAAACCGCGCAGTTGACAGCTTATCGAGCGCGTCTCGTCGAGCTGAGTGGCCAATGGGACCGTGACGTTAGGCCATCCTGACGGTACTTGCACTCCAAACCATAATCTCGCTCACTATACTGAAGGGCACACCTGCTTCCAACATGCGCGTGCATCCTGTGTGTCTGAGGTCATGGAAGCGGCAAGTCACCCCGGCACGTTTCTTTGCAGCTGCCCACCCTTCTTTCCAGTCGCAAACGCTGCCTGCTTGGGTCGGTACCGTAAGCAAGTCTGCCCGAAACCCGAATGCGTCATCTTTTAGCTTGCCGCCGTAGCGTTCGAGGGGAAGGAAAATCATTGGGTTTTCGCTCAAGGGAGCGATCGGCCCAAAATTAAAGCACCGTGCGGACACGTTTGCTGAGGGGAATTTACCAGTCAGAACGGTTGCGGGACGAAGCGTCGGCGAAATCTATGTGTTTCCACTTGTGTGAAAGTGTAGGCCCGCTGGCCGGTTTTTAGAAAGGTTCGCAAGACAAGGATGTGCGGGGCGACTTGCAAACCCGGGCTAGCGGTTTCTGCCGGTTCCGCTCCGGTGACAGGCGCTCGGCAACCAACCCCCTACCCTTTACTCTCCTGTCCAGAAACTTGTCCAGCTATCGGAGCGACCAGATACTTCCAGAACGGCTGCGGCGTTACCGCGATGACTTTGAAAGCCGTACTTTGATTATGGTTGATGGAAATAGACATTTTTAGGCCGCACAACAAGAATAGCGAACGGAATGCCAGCGCGGTACCCGTCTCGCAGTTAGCACTGTTAACATTACGCGTAGTGTTCACATCGTGCGGCGTCCGCAGGGGTATAGCGGTAAAAACAGAGCACGGGGC
>JAFATF010000511.1 GCA_019244045.1 Acidobacteriota bacterium
TGGTGCCTGCGAGGTTCTCCAGTTCCGGGAGGCTGCTCGCTCGGAGCTCGATGAATCCGCGCGCCCGGCGAGGTGATCTGTGCCACTTGACACGGCGACCGGTGTCCGCGAAAGGGCGGTAAACCGACTGGCCAAGTTCTTTTCCGCCGCCTGTCCCGTTCGAATTCCGGTGCGCCTCGAGCGCGGCCGGGGAGCGCAGATCGCGTTTGAGAACACGGTCATTGAGTTCGGCACGGCCCAGGAAGTACTTTTTGGCTCCGCCTTGCCCCTCGATATCGCCGAGAGACTGCGGGTTGAAAACTTCGATGGTTCACTCAATGTAGAAGTCGAGGTGGTTGCGGTGCAGTGCCATGAAGAGGAGAGAGCCGTGGCGGCAAGGTTTTTGCAACAGGTTCCCCACTGGATTCTAAAAGGATGATTAAATTTTCGCCATTCGACGACAAAACCACGGAATGGACCAATGCACTGGTACTTTACCGGGCTTATGCGGCCCTGGCGCAGGAGTTTATGATCGAGGTGGAGCCTTGTTCCGATCTCGCAGCCGGCGCCGACATGGCTAGCGATCAAGCCCTCGAGCAGGCCCGTGCCTGGTTGGATGCCGTCGACCAGCAAATTCAGGTCCATCAGCTGCGGCAGTTTCTTCAGACTTCAACCACGGTAAGCGATGACACCCTGGTTCGGCTGCTGGTGCGTTACCTAGGCAAGCAGCCGCATAGTTCCGCTGACCGGGACAAAGTCGATTTCCTCCTGGTCCAGTATTTCTCGCAGCTGGCGCCCTCCCACCTTCTGGATATTGAATGCGATCTTGCTTACGTGGCGCAGGCGTTGGAAGCAATTGTCGGGGCAGTGAATTTCAGCATTCCCGATTGGCTGGCGCCTCTTGAGCAGGTAATCGAGTCGGCCACCGCCTGCCGCTCCCTGAGTGAATTGTTTCGTGGCCATATACTCGAGCAGGCAAGGAAGCTGAAGTCGAATTCCGGCGAAGATTATTTCACGCCCATCGCACTGGTTGCCTTCGCCCGCTTCAATTTTCTGACTCGCCGTATTTTCTTCCGCCTGATGCATGAGGAAATCAACGCCATTTACGGTGCTTTGCAAAAGCTGGAAGCGAGGGGAGCGCGGGTTTTAGATTGCCGGCGAGCGCACTTCTCGCGCCACGAGCCGGTGGACCGGCTACGCATGATCTGCCATTCCTGGAAAGTCATGTTTCATGCCGAATACTCCTCCGGACAGCCCCTCAAGATCCTTACCGATTTGCGCATGGTGGTCGAGGAAGCTCTGGCGCGTAACGAAACTGGCTCTCGGGCAGCGCAACCAAGCTCTCATACCCAGCGCGACGCGGCTGGAGCTGAGGTGGTTGCCGGCCTGGTCCTGAAATCCCCCTTATCGTGATGAAGCATCAGATTGAAAAAAGATTGAGGATGGACGTGAGCTCTGAGACACAAGGTGTGGCCAATATGCCCAGCGTTCTGATCGTCTCCGACGATGGCGATTTTGCGCGAACCATCACCAGCCGATGGCAAGCCGAGCGCCGAGTGCCGGTCTTCACGCTGATGAGTGGCGAACTGTGTCCCGGCATCAACCCTGGTTGCTTCGAGCTTGGCGTCGTGGGCGAGGTGCGGCCCGGATTGTTACCGTCGGTGTTGACCATTCTCGAGGCCAGCAAAAAGCCTATCATTTTTCTCGCCCGCGACCGACAGGCGGCTTACACCATTCGCGAAACCCACTCCCGTACTCGCGTCCTCGAGCAGCATGAGGGGTGGGGCGATGCTTTGATGCTGATTGCCGGAGAAGTGCTACGGGCGTCGCAGGCGCTTGAGCGTGCCCAAGAGGCGGAATCGAGAGCAGCGCGCAGCGAAACTCAGGCGACTCTGGGGCGATACATGCTCGAGATGCGGCATAACTTCAATGATGCCCTCACCTGCGTACTGGGCAATTCCGAGCTCCTTCTGGCACAACCGGGAGTACTGTCGAAGGCCGGACGGGATCAGATCGAGACAATTCGCAACATGAGTGTGCGAATGAACGAAATCCTGCAGCGCTTTTCTTCACTTGAAACCGAACTGCGGTTCGCAGACACCCGGGCCGAACCCAAGACCAGAGCGGCTGCCGTCAGCCGATGAACGCTTCGCAGCGAGGTCGAACCCGCGCCCACTGAGCCCACCGCGATCGCCCATCGCCGCGTTCGCCTTCTCCGACCAGCATGCGGGAGCCCGAATGGGAGATGGGACTCCCGAGTTCGCGGCGAAAATCCTTGAGAGTGTCTGCCAGGCTGTTTTTCGCGTCATTGGTTGTCGCGATCGTGTTTCGCGACTGCCTCCCTCGCAGGCTGGAAGCAAGGATTGCCGTGTTGACAAGCTTCGTCGCTCAGGTTGCGTGGCTCCTCGTAAGCTAAGTTTTTCGCCATCAGCCCTCGCCGAGGCTGCAATCGAACAAAGAGCGGAAGATTAGCGGCAAAGCACGCGGCAGTTGGCGGAAGCCTCCCGTCAGGCAAATACAAGCGGTCAGGTGAAGAGAAATTCCTTGCTGCGCAGTTCTTTGACCGTGTCGCGCATTTTGGCAGCGCGCTCGAACTCGAAACGCTTGGCGGC
>JAFATF010000527.1 GCA_019244045.1 Acidobacteriota bacterium
AATGATGCTGGTTGATGCATCCCAGAAGATCAGGGCTAAAGAGCGCCGGAATCTATCCGCCAATGGTTACAGGCTTACCGTAAACACCCCCGTTGGAAGAAGCTGAAATATTTCTTTCAGTTGCATCTTGGCTGGGCTCGCCTGACCGCGGACGATGATGCTCCTCGGTTCTGGCCGGAAGCATTCCGGCAGGAAGAAGATTTCCTGATGCTTCCGACCAAACATCAATTTACGATGATCGATGAGGATCAGGTTTTTTCCACGCTGAGTGCGGCGCAGGTGCGAAGTGCGGGAAATCTCGGAGATCGTCCCCTGATCGTGCTCAGTGCGATGAGGCAGGATGACATACCTTCGGAGATCCCGCGCAAGGACGCACAGGCGGAGGAGGATCTTTGGGTTCACCACTTACAACCGGAGTTGGCTCGTCTGTCGACGCGTGGCAAGCAGCTCATTATCGACAGCGGCCACGAAATGCCCACCGAACATCCGGAAGTAGTCATCTCGGCCGTTCATGAGGTATGGCTAGCAGCTCACTAGCGTCTGTCTCTGAACTGGGTGAATAAGCCTACGGGATGTAGTCTCATAATGTAGCGCCGAGAGGAGCGGTTGAGCAGGTTGGCGTGCTAACGCGACCGACACCTGTCGGTACAGCCGTTGAAAGCCGCAGCGGGTCACTGCAATTTGGAGGGCCGGCAATCAGCTTGCGCAGCCACAGGTGCCATTCTGCTATGGGGCATTCAGCTCACCAATTGTCGAAAAACGGCGTGGCGCAGGCGCCCGCTGTTCGTGCGTTCCACGAATTCGAGTTCGCAGCGACGTTCCGGCTTCAACCATACACAGTGTTTCATCTTCTCGGCTGTGAGCCCGTGACCTGATCGGTTGGGCTCCGGCACATTCACAAAGGGGCATTTGGGAGTGACTAGGGGCTTGAGTTCCCTGAAAACCTGGTCGCGCAGATGCGCTGTAAATCCCGCTGCGACTCTTTTTACGTAATAAAGGTGCTGGCCTCGATATTCGCCAATGATGAGAGAAGAGAAATTACTCGCACTGCGAACATACCCGCCAATAACGAATTCGCCTTCCTGATTGAACCGGTGCTTCTGCCAGGCGTCGGATTCTCTGCCCGCAATGTAAATCGAATCAACCCGTTTGGCAACTACCCCTTCCAAACCCAGGCTTTTGACCTGCTGAACCAGTGGCGCGAGTTGTGTACGGAATAGCGGGTTCAAGCGCAGCGGGTCGGAGAAATGCATTCCGATTCCCTCAAGGATTCGCTTGCGCTCATTGAGCGGCAGATCAAGCGTGTCTCGCCCACTTTGATGCAAGATGTCGAAGATGTAATAGACAATAGGGCGTTGGCTGGTTCGCCGGTTTTGAAGCTCTTGAAAGCTCGCCCGACCGCGCTCGTCGAGCGCAACGATTTCACCATCCAGCACGAGATCACCTTGGCGCAGATTCTTCAGCGCGAAAGCGATGTGGCGAAACTTTGTGCTGTAATCTTGCCCGGAGATCGAATACAGCATTGCAGAGTTGCCATCAACGATACCGATAGTGCGATAACCATCCTGCTTGATTTCATAAACCCAAGCCGCCCCTTCGGGGAGCTTCCGTACCCGTTTGCATTCCATCGGTTCAATGAAGCGGGGTCGTGGCTTCGGCCTGAGGATACCGCGCTGTACCATTATCGGTTCTTCGCATCCAATAGATGCATGAAATCCGGGCGACGGCGGGGAAATGCGGCAGTTGCGCTTGTGCCCAAAACGAAGCCATCGTTGCTCGGCGTGCAGACAATTCGCAGCCGTCCAATGTGCAGGGGTCGGAGGGGAGTTTTGGGCAAAGGTATGATCCTGATCAAACCTTGCCGAGTCCAGTAACGCTTCTTTCCCGGGCAGATTTCTCTATGCACGCTCGCGCCGCACAAAGGCTGAATAATTGATACCCAGCGAAACTAGACAGCCGCGAGCCAAAAGTGTCGACTAGCGACCACTTCTTAGACAACTCATCGTTAGCGGAACTGCTGGCTGTGGCGGCGGAAAGCGCCAAAATGCCTCTCCAAAAAGCTTTGCGACGGGCGTCGCGCAAAGCTTTTATGTGGCCGGAAGAAGCCGCCCGAATTCTTCAAGACGGTCGACCTCTCACCGAATTGCCTGCCGTTGGCCCCACCTTGAGCAGAGTGATGCACGGCTGGCTTCATAATCCGCCGGATGTGCCGGTTCCTCCCAAGATTCGAAGTGGATTCCTAAGCTTGCCTGAGACTCGCTCCATCCTGCGAGGCGAGCCTGGTTGGTCTGAGACCGTCAAGGGCGACCTGCAAACACACACGCGATGGAGTGATGGGTCAGGTTCAATCGAGGAAATGGCGAGAGCCGCGGCCGAGCGCGGTTACGAATTCATCGCCATTACCGACCATTCGAAAGGCTTGAAGATCGCCGGCGGCATTAACGAAGAACAACTGGGCCAGCAAGCCGAGGAAATTGAGACGGTAACTGCCAGCTTGCGCTCCCATGGGTTGGACATTGTGGTGCTCCGGTCGGTTGAATTGAATTTGGACACACTGGGGCGGGGTGATTTGGATCCTCGCTCACTTGCGGGGCTAGACATAGTGCTGGGATGTTTTCATTCAGCCTTGCGAAAGAAAGAGGATCAAACTGCGCGCTATCTCGCGGCTTTGCGAAATCCCGATATTCAGATTCTGGGGCATCCGCGCGGACGCATTTACAATTTTCGCCTCGGGCTTGATGCTGATTGGGAGCGTGTATTTGGCATGGCGGCGGAGCTGGGGAAGGCCGTAGAGATCGACGGCTATCCCGATCGGCAAGACTTGAGCATCGACCTTCTAGAGATTGCCAGGAGAGCTGGCTGCCGCATTTCCTTAGGCACCGATGCCCACGACCCACATCAACTTCGCTTCATCGACTACTCTCTGGCGTCAGCCGTTCGAGCCGGTATAGAACGAGACCGTATCCTCAATTTTATGGACGTGCACCAACTCCGAACGTGGGTTCAGCATGTGCGCGAGCAAAGCGCGAGAGTAGATGGGCGGGCATAAAGGCCGGCAAGGTAGCCTTTGTTGTTTAACCGCATCCGCTAATAAGGTCGGAGAGAAAAGAGAACAAAGGTGCGAATCCCTCCACTTTCAGCCAGCTCGTTGATCGCACCTCTCTGTTCGAACAGCGGGCCTTTTCCCGAACTTTATCGGTAGCGCTGCTCCTCCATCTACGTTGCCGTATCCCGGAGCGCCCTCTCATTTGCCGTCAAAAACTACTTGCGCTTACTGTTATACTAGTGTATAACACCATCTCAGATGAGGGTCGCTCCCTAAACCCGCTCACAAAAGAGGAGATTCAATATGAGTGCAGCTCAGACCACCGGACACATTCCAGCACCAGCACAGTCCAGCACGAGAATTGCAGCT
>JAFATF010000571.1 GCA_019244045.1 Acidobacteriota bacterium
CTACTTCTTTATCGCTTCTGCGTAGCAACCATGCGACAACAAGAAACATACGCCCATTTCGATTGGAGGGGTGCCGAGCTCGGGAAGGTTGATTCTGCGCCCCCCTGATCGCTGTCGCTCAATACTCAACCGCAAGCAGGTACAAACCACTGGCCGGCGCCGTCGCGCCAGCCTCCGCCCGGTTGCGGGCTCGCAGAATGCGCGGCAGATCGTGGGGCCGCCGGCTTCCCTTGCCTATCAGGATGAAGGTACCCACGAGATTCCGCACCATATGCTGCAGGAAACCGTTGCCGCGGACTGTATAGACGAGCTCATCCCCGACCCTCTCCCATGCGGATGTGAAAATGATGCGCACATTGCCCGCCTTGCTCTGGTCTTTCCGGCGCTCGGGGGCAGCGGCGCGGAAGGAGGTGAAGTCATGCTCCCCGATGATCAGTCCAGCGGCCTCGCGCATGGCTTGTTCTTCGAGCACATAAGGAAAATGCCACACGTATCGTGCCAAAAAAGGGGGACAAATGGCTCCGCGAAAGATGCGGTACTGGTAGGTTTTAGCGCGGGCCGACTTACGTGCGTGGAATTGAAATGCGACTTCCCTGGCCTCGAGCACGCGAACCGAGGCCGGCAAGAGGTCATTCAGCGCCGTGACCAGGTTCTCCGGCGGAATGGGTGCTTGAATGCTAAGGTGGGCGACCTGGGCCAGGGCGTGCACTCCTGCATCGGTTCGTCCCGAACCCTGAGGTAAAACTTTTTCTCCGGTCAGCCGTCGAATAGCTGTTGCCAGCGTGCCCTGGACGGTGGCCGCCCCGGGTTGCACTTGCCAGCCAGAGAAATCGAAGCCGTCGTAGGAGACGACCAGCTTGAGATTGCGCATGAGGTTGTTTTGCGAGTCGTTGGAAGCTCGGCGTTCATCCAATGCCTTTAAACCTTTTGACACTCTCTTCTTTCGAGCATGATGTTCCGAGACCAGTTCTGCCCTTAGTTATACTATGTCATTTTTCGGTGCGCACACGGAGAACGCGTTTCTGCGGGCTTACCTCGGAACTCGCAGTGTGCCCGTTGCGTATCAGCTCATGGATTAGCAGGACTTAGCCGCCGCTCTGACAGCCGGAGCTGTAATTCGTGCCGAAGCTGAAACTCGTAGGGAGATAATTGAATGCACCATTCGCGTTTGATCTCTGCCGCCCGTCAGTTATTCGTCGTGTTGCTCATACTGAGTTGTGTCACTTGGGGACAGCAATCTGAACCAGCCGCGGCCCAACCTTCACTGAGCGAGCCTCCGCAGCCGGGCAATACGGCTCCCGTCGAGGCCCCCCACCCCCGCCGATTCCAACTCGAAGACTATACGAAGCCGAAGGGCTACTTGCCCAATCCCCTCGCGCCCTATACTTCGCGCGATTTGCCCCCGCCGGATTTGTCGAATACCCCGCGCATCGAGCAGCTTTTGCAGAGCGGCAAGCTGATGCTCTCCATGAATGATGCGGTTGCGCTGGCGCTCGAAAACAATCTGGACATTGCCATCCAGCGTTACAACGTGGCCATCGCCGACACTGATATTATGCGGGCCAAAGCCGGTTCCCCGACTCTGGGCATCAACTCGGGCATCGTGCAAAATACTCCCACCGGCGGGGTGGCCACCGGCCTCGGAGGAAGCGTCGGTTCCGGCCCCGGAGGCACGAGCGCTGGCGCCGCAGGAGCGGCTGCCGGGCTGGGCGGATTGGTCAGCACCACTCTTGGCCAGGGAGCTCCCATCACCAGCTTCGATCCGATCATTACCGGTACAGTACAGATGGACCGCAACTTCGCACAGTCGAGCAGCATTTTCAGCCCCATCCCCGTAGGAAATCTCAACACCGGCACAGCGAATTTTGCTTATAACCAAGGGTTCCACTGGGGAACGAATCTCTCGCTTGGATTCAACAATACCCATACCACAAGCAATAATCCCACCAACACCTATACTCCCTTTATCAATTCCGGTTTTCAATTCCGGCTCACGCAGCATTTGCTGCAAGGCTTCGGCTTTGCTCCGAATACCCGCTTTATCCGTATCGCCAAGAACGACCGCGAGATCTCCGATGTGGCCTTTCGCCTGCAAACGATTACCACCGTCGACCAGATCGAAAACATGTATTGGGATCTGGTCTTCGCCTACGAGAATGTGAAAGTGACTCAGGAAAACATCACCTTCGCACAAAAGACGCTCTCCGACACGCAGAAACAGGTACAGATTGGAACGCTGGCCCCCATCGAAGTGGTACGCGCGCAGAGCACAGTCGCTACCGACCAGCAGCAGCTCACCATTGCCCAGACCAATCTCGAGTTGCAGCAGCTGCTGATGAAGAACGCTCTCAGCCGCACGCTGGTCGATCCGCGCCTCGCCGATGCCGAGGTGATTCCCACCTCCACCATGCAACTGCCGGAGAATGAACCCGTCATTCCCACTCAGGATCTGGTAAGTGATGCCCTAAGCCATCGCCCGGAACTTGCCCAAGCCCGCATCGGCCTCACCAATACAGAAATCAGCAACAAGGCGATACGCAACAGCCTTCGCCCCAGCCTTGACCTGTATGGCTACTACGGCGGGACAGGAATTGGGGGCGATCTGAATCCCATTTTGCTGCCCTGCACTCCCACGCAGCTGCAGCAAGAACAGCGAGGTGGCTTTGTTTTCTGCTTCGATCCTGCGCGGGTAGCGCCTCCTTTTCGCGGCGGCGGACCGGTAGGCTACGGCTCGACTCTCAACCAGCTGGTGAATTCCGCTTCGCCGGATAAAGGGATTGGTGCAACGCTCTCCATCCCCATTCGCAACCGCGCTGCGCAGGCTTTGCAGGTGAGGAGTGAACTTGAATACCGCCAAGCTCAGATGCGTCTGCAGCAGATCGAAAATCAGGTGCGCATCGAAGTCCGTAACGCGCAGTTCACGGTACAGCAGAATCGCGCCAGCGTGAACTCGGCGCAGGCCGCCGTCGAGCTTGCCCGCCAATCCCTCGACGCCGAACAGAAGAAATACGCATTAGGAGCCTCCACCTCGACCCTGGTTCTGCAAAACCAGAGCGCACTGGCGCAGGCCCAATCGACCCTGGTTTCGGCCAGCGCCGCCTACGAGAAGTCCCGGGTTGAGCTCGATCGTGCGACCGGTCTCCTGCTCGAGCATGCGGGCATTCTCGTTGCCGACGCAGAGAAGGGTGAGGTGACCCACATGCCCAACATTCCCTTCGTGGCTCCGCGACCAAATCCGACATCGGTCATGCCCAACGCCCCCCAGGAGCAGGCACCGCCTGAGCAACCACAAAAGCAAACGCCTCAGCCACCGCAGGCCCCACAGAGTCCGCCCAAATACTAAGCATGCTGATTTGCCCCACAACAGGCTAGCTAGCGCGAGGCATTCTTTTTGCGGCGACTTCTTTGCACCGAGCACCTCGCTGGAGTCGCCTTATACACTATCGAATCGTCTGGGTGCTGATCCGAGCATGGGCCCAACCTCGATAGGATTATCTTGTTGAGGGAGGAATCGTGAAAATCGCCAACAACATCAGCGAACTGATCGGCCGAACTCCGCTGGTTTACCTCTCGAAGGTTACTGACGGGACGCAGGCGCGAGTGGCAGCGAAGCTGGAGAGCTTCAATCCGTGCCACAGCGTAAAGGATCGCATTGGGGTCAGCATGATCGAGGACGCAGAACGGTCCGGGCGAATTCAGCCGGGCAAAACGGTGCTGATTGAGCCGACCAGCGGCAATACCGGAATTGGGTTAGCCTTCGTTTCTGCGGTTAAGAGATACCGACTGATTCTGGTCATGCCGGATACCATGAGTCTTGAGCGGCGTGTGCTGTTGAAGGCGTTCGGCGCCGAGCTGGTCCTGACACCCGGGTCGAGCGGCATGAAGGCAGCCATGGCCAAGGCAGAGGAGATTAAGCGCAGCACCCCGGGGGGATACATCCTGCAGCAGTTCTCAAACCCCGCTAATCCCAAGATCCATCTGGAGACAACCGGCCCAGAAATCTGGAATGACACCGAAGGCCAGGTGGACATTCTCGTTTGTGGCGTAGGCACAGGCGGTACGTTGACCGGCGTCGGGCAGTATGTCCGTCCAAGGAAGAAGAACTTTAAGATTGTTGCCGTCGAGCCTGCGGATAGCCCGGTGCTCTCCGGTGGAAAAGCCAGTCCCCACAGGATTCAGGGAATCGGCGCCGGTTTCATTCCCGACGTGCTGCGCACCGATTTTATCGACGAGGTGGTAACGGTCACCAGCGAAGAGGCTATTAAGATGGCACGGCGATTGGCTGCCGAGGAAGGTCTGCTGGTGGGCATCTCGTCGGGAGCGGCGGCATGTGCCGCCCTTCAAGTCGCCAAGCGTTCTGAAAATGCCGGTAAGCTGGTCGTAGTCGTGTTGCCTGATTTTGGCGAGCGTTATCTGACCAGCGTGCTGTTTGACGAATTGCGCAGACACGCCCTGGAGATGACCGCCGTCGGATCATCTACGTAACAGGCCGGCAGCAGTACACAGAAAAAGCCCAAGGTAATTTAAACCCTTACTTCTGGTCCTCAAGATCGGTGCTGTAGAGATCGCCCCGCGCCGCGAAGCGGCAGGCCCCGGCCAGGCACGCTACTGATGCGGAGTTCCCGTACAAAGAAGGAGTGGCGAACACTCTTCTCACGGCTGCGGCATACTATGGTGCTTGATCGAAGGGCAGCGGGGGCATGTTCCTGACCTCTCCCGCTCTATCTGGCGGTAGCACGTCGGTGCATATCGGAAGGCGGGGTGCACCTTGGCCAGCGATCGAACAGCGGCCCTGCTCCTCTTCGAAAATGCTTGAGTACCTGCCAGGAACCCGGTATTTCCAAGATAACTTGGAAACCGCTATGCTCTCCCCGTGACGCTCTCGGTCGTCATCATCACCCACAACGAGGAAGCCAACCTCGCTCGTACGCTTGAGGCGATTCGACCCCTGCTGAGCGACGGCCGGGGGGAGATCATCGTCGTCGACTCCGGCTCGAGTGACCGCACGCTGCAAATCGCGCGTGCTTTCGGAGCACGGGTATTCATGGAGGAATGGCAGGGCTACGCGGCGCAGAAGAATTCGGCAATCCAGAAGGCGGGGGGAGACTGGATTTTAAGCTTGGATGCTGATGAGTCACTCGATCAGGATCTTGTCCGCGAGATTCAGAACCAGCTTGCGGAGGAAAACGACGCCTGCGCACGCCAGCCAGCGATTGCCACGGCAGAGACAAACAGAAGCGCATGCGCCCACGAGAAAACTAAAACGGGTCCCGCGGGTTTCTGGATTCGCCGCCGGAATTACTTTCTGGGACGATGGATCAGGCATGGCGGATTCTGGCCTGACCGCAAGCTTCGCCTTTTTCGGCGGGGTTCCGGTCGATTTGAAGACCGGCCGGTGCATGAAGACATCAAACTGAATGGACCCGCCGCTAACCTGGAGGGCACCTTGCTCCATCACTCCTATCCGAGTCTGTCGGACTACCTCGATCATATGAATCGCTATTCCTCGCTGGGCGCCGAGATGGCATTCAAGGAAGGCCGACGCGGCTTCAACCCTCTCAATATCCTCCTGCGCCCACTGGCCACCTTCATCTACAACTATTTTTTCCGACTGGGATTTCTGGATGGCCGTGAGGGTCTGCTCCTACATCTCTACCACGCCGTTTACGTCTCCTGGAAATACGCGAAGGTCTGGGAATTAACCGGCCAAAAAACATAGAAGCCACCCCCCTGCGCTTGCGCGCTGTCCCTGATTGAACCCAGGCCAAAAGTAGAGGTCGTTCGATGCTTGAGAGGCATATCTTCCTCCGCCAACTGGCCGGTGATATGGTTCGTAAGGGATGTCGATGCAAGGAAAACACGCAGTTCAAATCGTCCGCACGTTGCGCTCAGCCGGATACCAGGCTTACTTATGCGGTGGATGCGTGCGAGACATGTTACTTGGGCGTGAGCCGGCCGATTACGACGTAGCTACGGACGCAACCCCCGCACAGGTCATGCATATCTTTCCCGAAACCTATGCCGTCGGCGCGCAGTTTGGGGTGGTACTCGTGCCCTTGCCGGACAAACAACAGCACTCACCCGAAGAAAAAACCGGCGCAAGCGGTCGCGCCAGCGAGAGGTTTGAACATGGCCACGTGGTCGAGGTCGCCACCTTCCGCAGTGACGTTGGGTACAGCGATGGCCGCCACCCCGACCAGGTCCGTTACAGCAAAGATCCGCGCGAAGACGCCGAGCGCCGCGATTTCACCATCAACGGCCTGCTGCTCGATCCCATTTCGAACCAAGTTCTCGATTTTGTGGGAGGACGCCACGACCTTGAGCATGGGATTATCCGTGCCATCGGCGATCCTGAACGCCGTTTTGCAGAAGATAAGCTGCGCATGCTGCGTGCCGTTCGCTTCGCCGCTCGCTTTGCCTACGAGATCGAGCGCACCACATTTTCCGCCATCGAGAAGTTCGCCGCCCAAGTTCATCAAGTCTCGCGGGAGCGGGTGAGGGATGAGCTTACGAAGATGCTGACCGAAGGGCACGCCCGGAGCGCGTTTCTGCTGCTTGATCGCGCGCGACTGCTGGCGGAAGTTCTGCCGGAAGTTTCCGCCATGAAGGGCATCGAGCAACCACCACAATTTCATCCCGAAGGGGATGTTTTTGTGCATACCCTGTTACTGTTGCAGAACCTGCCGCATCCCTGTTCACCCACGCTGGCTTGGGGGGCCCTGCTGCACGACGTGGGCAAACCGCCCACCTTCCGTGTGGCCCCGGACCGGATTCGCTTCGACGGCCACGTTGAGGTCGGGGTGAAGATGGCGGAGGAGATTTGCCGGCGCATGCGCTTTTCCAACGACGACACCGAGCAGATCCTTGCTTTAATTGCCAATCACATGCGGTTTGCCAGTGTGCGAGGCATGAAGCTGGCGACCTTGAAGCGATTCCTTCGCCTGCCGCGATTTGAGGAACACCTTGAGTTGCATCGCCTCGATTGCCACTCGAGCCATGGCGATCTTACCACCTATCACTTCACTCGTGACAAGCTCGCGGCAACGCCGCCGGAGAATATCCGTCCAGCCCCTTTATTGACGGGCCGAGATCTGATCGCCGCCGGATTCACCCCCGGTCCGAGGTTCAAAGAGATTTTGTCGAGCGTCGAAGACTCGCAACTCGAGGGCTCGCTGCGGACCAGGGAGCAAGCTCTGGAATTTGTCGTCCGACATTTCCCCCTTTGAGGGCAAGACCACGGCAGGCCAAACCGATGGAGGATGTTGTTGCTGGCCCATTTGGCCCTTGCCCGATCATCCGACAATGGTCCAACCTGCGATCGAGAATGATAGAATCTCGTAAGTTCCCGTCGAGACCTAGAGAGCAGAACATGATGAAGCGGGCGGCAGCCGGTCTAGAGAAGATCGTCAGCGATGCGCTCGGGCGAACGCCCGCCACTGAGGCGCCGCTGCTTGCATGGCCTCTGGCCTGCGGCACTTTGGTCGCACAACGAACGCGCCCATTGGAGTGTGCGCAAGGTGTCTTGCGCGTGGAAGTTCCCAATGCCGGGTGGCGAGCCGAGCTTGAGACTTTGGCACCCCAATATGTAGCCATCATCAATCGTTATGTCAGGGAGACAGTTCGGCGCATCGAATTTGTGGTGGGGCGCACAAAGCCCGAGTAGGCTGCCGAACGATTCCCGGATAAACAGCAACCACTTCCTTCCCTGGCAGGTTACATGAAAGTCGCAGAGAAAGATGTGCTCTATGTTGCGGCACTCGCGAATCTCGAACTCAGCCAAGACGAGCGCCAGTCGATGCTACGGGACTTGAATGCCATACTGAATTATGTCGACCTGCTCAACCAGCTCGATACGGCGGGCGTAACTCCCACCCTGCAAGTGGCCGAACCTATCGGAACTGAACAAAACCACCAGGCGGTGCAGATGCGAGAGGATGAACTCTACGGCCTACGCCCCTCGCTGTCCCAGGACACGGCACTGGCGAACGCGCCCGCCTCGCACCGATCGTTTTTCCTTGTGCCGCAAGTCATTGAGCGATCGTGATCGTCCTCTAAGCGTCGGAGATCGACCTTTAAGCAATGCATCTCAATTCCCTCACCATCGACCAGGTTCGAGAGGCCCTCCAGCAAGGACACACGACCGCCATACGTTTGACGGAAAGCTTCTACGCAAGAATTGAGGTCGAAGACGCTGCCATCGGCGCTTACTTAACGTTGTCGAAGGAACGCGCTTTGCAGAAGGCAGCTCGCATCGATGCCCTCGTGTCCCGCGGAGAGCAGTTACCCTGCCTGGCCGGTGTGCCGGTGGGAATCAAAGACGTCATGGCAACCAGGGATGTGCGGACGACAGCGGGTTCGAAGATTTTGGCCAACTATATCCCACCCTACGATTCGACGGCGGTAGCGCGACTCGAGCACGCCGGCGCCATCGTGCTCGGCAAGATGAACTGCGATGAGTTCGCTATGGGATCCTCGAATGAGAACTCCGCCTATCGCCCGGTGCACAACCCGAGGGACTTGAGCCGGGTACCGGGCGGCTCCTCGGGGGGTTCGGCGGCCGCCGTGGCCGCCGGAATGGCGGTCGCGGCCTTAGGGTCCGATACTGGAGGCTCGATCCGGCAGCCGGCCGCGTTCTGTGGAGTTGTAGGTCTGATGCCGACCTACGGCCGGGTCTCGCGTTATGGCCTCATTGCCTTCGCCTCCTCGCTCGATCGGATTGGCCCGCTCGCGAAAACGGTAAAGGATGCCGCCATTTTGTTGCATACAATCGCGGGGCGCGATGCCATGGACGCTACCTCGGCCGATCTTCCTGTCCCTGACTACGTGGCCGAGCTAGATAAGCCCGTCGCCGGGCTCCGTTTGGGCATTCCCCGGGAATACTTTGCTGATGGACTCGATGGGGAAGTTCGCGTCGCTGTCGAAGCCGCCATTGAGAAACTGGGCTCGCTCGGATGCGAAATCGTGCCCATTTCCTTGCCCCATACCGAGTACGCCATCCCCACCTACTATCTCGTCGCCACCGCAGAAGCCTCCTCGAACCTGGCGCGTTACGACGGCGTGCGCTACGGTTACCGTGCCAGCGGAGTACAGTCCCTGTCTGAAATGTACGAACGAACGCGCGACGCGGGCTTCGGGCCGGAGGTAAAGCGCCGAATTATGCTAGGCACGTACGCACTGAGCGCGGGCTATTACCAGGCCTATTATTTGAAGGCGCAGCGCGTGCGCACTTTGCTCGCCCGGGATTTTGACCAGGCTTTTCAGAAAGTGGACGTGATCGTGACCCCTACCAGCCCCACCCCGGCATTCAAGCTTAGCGAGAAGACTACCGACCCTCTGGCCATGTATCTCGCCGATGTGTACACGGTTACAGCGGATCTGGTGGGCATCCCCGGAATTTCGGTACCCTGCGGCGAGACTACACAAGGACTACCCGTTGGATTGCAAATCCTTGGACGGCACTTCGATGAGGGAACGATCTTGCACCTAGCGCACCAATACGAGAAGAATCGAGCCCACGGTGCTTGAATAGCGCGGGCACACAGCCGGGAACCGAATGAGAAGGGTTCACCATGCAAAGCCCGATGCTGCACTGGGCGTTTGCGGGGCGAAGAGGCCGAGATCTGCGAGGTGACCGAGCAGGGGGTGGTTTTATCCTTCGAGCGTTTCCTCTTCCGGCGCCCCGTGCCGGCGCAGCAATTGCGGTAGGTTTTGGCTGAAGGCGGAGCGCGGCAACACCATATCGCATCCCGCTTCATGGGCTTTCTGTTTGAGATCCCCTTGCACGTGAGAAAGAAATCCGATGATCGAGGTCCCTTTCTTCAGCTTGGCTTTCAATTTGGGAATTACCGTCAGGGGCCGCGCGTTGGAGTTGTTGAGATCGAAGATCAGCAGCGAGGGCAGCTCCTCGCCATTTTTCTTCATGCGATCGATCAATTCCTTATCGTTCTTCACAAACTCGACTTTTACGTTAAGTTTTCGGGCGGTCTCCTGAATCTTGGCGAAAAAGAACAAATCATCAACAAAGGCAAAGATGCGGGAAGTCGCGTCCTCTTGCAGGGCAGGCAGCGGTTCGGGATCGATCGGCCGGTACGCACTGCTAAAGCTGGTTCGTGCCCCGCGCTGATTTCTGCCTGCACCATTGTTGCCGTTGCCGTTCAGCACGGCACGATAGCTATGATCCATAGGTGCCGTGTAGATGCCGTCTTTATTGTTGCGGCTCCCGCCGCTACGGGTATGCTGTTGCTGTCCGCGATGATTGGGGGGACGACGGCCACGGCGTCGGCGGCCGCGCCCTCCGGGACCGGAAGGTCGATCAGGTCCTACATTCATAACACTCTTTTCCGGCAGTCTTGCTTTTCCGTTCGGAAGGAGGACTGCTCATTGCTTACTCTTGCCGTTAGCTCGAGTACCCACCCGGCGTACATTCTCGGGATACGCACGGGAAATCCACCGCGAAGAAAACCTCATTCGTGAATGATCTTTTCCGTTAGGGCGTCTGGAGCTGATCGGCGCTCGGGCCGGCGCAGGAGCGCGGCTGTTAGGAACATCTTGATGGTACCCGCTCATGGCGGCCCAGTGCAAGGGCAAAGTACCCGCGGTTTTGCACAAAAGTCACCTTAGAAATAACTTCTTTGTGCAGCGACGTAAGCGAAACGAAAGGTCTATACACTGCCGCGTACTTCCGTAGCAATTAGACGGAGCATGACGGTTCGGAGATGCAAAACTAGAGACCTATCCCGAGTTGTCGACGGCCGTGCGCCTCGAGGCGAGTAGACTAGTTCCTTTCCGTCTCCCTGGCGCCAGAGCACCCCTTTCCCCTCATCGCGAAACAGGAACACGCGTTCAAGGAACTCGGCTGCTATTCAGGGGCGACGCGGCCAGATCACGGCAGCGTGTCAGGTGCGCCTCGCTGGTCTTTGCCGGACCAGAAAACTTTTGCGCCAAACTGGGAATGCGTTTTTTTTGATAGCGGCAATAACAGGCTGAATTCCGACCTGCCAGGTCTCCGCTCCATGCCTTGCCGAGGCTGCCGTTTCTTTCGTGCGCCTACGCGTCGGTGATGCTTTCGCGGCCTGCTGGCCGAGCTACTCGAGTACCTCGACGGCCGGCAGCATGTCATTCTGCCTGCGCCCTGCTCTCGATCGCCCCTGGGGAGCAGTGATGGTGATTTCTGTTTATGACGGGTGCTCTCGATGAAAAAGATAGTACCTGGGGTTCGCAGTTATTGCTTGACTCTGCGCTGATGAGTGCTGGGAATGCGCATATCTTCCCGATATTTGGCCACCGTGCGGCGAGTCACCTGGATGCCCTGCGATTGAAGGATGCGGGTAATCTGCTCGTCGGTTAGGGGCCGAGTCGGATCTTCTTCCTCGATGAGCTTCTTGACTCGGCGTTTGAGGATGAGCAGCGACGTGGCCCCGCCCTCCGGACCATTGACGCTCTCGCTGAAGAAGTAACGCAGCTCAAAGACCCCTTGGGGAGTGTGGGCGTATTTGTTGGCCACCGCGCGACTCACGGTCGAAGGATGGACGCCGATTTCTTCCGCGACCTCCTTGATCATCATGGGTTTTAGCTGATCAATGCCTTTTTCAAGAAAATCCTGCTGTCGCCCCACAATCGCGTAACAGACCTTCATGATGGTCTGTTTGCGCTGCTCAATATTCTTGATCAATTGGATGGCACTCTTGTAGCGCTCTTTGACGTAGTTGCGGGTGTCCTTGTCATTGCCGTCCTTGGTTAACAAGCGCTTGTAGGCGGGGTTCAGGCGAAGCGTCGGCAAATCTTCATCGTTCATCACCACCAGCCACTCGTCGCCGTGCTTGACAAAAGCCACATCCGGCTCGATCAGCCGGGGTTGAACGGTGTTGTAGCGCAGACCGGGACGGGGATCGAGAGTGCGGATGAATTCAAGCGCAGCCAGAACCGCCTCGATGGGACGAGAGATCGCTTTCGCGATCTCTTTGTGCTGCTTCAGCTGCAATGCCCGCAGATGCTGGTCCACGACGGCGACGGCGTCCTGAATCACTTCAGCAGTGTGGCCGTCGTGCATGGGTTGGCGGTGTTCTTCGAGGTTGCGTTGGTGGAAGCGCAACTGGTAGAGCAGGCATTCACGCAGATCGCGGCAGGCAACCCCGGGCGGGTCCATTTGCCGAACGATCTCAACCGCGTCGCGCAGCGCCGTATGATCAAAGCTCGGTCGAAAGGAGACGGGTGGGCGCGCGGGCTGGTTTTCCACAAGCGCCGCCACTTCCGCTCGCAACGCCACTGCCGTAGAAGCTGGCGTCGGCTGTTCGGGAAGCTCAAGCGATCGGTCGGACCAAGCAGTAGGCACGGGCACGTGATTGCTCGACGGCTCCAGTTGCCCAGGTTCCGCTTCGGTAGGCCCGAGTCCAAGGGCCGCTGCATCCGCCACCACGCTTTCCGCCTTGGCCGCATCTTGCTCAGGAGCTGCCGGAGGAGCGATACCGAGCAGCTCGTCATCGGTGGCGATCAGGTAGCCGTCCTCGTTCAGATTACCAATGACCAACTCCGCGGCCTCGCGCACATTGGCACGCGTCGGAATCGAACCGAGCTGCCACATCAGATGGTCGGTTAAATTACTTGGCTTCGACAGGAAATTCTCGAAGGACGGCCGCTCGATCTCCTCCATCTGTCCCGGACTACGGAAACCGGGATCCAAATATTCCTGGAAAAATGAACCAAAATCGATCTCTTCGAAGGGATCTTTCTTATCGACCGCCGCAACCGGATTTTCTTCGACCGGCGAGGGGCGTTCACGCTCCTCCTCGCGCTTCTCCACATCATCCACGAGAGGCACCGCATCATCGAGTTCTTCGAGAACAGGATTTTCTACCATCTCGGTATTGATCATGTCCTTGAGCTCAAGTTTATTGAGCGCAAGGACGCTGACCATCTGCACCAGCCCTGGAGTCAGGATCTGCCGCTGTGATACCTTCAGGCTTAGTCTGTGTTGCAATAAAACCATGAATTCGTCCCGGTCCTCGAGTTCTTGCTCCTCGCTTCGGGTACCCTGCCTCCGTCCCGGCACCTATTATCAGTCGACAGGCGGAATCTTGTCAGTGACGGCGGTAACCCGCTAGTCTCGCTTTTGTTTGCCTGCTTTCTCGTCTTTGTGCCTCGCGATAATGCTTCGGCGCCTTGGACCTGAGGACGCTTAAACCAGCGAAAAACTCTCGCCCAGGTACACTCTCCGCACTTCCGGGTCGCTGCCCAATTGCTCGGGCGTGCCGGCACGAAAGATGCGACCTTCATTGATGATATAGGCGCGATCGGTAACCGACAGCGTCTCGCGGACATTGTGGTCGGTAATCAACAGGCCTATGCCTGCCGATTTCAGGTCAAAAATTATTTTCTGCAGGTCGAGCACGGCAATCGGGTCGATGCCGGAAAAAGGCTCGTCCAGCAATATGAAACTGGGGCTTATGCACAAGCAGCGGGCGATTTCCACGCGCCGGCGCTCGCCCCCCGATAAGGCCCATCCCCGATTGCAGCGAACCTGGTCGATACCCAACTGCTCGATGAGCTTCTCCATGCGCGTCTTGCGCTCATGCCAGGAGAGCTTTTGCGCCTCCAACACGGCCAGGATGTTCTCCTCGACCGTCAATTTGCGGAAGACCGAGGGCTCCTGCGGAAGGTAGCTGATGCCATAGTGCCGCGCCCGAAGATACATGGGCACATCGGTAATATCCTCATTGTCGATTAGCACCCGGCCGGTATCGGGGGGAATCAGACCAACGATGGCGTAAAACGAGGTAGTTTTTCCGGCGCCGTTAGGCCCCAGCAAGCCGACAACCTCGCCTTGCTCCACCCGTACGCTCACTCCATTTACTACCCGGCGACCACGGTAACTCTTTCCAATTCCGTCGGTTGCCAGCGTACGCATCTAACGGGCCACTCGCGTTTCGGAAAACGCAGGCGAGTTCGCCTTACCTTCCACGAGCACCCTATCATCGCGTTTATAGAAAGTCAACGAATCGCCCGTAACCTGCCCCCGTTCGGCATCAAAAATGCTAGGCGATCCGCCGGTCAGCACAAATCGGTCGTCAGATGCGGTGTAAACGAGGTGGGTGCCTAAGCCGCGACGTTTAGGCTGGGTGATGACCACGTGCCCGTCGGCGACGATCTTATCGATCTTGTCCGTCCCAGCGGTCAAGTTCGCGTTCAGGGCACCAGAAGCTGACGGCGGGCCTACGCCTTGCGTCGAAACCCTCAGCCCCGATTGAGGGTTGCTGCTGAGAGGAGGAGTCGAATCC
The DNA here is from genome assembly GCA_019244045.1 of Acidobacteriota bacterium. GTDB lineage: Bacteria > Acidobacteriota > Terriglobia > Terriglobales > Acidobacteriaceae > Gp1-AA122. Next base: position 14,274 of record JAFATF010000571.1, read on the forward strand.
GTCGGCGACTCCCGCGGCAGCCAAAATACATCGGAATCGTCGGAGGTAAGGGTTGCGTCCTCGCTTTTAGACACCACTCGGCCGCTGAAATGAGCTCGCCGCTCATTGTCGAAATAGGTCAAATGATCTGAAACGATGTGAACCGGCGTCTGCTTTCTGTTGGAATCGCTTTGAGTGAAGACGGTCGATACGCGGTAGTCCGGCGTGCCGTCGGCCAAGACGCTGCGCGCATCGCGGTCAAAAACTATGATGGGAGCCTGTACCACGCTGTTCGTCTGCCACAGGCGGGCATTGCCCGTATAGGTGGCCAGCCCAGGGTTGCGGTGCGAAACCATGTTGATCGCCGTAATATGGATCGGGTCGGAAGAGGACAGCAAGGCGCCATTGGGCTGTTCTTTTAGGTCGCTGTACGTACTCTTCACGTCGCCTTCGGCCCAGGCATCCCCCTTATCGCGGTCCATGCGCATCTCGCGCGCGGTGGTCGTCATCCCACCCTGGACAAAACGCGGCGAACCATGCAGATACAGCATCTGGTCTCGGGGGGTGTACAGCGCGCGATCACCCCACGCCTTCCGCCCGGCGTCGACGTAGGTCACACGTCCGGTTTCGACGATTGATTCAATTCCGCCCGAAGGCTGAAAAGCCGCATCCAGCGCGTCACTGGTAGAAATGCGATCTGGCTCGCCGGGAGCAGCGTTGAGGATGCGAGCATCGGCAGCGCCGTGAACCGATTTCAGTCGGCTCTGGTCATCGAATTGAGCGAAGAATTTTTGCGCGGTAATCACCGTAATTTGGCCGCGGGCACCATCACTCGGCACAATCGTGATCTTGGGCGGGCCCGACGTAACCGCGCTATTTAAACTCTTGCCCTGGTTGCCTACAAAGAAATCCACGATCGGCGCGTTGACGATGATGTCCTCAGGCATAGACCTGTCGGAGGGTTTCTGGCCGGCGGCGCTACTCAGTGGCTGGTCAGGCTTGTTGCCGCCGACGTGGTGCTCGATGATTCTGACATTCTGCTCAGCGCGTGCCGTGGTCAGGATGTTCCTTCCGGTGAAATGAAACAGAGCACGCCCACAGTCACCTTCCATGGGCTGCCGCCCCTGATTCTCCCCGTGGACGTTTCCGGTCAGAATTGCTAACCGCAGTAAATTACGAGGCGAAGGCTGGGCCAAACTGCTCGCCTGGGACAGGCTTGCTGGGGGCGGGGGCTCGGCACCTTTTGTTTGCCGGGCTGCCGGCGAAGATATCTGGCGGGCCGAAGTATTGTGGCGGGCGGCAACCATGCCGAACTTGGCGTCTGTGGGGCTCCCCTCCGGAACCATGAACAGATCGGCCCGATCGGAGCGCGCATCGATGGGAGAATCTCCGTCCATATGAATCTTGACATGACCGGTTCCCACCATGCGCTCGAGCGAGTTGTCCTGCCGCAGAAAAATTGTCCCGTAATCGGATTGGTAACTTTCCGGACCGTGCACCAGATGGGGATCATTGAGATCCACCGTTTTCGGCTCGCGATGGATAATGCCATGCGTGGCATCGAGAATACCCGCCGATGAACCCGTCAGCACCACATGCACTTGCGAGTGCATATCGAGTGTGCCCTCTTTCGCCTTGTAAGTTGCCCCTAAGGCCGACCCGGTCGCTTGCTGCACCGAAAAATCCACGCGCTCAGTGGTGTAGGCATCCCCGGTCTTCTGGTTGAACACCAATCCCGAGGTGCGTAGGTGAACCGGATTCTTCAATTCCCGGGGTGTGGTTTGGTCGGGCTGGAGAACGCCTTGCGGATTAGACTCAAGATCGATCTGCACCTCTCCCCTGCCGGTGACGATGCCGGTTTGCTGGTCGTAAATAAATTCAGAACCGTAAATCTGATCGAAGCGGTCGTGCTGCTTGCCGTAAATACTAATGGCGACGTTGTGCAATACCGCCTGCCCACCCTGGCGGTATTGCACGGCGTTACCGGCATGAATGGTAAAAATCGTGCGCCCTTGCTCGGATTTGGAAACGGTGAACCCATTGGCAGTCTGTTGAATTTCCAGTCCCATTTTTTCTGGAATGTTATGCCCCGCGGCCACATCCGCGAGGTGGGCATAAAAGTATGCTGCGGCTACCGCCAGGGCAACCGCCGCGGCCGCCCAGGCGAACCAGCGGCGCAAGTGTGGAATCGAGACAGGCATCGGGTTTCAGTTTACTCGAAACGCAGTTCTCACTTCCGGAAAGTCAAAAGGAGGCAAGCGATCAGCGGCAACCAAGAACGGCAAAGCTGAGCTCCTGGCGATCGCTCGCGGCGGTCGCCAGGCCAGAGGCAGGCGCAGAGAGCAGTAGTGCAAAACCTGGGAACTGGTATCCTGCTGCCGCGCCATGAACCCGATCCTTCTCAGCGTGCTGCTGGGCTTGACGGCTGCCGTCGCCAATGTGTTCGGCGGGGCCATCATCGTTCAGAAAAACTGGAACCGCTCGTATCTGAAATATTTCGTGGCGCTCGGCGCGGGATTCATGCTGGCTACCTCGATAGTCGAGATGGTACCCGCCAGTGTTGCTCTGCGGGGCAAACCCGCCGCCTTTTTGGTGCTCTCCGGGTACCTGATCATCCATTTTTTCGAGCACAGTGTCACCCCGCATTTTCATTTCGGTGAGGAGATTCATCCGAACGAGTTCATGGACCTACACAAAGGGTATTCGGTGTTATTCGGGCTCGTCATCCATACTTTTTTCGACGGCATCGCCATCGCCTCCGGTTTCCTGGTTTCCGACTGGCTGGGCTGGATCATCTTTCTTGCCGTGTTCCTGCACAAAATCCCCGAAGGCTTTACCGTAGCATCAGTCATGCTGGCCAGCGGTCGCAGCCGGGCCGCGGCCCGCGGGGCGTCGGTGCTGTTGGGCGCGGCCACGGTTGCTGGCGTGCTGACTATGGCCGTTTTCCGGCACAGCGTCAGCGCCGGCCTGCCACTTTCGGCGGGAGTGACCATCTATGTTGCCGCCTCCGATCTGGTGCCCGAAGTCAATAAAGAGCCGGGAGTCAGGATGGGCTTGTTGTTATTTATGGGCGTGGGCTGCTTGTTCCTGCTCGACCATTTTTTTCATTAGCGGGGGGAACTGAACGAGGCTAACGCAGATTCGCTCACCGTCGGCCGCTTGAGCCCGAATCTAATTACCTGTCCGACCGCGATGTCCAGCCGGTTAAACGCCGTGCTTGCCAGGGTGCGCGAGACGATTAAGGTAAATTTGAGTTTTGCTCCGCGGGTTGCCCCCTCCCGACGAGCCGCGCGACACTCTTGAGAGTGGCGGACAAAATTGGAGGCGCGAATTGATTGGGAGTCTCGCCAGCCTAGCCGCCTGGATGGGCCCGGCAGGGTCAGTCAACCTGGTGCTTTGCCGTGTAGCCCTCGCGCGCAATAATCTCGTACTTTACTTCTTTGCCCTTCTGATCTCTGATCTTTAGCGGACTGCCGTCGGGCCCAACCACCTGAACCTTTAATTTGCGGTAGCTGCCGTCGAGCTTGGTGTTGCTGGGCCGGTAGGCGATGTTGTACTCATTACGAATATCGGCAGCGATGTCGTGGAAGATTTCCGGCAGTTCGCCCTCGAAACGCGGGAAGTAGGCGCGGCCCCCGGTCATTTTGGCAAAGGTGTTCATCTGGTTGTCGGCCTGCAGCCAGTCGGTCTGCTGGATACCCCCGGCATAGCCATGCGCATCGAGCCACTCGCGCAACGCACGCCCAATGCTGATGGCGTAAATAGTGGTGCCCTGCGAGGCCTTGATCTTTTTCATGATCTGGTCGAGGTTGATTTTGCTGAAGGTGTCGCGACCGGTCGATACCAGGATGATGTATTTGTGCCCTTCGATCCCGTCCAGGCGGTCAAGCGTGTCATAGACAGCGTCGAACAGGTTTCTTTCGGAGAAACCGGGGATGCGAAGGGTATTTAAGGCACCCAGAATGGCGCGCTTGTCCTGAGTAAAGTCCACCAGGATCTGCGGTCGCATGTCGTAGGACACGACCGCTACCCAATCGTCTTTCTTCAAGCCACTGGCAAACGTGTACGAGGCGTTCAGCGCATCGTAAAGATACTGGTAGTTGGTGGAGGCAAACTCGACCAGCAATACGGCGGTAATGGGCGCCTCCTGCTGGCTGAAATTGGTGACTGTTTGCGCTACGCCATCCTCGAAAATCTTGAAGTTGTCCTTCTTGAGTCCTGGCACAAACTGCCCGTTTTTGGTGACGACGGAAACATCGAGATTGACCACTGGCACGTCAATCTTGATGGAATAGTCCGGGGTGCCCTCGGTCTTCTTGGGTTTTTCCGGGGGTGGTGGGGGTGGCTCTTCCTTCTTCTTGGGTATGGCATAAGGGCCAAGTTCCCCGCCCTCGGGGCCCCCGGCTTCAGGTGGCGCAGGTTGCTGATTCGGGTTCTGCTGCCCGGCCGATTGCGGGGTGTAGAGGGCCAGGGCCGAAGTAACCAGGGTGCCAAGCGCGACTCCCAGTAATGCGGAAAACATGAAAAAGTTACGAAGGAGTACTGAAAAGCTCACCCGGTGCGTGAAAAACATTGGAAACCTCGGAAACCACTCATGTTAGTATAGATGCATTGCTTCGCGTTGTGGTGCTTTAGCTGCGCAAACTCCTCTCCCTAGCAGGGTGAACAGCGAAGTCAGTTAGGCGGGCCCTGTGGCCGCCAGAGCTAATCGGGCGATCGCATGAGAAAAGTGTATCTCGCTCTCGCAGTCCTCACTTATTTGACGCCTATCTCCGTACGTGCGGTCGAAACGGCCGCGGCAAGAACCATTGCAATTGACGAAATCCGTGCCGGTATGCACGGCGTGGCGTACACCGTCTTTCAAGGCACGCAGCCGGAGGCGATGGACGTTGAAGTCTTAGGCATACTGCGCGACGTGAACGGTCCGAAGAGCGATTTGATCTTGGTCCGCCTGCATGGGAAGAAGATCGAATATACGGGCGTGGTGGCGGGTATGAGCGGCAGTCCGGTTTACCTCGATGGCAGGCTCGCCGGTGCGCTCTCCTACCGTATCGGTGAATTCTCGAAGGAGCCGATTGCGGGCGTAACCCCGATCGGCGAGATGTTGGAAATCAGCGCACTCGATCGCCGGCCGGAGTCGGCCACCACCACGGCAAAGGCGGGTCTCAGCGGAGCGAGCAAGACCTCCAGTCCCGGCGAGGCTTCGACTACGAAGATTGCGAGCTACGCCAATCTGATGAAGCCGATCGGAGCGCCTCTGGTCTTTAGCGGTTTCCGTGACGAGACCATTCAGCAATTCGCCGCCAAGTTCTCCTCCGCCGGGGTCGTACCGGTGATGGGAGCAGGTTCGGTCTCGACCGACATGAAGCAGCCGGAAGCGATCGAGCCAGGTTCGGCCGTGAGCGCCATCCTGGTTCGTGGCGACATGGGAATCGCGGCCACCTGCAGCGTCACCTACATGGATCCGCAGCGGCTGTTGGCTTGTGGACATCCCCTACTGCAGTACGGCACAGTGAACCTGCCGATGACCAAAGCCAATGTCCTCGCCACGCTCCCTTCCCCCGCCAATGCCTTCAAAATCGTGAACGCTACCGAGCCTATTGGTTCGTTTGTTCAGGATCGCCACACGGGCATTATGGGCCTCTTGGGCAAAGATCCGGAGATGATTGCCGTCACACTGACGGTGCATGGCGGCCCAAGCGATAAGACTTTTCATTACGAAGTCCTGAACAACGCGCGTCTGAGCCCGGTTGCCATGATGGCCACCGTTTTTAACGCCCTGCGCGGCATGAACGAATATGGGGAAGAGACGACGTACCGCATGAATGGGCAAATCAGCGTCGCCGGTTATCCCAAGGTAAAGCTCGAGAACATGTACGCGCCTGTCGACGGCTCTGCGCCCGCCGCTATGCTGGCAGCGCTGTCGGTAGGAGACCGCTTCAGCCGAATTTTTGATAACCCTTACGAGCAGCCGACGGTCAATGGCGTACAACTCGATTTCAATCTGGTGAAGGAACGCCGCTGGGCGCGACTCGAGAACGTGCATACCGACGTTACCGAAGCTCGTCCCGGCGATGACATCACTGTGGAAGCGGTTCTGCGGCCTTATCGTGGAGAAGGCATCGTCAAGCAGATTACAATGCACGTTCCCACTTCGGTCTCGCGCGGGCCGCTGCGCATCCTGGTGAGCGATGGCAGCACCCTCGATCAATTCCGCCGCAGCACGCCGGCCTTGGCCAGCAAGTTGGATCTGGCGTCCACCATTGCCACGCTCAACAAAGAGCATTCGAACAACAGCCTTTACGTTTCGCTCCTCGAAGCCGATCCGGAGGCGATGGTGGCTGACAAAGTGATGCCGACCCTCCCCCTGTCGGTGATGAACGTCATGGAAGGCATGCGCGGGACGCAGGAGATGGTGGTGCTGGGCGAATCCTCGGTCAACGAGGCATCCACGCCGCTTGACTATGTTGTTTCCGGGGCACAGTTGCTGACCATTAATATCAAATAGCTGCCTGAGTACCTGCCGAAGTGGTAGTCTCAATTTTCCAGCTCGCAAAATTGTGCTGAGGTGCGAAATTGTCTCTTGTATTACGCATAGCATCAGCTCTGCTGGTATCTGCTGTCTTTAGCGTGGCCGCTCGAGGCGAGGGTACGCGCACCTGGGAGCAATCGAGGTTTGAAGACCTATCACGCGGGATGGCCAAGGGAGTTGCGGTTCGTAGTATCGGAGGGTTGCAGCTGGCGCCTGGCTTTCTACAGGTGTATGCGAGCCCTTCCACCTACATCTGGTCGTTGGCAGCCGACAAAGGGGGCAACCTCTATGCTGCCGCCGGATCTCCGGCCCGCTTATATCGCATCGATGTGAGAGGCGAGGCAACGACTATTTTCGAGCCGCAGGAACTCCAGGTTCAGGCCTTGGTGGTTGATCCCCAGGGGGTCATTTACGCGGCGACGTCGCCCGACGGAAAGGTTTACAAATTGGAGGCCAAGAGACCTGAAGGCAAGCACGCGAAGAGCTCTAACCTGCAGGCTGCCCCCCCCTCGTGGAGCTCGAGCGTTTACTTCAATCCGGGCACAAAGTACATCTGGGATCTCGAGCTTGACAACAAGGGTAATTTGTACGTTGCAACCGGCGACCAGGGCGAGATTTACCGGGTCGCCAGCAACGGAGAGCATTCCCTATTCTTCAAAAGTGACGAAGTGCACATTCGCGCCTTGGCCATGGATCATCAGGGCAACCTCATTGCCGGCTCCGATGGCAGTGGCCTGGTATACAGGATTTCACCGGCGGGAGAAGGCTTCGTTCTCTACAGCGCTCCGAAAAAGGAGATTACCGCGCTGGCCGTCGACGAAGCGGGCAACATTTATGCCGCCGCCGTGGGAGAAAAACGCGGAGGAAGCGGTCAGGTTCCAGTTTCGGTGACGGCTATTACGCCGGCCGCGCAGACTCCCGTACCTGTGATCGGAGCGTCTTTGGCTGCCCCCGCTGCCGCGCCCGTCATTTCCTTTCCCGGTCCCGGGGTGGGAGCCACGGGATCGGAAGTTTACCGGATCGCGCCGGACGGCTCGCCCCTGCGCATATGGAGCTCGCAAACGGACCTGGTGTACGCTTTAACCTTTGACCAGCACGGCAACCTGCTCGCCGGCACGGGAAATCGCGGACACATTTTTGCCATCACCGGACAAGATGAATTCGTGGATCTGCTAAAGGCCGCGGCCAGCCAGGTTACGGCCTTTGCCAAAGCTCCTGACGGTGGCATATATGCTTGCACCAGCAATTTGGGCAAGTTGTACCTCATCGGGCCAGACGTCGCCAGCGAGGGTGTTTATGAAAGTGATGTTTTCGACGCCCATACCTTTTCGCGCTGGGGGCGTGCCGAGTTTCGCGGCCTAGGCAAGATCGAATTGTTTGCCCGCAGCGGCAACGTAGACAATCCTGACCGGAATTGGAGCCCGTGGAGTGCCATTAATCTGGCCGGGAACTTACCTATTCCCCCCGCACGTTTCATGCAGTGGAAGGCGGTTTTGCGGGCCGGCAACCCCGCCCCGCAGCTCGATAGCGTTTTGATCAATTACCTGCCCAAAAACGTCGCTCCGGAAATCGAGGACGTAACCGTCACGCCAGGAATGCGCTATCCGCAGCTTCCCAAGCAGCCCAGCGGCGACGCTGCGGCCGCAATCACTCCGGCTCCGGTTCGCGATCGGGACGCAATCGGCGTCAAGTGGAATGCTCACGACGCCAATGAAGATCAGTTGATCTACTCCATTTATTACCGTGGCGATCAAGAGACGCGTTGGCTCCTGCTGAAGGATCTGATTAGCGATAAGTCTTACTCCTTCGACGCAGGGCTTCTACCCGACGGTGGTTACACCATCCGGGTCGTCGCCTCCGACGCACCCTCGCACTCGCCCGGCGATGCACTTAGCACCGAGAAAGAAAGCAACCGTTTCGAGGTCGATACTACCCCCCCAAGGGTAGAGAACCTGAGTGCTGTGGTCGAAGGAAATCGCTGGATTCACGTGAGATTTCATGCCACCGACAGTTTTTCTCCACTCAAGCGCGCTGAGTATTCGCTCGATGCCGGCGAGTGGCAATATGTCGAACCAGTTGACCAGATCTCCGACGATAAGACCGAAGCCTATGACTTCCGCATTCCGCTGCCCGAAGGCAGCGATGATCCGGTTCCTTCCGGCAAGGCGATTAGCAACGTGCAAACTCTCGAACACGTAGTTGTCGTCAGGTCATATGATCGGTTTGACAATATGGGGACAGGAAAGATCCTGATCCATTGACAGCGCCCCTTAACCATCAAGAACAATAGCTCGATCGCCTGAGTCGCGCGGCCGAATTCTGACCCGGCGGAGTGTACGTGCGAAGCAAAGATCGGTCGCTTCGCCGCTACAGGATGGGGAACGGCCGCCGCTCACCGAGATCGTGAACCAATTCAAGGAGCGGCCGACAACTGGCCCGCACAATCTATGGCAGCCCCGCGGCTTGCGGTTGCTTCGATCCCCTCAATGATGCAAGCACTCGATTGGCTGGCTTGGCTGGCCTGCGTCTTCTACTCGACCATTCCCTTATTCTGGTTGCTCATCCACGGGCGCGCTGGCCACTGGCGTGCGCGTCGACGCTCTCCCTACCGAGTACTAGTACCCTACGGTTTTACCTTATGGATTACCATGGCGGCGGCTACCTGGTCCTGGCACGGGGTGGCGCTTTATCGACGCGCTATCCCCTGGGCCGTAGCAGCGCCTTTGCTATACATCGGCTTTTATCTCTACCGATGTTCGAGCAACAATTTCACCGCTCGACAACTGGGCGGGCTGCCCGAAGTGCGAAGAGGCCGACCTGACGAGCACCTGGTCACGAGTGGCGTTCGCAGCCGGGTACGCCATCCGGTCTATCTCGCTCATCTGTGCGAGATGTTGGCCTGGAGTATCGGAAGCGGGCTGATCATTTGTTATGTGCTTACCCTGTTCGCGATGGCAACCGGAGCGATCATGATCCCCATGGAAGATGCGGAGTTGGAGAAGCGATTCGGTGACGAATACCGGGCCTATCGGAAATCGGTTCCGGCCCTCATCCCCTATAGAACTGGTTATAATCCGAGGGCTGACAGCTAAGGCGTTTTCAGCTTTCTCATGCGCTTCGAGCTCTTCATCGCATCCCGGTATCTGCGAGCCAAACGCCGCCAGGCCTTCATCGGCGTAATTACCGCGATCTCGATCGCGGGTGTAGCGGCAGGGGTGGCGTCGCTGATCATTGCCTTGGCCATCAACAATGGATTCCGCCAGGATCTCCAGGCGCGTTTGCTCGGCTCGACGGCCCACATCAGCCTCATGCGCATTCAGAGCGACGGCATCAAGGACTGGCTGCCGTTACTCGGGCGGCTTTCCAAGCAGCCCCACATCGTGGCCGCAGCCCCTGCCATCTATGAGCAGGTTCTGGTTTCGCGGGGGCCTCGGGCCCGGGGCGCCGTACTCAAAGGAATGCTCCCAGCTTACGAACGAAAGGTGAGCGACCTGCTCAACTCGCTCACCCTGGGCTCGGCCCAGGAGTTAGAGGACGAGACACAAGCCGGCGCGCTACAAACAGAATCTCGCGGCAGGAAAGCAGAGCAGGACGTAGGCGGTGAAAACAGCACCGATGAGCTGCAATCGGTCGAACAGCGCGTAGCGAGAATGCCGCCGATCATTTTAGGAAAGGACATGGCCGACAATCTGGGTGCAACCGTCGGCTCCGTGGTACTGGTGACGAGCCCGCAGGGCGAGCTTACGCCGTTAGGTATAGTTCCCAAGTACTTGCGGTTTCGGGTCGTGGGTATATTCAACTCGGGTTTCTACGACTATGACACGTCGTGGGCCCTTACCGGCTTGCGCGATGCGCAGCGACTATTCGGCCTCGGCGATCTGATTTCGGTGATTGAATTTAAGATCGACAATATCTATCGCGCCCCGGAGGTCGGCCGCACACTCGAGGATGCCGCTGGACATGGTTTCATGACAGCCAATTGGATGGAGCAAAACCGAGCTTTGTTCCACGCCTTGCGCCTCGAACGGCTGGTCACTTTAATCACCATCGGTCTTATCGTATTCGTGGCCGCGTTGAACATCGCCATTTCTCTCATCATGATGGTTATGGAGAAGACCAAGGATATTGCTGTGCTCATGTCCATGGGAACACGAAGTGCACAGGTTCGGCGTGTGTTTATGGCCGAGGGTGTTTTAATCGGACTGTTTGGAACTGCCATTGGCCTGGTTCTCGGATACGCGCTTTCCTGGATCGGTCAGCATTACCGTCTGCTCTCGCTGAACCCGGAGGTTTATTCCATTAACTATGTTCCTTTTTCGCCGCGGATCGCCGACGGAGCCCTGGTGGGGGCGATAGCAGTCGGCATCTCCTTCGTGGCCACGTTGTATCCGAGTTGGTCGGCAGCCCGCGTGCTGCCGGCGGAAGCTTTGCGCTATGAGTAAGTGATGGCTTTAAGCTTGAGGTGAGCAGAGCGGCCACCGGATAAAGCCCCCCGTGCCGCCGGCATAGGCGTAGATCGGGACTGGACTTTGAAGATGTGGCCCGTAAGTTCCGTTCTGATTGTGACCTCTTGTGACCTCGGTTATGTGGCGTGGCTATAGATCGGGTATACAGTTGTCCGAGTAGAAGCCGGAAGATGGAAAAGTATGCAACAGATTGCGCGCACGCACGTTGCCAAAACGAAGGTCAGTTGCACTCCTGGAACGATCCTGATGCCTCTTGCATCCAATGGTTAAGAGATGCTGCGGGCTGAGCGTTTAAGAAAGGTTTTTCGCTCCGGCGACTCGGACCTTGTGCTCTTTGATAATTTATCCTTCGAGCTGAAAGCTGGCGAGATGCTTGCCTTGGTGGGGGAATCGGGAGCAGGCAAGAGTACCCTGTTGCACATCCTCGGCGCTCTTGATAGGCCTTCCGGGGGTGACGTATACTTCGCCCAATTGCGATTGAATACGCTCTCAGGGGATGCCGCTGCGGATTTTCGCAATCGCGAGATCGGTTTTGTCTGGCAATTCCATTATCTTCTGCCTGAGTTCACTGCGGCGGAGAATGTAGCCATGCCGCTGCTGCTGCGCGGGCAGAGTTGGGACCAGGTGGAAACCGAGGCTCTAAAATGGTTGCGCGAGGTTGGTCTAGAGGAGCGCTCTCAACATCGTTCCGGGGAACTTTCCGGCGGGGAGCAGCAGAGGGTCGCTCTCGCCCGAGCGCTGATCACTCGCCCCAAGATCTTGTTTGCCGACGAACCCACCGGCGATCTGGACAACAAGACCGCAGAGACGGTGTTTCGGCTGATTGCGCGTTTGCATCACGATTACCAGCTGACTTCCTTAATCGCCACCCACAATCTGCTGTTTGCGCGACGTTGTCAGCGGGTATTGCGGCTCGATCGGGGAAAAATCGAAGAGGTTATGCCGGAATCGCTTCCGGCAGGAGCAGCGTGAATGCCGGAGCTACTACCAAATTTGGAAGAATCCGGCGGGATGGTGACAGGGGGAGGCTCTGTGACATGGCGGCGCGAGGCAGCCAAGTTGCAGGTAATGACAATCAGCACTTGGGTAAGCTGTGCCAGCGTCATTAAAATAGGGACGCTACGGCTTGGCAGCCTGATTGCTTAGCGAGAAGTGGGGCTTAAGGATATTCGAGGATAGGCCAGCGTCAACCGACCTTTCCGGCGGCCCGGCAGCGAAAGGGCGTCTATGTTTGAACGGTACACGGAGAAAGCACGGCGCGTCATTTTCTTTGCACGCTATGAGGCCAGCCAGTTCGGCTCACCCTACATTGAGACCGAACACTTATTGCTGGGACTTTTGCGAGAAGACAAAGCTTTGACCAACCGCTTCCTGCGTTCTCATGCTTCGGTCGAGTCGATCCGCAAGCAGATCGAAGGCCACACGACCATTCGGGAAAAGGTCTCGACTTCGGTGGACCTTCCTTTGAGCAACGAGTGCAAGCGTGTCCTGGCTTATGCGGCCGAGGAGGCGGAGCGGCTTTCTCATAAACATATTGGAACCGAGCACCTGCTGCTGGGACTATTGCGAGAAGAAAAATGCTTCGCGGCGGAGATCTTGCACGAACGTGGTCTGCGGCTTTCGGCGATTCGTGAGGAGCTGGCGCGCACCACCCAGGAAAAGGCGCAGCCGCAACGCCAGCGTGAATCTTCCCTGCTTGCAGAATTTTCCCGTGATCTAACGCAGGCCGCCATGGATAGTCAGCTCGACCCACTGGTTGGGCGGGAAGGCGAGCTAGAGCGCGTTATCCAGATCCTCTGTCGGCGCACGAAGAATAACCCCGTGCTGATCGGAGAACCTGGCGTCGGTAAGACCGCCATCGTAGAGGGTTTGGCGCAACGCATCGCTGACGGTGAAGTTCCGTCCTTTCTGGCGGACAAAAGAATCCTGGCCCTCGATTTATCGCTCATTGTCGCAGGTACAAAGTATCGCGGGCAGTTTGAGGAGCGGCTGAAGACCATCATGAAGGAACTGATGGAGTCGCAAAACGCGATCATCTTTATCGATGAGCTCCATACCTTGGTGGGCGCGGGCTCGGCCGAGGGATCGCTCGATGCGGCCAATATTCTTAAGCCGGCTCTCTCGCGCGGGGAGATTCAGTGCATCGGCGCGACCACGCCGGGCGAATACAGAAAATCTATCGAAAAGGATCGGTCACTCGAGAGGAGGTTCCAAGCGGTGAAGGTGCCGCCTCCCGGGGAGGGCGATGCCGCCAAGATCCTTTTCGGGGTAAAGGACCGCTATGAGAAGTTCCACGCCGTCACCTACACCGATGACGCGCTGAATTTCGCAGTTTCCCATTCCAATCGCTACATCCCCGATCGTTTTCTGCCGGATAAGGCAATTGATCTGATCGATGAGGCGGGTGCGCGGGTAAAGCTGCGCCAGACTTCGCTGCCGGAAGAGATCACGGAAGTTCAGAAGCGGATTAAGTTTATCGTCCACCGTATGGAGAACGCCATCGCGAACCATGAATTCGAGAAGGCGCGCTTCTACTCGGACGAAGAGCGCAAGGAGCGCGAGAACCTGCGCGCTCTTCGCGAAAAATACCACCTCGATGAATCCTCCACCGGCGTAGTCGGTCGGGAGGACATCGAGGACGTGGTATCACGTTGGACGGGGGTACCGATCGCCTCCATCAAAGAAGAAGAGTCACAGAAGCTGCTGCGTATCGAGGAAGAGCTGCACAAGAGAGTCATCTCTCAGGATAAATCGATTGTCGCCTTGGCACGCGCCATTCGCCGTTCGCGCGCCGGCCTAAAGAGTCCCAATCGTCCCATTGGTTCGTTCCTGTTCCTGGGTCCGACCGGGGTGGGCAAAACCGAAGTCGCGCGAACACTCGCGCAGTTTATGTTCGGTAGCGAGAAGTCGCTGGTTCGCTTTGATATGTCTGAGTTCATGGAAAAGCATTCGGTATCGAAGCTCATCGGTTCACCCCCCGGATACGTGGGCTACGAGGAGGGCGGGCAGCTCACCGAGCGGGTGAAGCGCGCGCCTTATTCGGTGGTTCTGCTCGACGAAATCGAGAAGGCTCACCCCGACGTCTTCAACATTCTGCTGCAGGTGTTTGAAGATGGCCAGCTGACCGACGGACTTGGCAATACGGTCGATTTCAAGAACGCGATCATAATTATGACTTCCAATATTGGAGCCAGGCACCTGCAGAGACGCGAAGGCCTGGGTTTCCAATCGCAGAAGGAAGACATGGTTTCAGAAAAGGTCGAGGATCTAGTAAAGAATGAGGTGAAGCGCACCTTTAACCCTGAATTCCTGAACCGGCTTGACGAAATCATCCTGTTCAACGCGCTCACCGAGGCGGACCTGATCCAAATTCTCGAGCTGATGATTACGCAGCTGAACACCAACCTGGCACAAAAATCGATCACCATCACCGTGAACGACGAGGCCAAGAAGTGGGTGCTCAACCAGACGCTTACCGACCGCAGCTACGGCGCCCGCCCGCTGCGGCGCGCTCTGCAAAAGTATATCGAGGACCCCTTGTCAGAAGCGCTGATCCAGGGCACGATCAACGTGCGGCCGGCGTTCATCGAGGTGTTTCTCGATAACGGCAAGCTGTACTACCGTCCTGTTGACTCCAAAGAGAATGAGGGCGTGCTGCTCTATGAGAATTAGCTCAGCCGCCGGCCGGACTCGCTCTCAAACGTTTCACGGCGGTTCGCGCGCAGCATAACGGCCTCACCGCTTCGCTCCTAGCGACCATGCCGCTCGCGCCAGAACGCGCGATCGACTCGGTTGCGATTACCACCAGCGTTTTGGCCGCTGTCGGGCACACCATCTTGAAGCTGGACACTCGGTTGAGATCCAGGTGCGGGTTGACAGGCCAGCGTCGTCTACCCGCGAGGGCTCCCCTCTCGGCACTCGATTCCATCGGCTTTTGAGAAATGCGAGCCGTTTAGAAATGGCCAGGGCACACGAGAGACCTGGGTGCTCCGTCCTGTTCGAGGAGCCCAGAGGAAAACTCTCGCGGTAGCCCCAGTTTCGCATGGTCGATTGGGGAATTTTAATTCCTACGCTGCGCGACGTTCGCGGTCACGAGTACAGCCTCAGCGCTCAATTTTGCGACTTTGGCGTAATCTCTTGCATCTGACGAAACAGGCATGCATGTAAACAAGGTTAGTCTCAGCGAAAAGTTCTCCCGCATCACCGAGTACTGGAAGCCCTATATTGCGGGCGAACTGAATGGTCAAATGGTCAAACTGGACAAGCTCAAGGGCGAATTCGTGTGGCACCAACATGAAGACGAAGATGAGCTCTTTCTAGTCTTCAAGGGTCGTTTTTGCATTGAGTTTCGCGACAAGACCGTATGGCTGGAGGAAGGCGAGTTTATCGTGGTCCCGCGCGGTGTCGAGCACAAGCCGGTAGCCAAGGAAGAGTGCTGGATTGTGCTGTTTGAGCCTGCCTCGACCCGCAACACAGGAAACGTCGACAACCAAATGACGTTGCACCACCTCGAGCGAATCTGAGGTTCGGTGCTCCTAATGGGCGTTGTGCTTCTCGAGCGCAGTCCGGGCAACGCGGAAGCCAACATAGGCAAGCAGTACACTGAGTATGGTCACAGTGACAGTGACCGTATAGGGCTTTGAAAGGTAAGGCTCGCTGAGGAGCAGGCCTATACCGGTAGCGGCGATAGCCGCGAAGAATAAGCCGATGATTACCCCGATCGCGACCAGAAACGAACGTTTCACGGCGCGCACCCCACCGACTAGATGTACTCTCAACTATCGGGGTTAGCTGCGCGATGCGATTTTTTCCGCAGCACGGGAAGCCTTCGATGTCGCTCGAAACGCCGCCCCCAAGGCTTCAAAGCTAAGCCATGATACTCGCCGTTGCCCATATTCTGGTGGCCTTTACCGCCCTGGTAATGCCCTGGCTAGGACGGCACAAATACCAGAAATTGCAGCAGCAGTTGACAGCGGGGATGCAAGGGGCCCGCCTGCGTTTCTATCGCGTCAGCGTCGCACAGCAATCGGCCCTGGTGGCCATTGTCCTGCTCCTCGCGCAAGGAGCTTTTTTACCTTGGCGGGCCCTGGGACTCTCGCCTCCCGATTCCTGGAAAGCAACCCAAGTACTGCTGCTGACGTTAACGGCCGCTATTGGCGGCTCGATCATCCTTTTTCACTTAACCGGAGACCGGTTTTTGCGGGCGCTGTTAAAAATGGCGGGGGCCCTGATACCTTCGACAGCCGCTGAGCGCGTGTGGTTCGCCATTGTGAGCCTGGGAGCGGGCGCCAGCGAGGAGCTGCTGTTCCGTGGCTTCCTGATCTGGTATCTCGGCTTCTTTCTTCCTCATCTGCCGCTCCTCGGGCTGATTGTGGTTTCCTCGTTGATTTTTGGCATTTGCCACCTTTATCAGGGTGGCCTGGGAGTGGCGGCAACCGCCTTAGTGGGCGCCGTGTTGGCGTGGATGTATGTAGTCAGCGGCAGCTTGCTCCTTCCCGTTACCATCCATGCCCTGCTGGATTTGCGCATTCTGGCGATCTTCACCCCTCAGCGAATGCGCTCTCTCGAGCGCTATCGACGGCAGATGACGGCAGCGCAAGCCACGGACTCCCAGCTACCGCTCGGTTGAGCTCCCGGGGCTTGGGGCCGTTTTCACCTTCGGAGTGACCGCATGAGATCCCGGGCGGCAAATCCGAAGGACCTGGTGGCAGATTTGTAGGCGTTGAGTCGACGGGTCGTTCTATGTTCCTTCCGACCACCCTGACAAATATTCCTCTTGCTCGGGGGTCAGGCGGTCGATTTTGATGCCCATCGATTCCAGCTTCAGTTTGGCGACACGCTTGTCGAGTTCGTCCGGTACCTTGTAAACGGTCTTTTCGAGGATCTTAGCGTTGTTGACCATGTACTCGACGGAAAGGGCTTGGTCGGCGAAGCTCATATCCATAACCGCGGCCGGATGGCCTTCAGCGGAGGCGAGATTGATGAGCCTGCCTTCACCAAGTAGGTTGATCTTGCGACCATCCCGTAGCGTGTACTCTTCCACAAAGTTCCGCGTTGTGCGCTTGGACGAAGACATCTTCTCGAGCGCAGGAATATCAATTTCCACGTTGAAATGTCCGGAATTGGCAATGATCGCGTTGTTCTTCATCACCTCAAAGTGCTCTTTGGCGAGCACGTTCTTGTTGCCGGTAACGGTGCAGAAAACATCGCCAATCTTAGCTGCTTCTGTCACTGCCATGACGCGGAATCCGTCCATGACGGCTTCGAGCGCTTTGGTGGGATCGACTTCGGTGACAATCACTTGGGCTCCGGCGCCGCGAGCCCGGCTGGCGAGGCCGCGTCCACACCAGCCATAGCCGGCGACCACGAAAATCGATCCTGCAAGCAGGAAATTAGTGGCGCGGATGATGCCGTCGATGGTGGATTGCCCCGTGCCGTAGCGGTTATCGAACAGGTGCTTGGTATCGGCATCGTTCACGGCCACGATGGGATAACGCAGAACACCCTCTTTGGCCATAGCCCGCAGACGGATGACCCCCGTCGTGGTCTCTTCGGTGCCGCCGATGACGTTCTCCAGGGCGTCGGTGCGCTTGGTATGCAGGATGCTCACCAAGTCCGCCCCATCATCCATCGTGATATTGGGACGATGATCGATGGCCGTAAGAATATGGCTATAGTAGGTATCGTTGTCCTCGCCTTTGATGGCAAAGACCGAGACGCCATAGTCCCGCACCAGGCTGGCGGCCACATCGTCCTGGGTTGAAAGCGGATTCGAGGCGCACAGCACGACATCAGCGCCGCCATCGCGCAAACAAATGGCCAGATTCGCCGTCTCGGCGGTTACATGCAAGCAGGCGGCGATGCGCACGCCTTTGAGTGGTTGTTTCTTGATGAATTCCTTGCGAATGATTTGTAGTACATTCATCGACTGATTGGCCCAATCGATTCGTTTCTTGCCCCCGTCGGCAAGCTCTATGTTCTTGATATCGGAATGGAGCTGAGTGGCTGTGGTGGTTGACATACCTCTCCTCTAGTTAGCTCGTTGTCTTTAAATTTTGGTTATTTGTTCACTGCCTGAGCATCGACGGCGTGTTCGTACCGCAGGCCCGCGTCGCCTGCGAGCTTGGCCGCCTTGTCGGTAGCTTCCCAGGTAAAGTCGGGGTCATTACGGCCGAAATGCCCGTAAGCCGCAGTCTTCTCGTAAATCGGCCGCCGCAAATTCAGTGACTCGATGATGCCCTTGGGCGTCAGCTTAAAGTGCGCCCGGATCAAATCGGGTATAAGGGTAGGATCAACCTTCTCGCTTCGAAAAGTATCAACCAGAACGCTGACCGGTTCGGCGACACCGATAGCATAGGCAAGCTGAACCTCGCAGCGGTCGGCGAGGCCGGCGGCTACAATATTTTTGGCAATGTGACGTCCCATGTATGCAGCGGAACGATCCACTTTGGTAGGATCCTTGCCGCTGAAGCAGCCACCGCCGTGTCGACCCATTCCCCCGTACGTATCGACGATGATTTTGCGGCCAGTGAGGCCGGTATCGCCCATAGGCCCGCCGATTACAAAGCGTCCCGTGGGATTGATGTGGTACTTCGTGTCAGCGTCGAGCAGGTCCCCAGGAATTACCGCTTGAATGACGTGTTTCAGGATGTCGGAGCGGAGTTCGTCATTGGTCACGGTCTCTGCGTGTTGGGTTGATATCACGACGCCGTCGACGCGCATCGGCCTTCGCTGTTCGTCATATTCGACCGTGACTTGGGATTTGCCATCGGGGCGAAGGTACGGGAGCTTGCCATGCTTACGTACTTCAGAGAGCCGCATAGTCAGCTTGTGGGCCAGCAGGATTGGCATCGGCATCAACTCGCCAGTTTCATTGCAGGCGTAACCGAACATCATGCCCTGGTCGCCCGCGCCTCCGGTGTCGACACCCATTGCTATGTCGCCCGATTGCTTGTTGATACTGGAGATGACGGCACAGGTATTGGCGTCAAATCCATACAAGGCATTGTTGTAGCCGATCGATGATATGGTGCCACGCACTAGGGTTTGGAAATCGACATAAGCCTTGGTGGTAATTTCGCCGGCAATGACGATCAGGCCGGTGCAGGTGAGCGTCTCGCAGGCGACCCGACTCATGGGATCTTCGCTCAGACAGGCATCGAGTACGGCGTCAGAAATCTGGTCTGCAATCTTATCGGGATGACCTTCGGTGACCGATTCAGAGGTAAAAAGATAGCGATTTTTTGAGGACAAAGCTCGAGTCTCCGCGAAAAAAGTTAGACACAAGGTCCAGAAGGAGGGTTAGATAAAAACGGCCGGAAGCCAAGTGCCACAGGCCCCCATCAAGTTACCAAAGAACCGAGTCGAACGCAACGATTTCGCCGATGGCTAATGGGCTAAGTTACGAAGAATAGACCTCTTAGACGCTGGTCGAAAGGAAGACTACTTGCCCCGGTCGGAATACGAGGATCTCGGCCCGCAGAACTGACAGCCGTTTTCTATCTAGCCCGGCGACTCCCACTGAGGAAGTCATTGCAAGTGAGGAACGGGCGGTAAGTATGATGCAGCTGCCGGGGACGGCGGCAGCTAAGGCCGGCCGAGCAATGGAGCTATCAAGCCTGGTAGCTAGCCTGGTTCCGATTCTCGTGCTCAAAACTGTGGTGACGTCTGGGGGCCTTTGGTGTTTAAGGTCTG
>JAFATF010000599.1 GCA_019244045.1 Acidobacteriota bacterium
GCGCGGTTGCGAGTTCTGATGCCCTGTCGTCGATTGCCCTCACTGACCTGTACGCCCTGGAAGCTTAATGAGAATGCAAAAGGTAGGCAAACAACGCACTCGGATGATCTATTCAATTTATGAGCATATGGTCGGCAACTCTTCCGCCGCTAATTAACGGAAGTCTTGCTCGTAATTTGTTCACCACCCACCCAGGAATCAGCAGCACTCCAAAATAGCGCCGCGTAAGAACGCGATGCCGGCTACAATACACACCGTGGCAACGAGAATTGCCGATGGGGTGGTGGCGAATTGCCGCAAGTCACCTGAGCGTATGGCCTGGCTTGAGGGCCTGCCAGCTGTTGTGCAAGAGCTGGAGCACCGATGGGAGCTGACGCCGGATGCACTAACTGGCGGCGATGAGCCAAGTTGCTCATATGTGCAAGCTGTGCGTCGCTCAGACGGCAGACCAGCGGTGCTGAAAATCAGCATGCCACACATGGAACAAGAATGCGAAATTGACGGTCTCCGCTTTTGGAACGGCGACCCGACAGTGCGATTACTCGAGAGTGACGATGAGCTGCGCGCGATGCTCTTGGAGCGTTGTCAGCCTGGGACGACGCTTCGCGTTTTAGATGAATGCGAGCAAGACATCGTGATTTCAGGTTTGCTGCGACGTCTGTGGCGACCGCTGCCGACCCTGCACCGTTTTCGTGCCTTGTCGGCCATGATAGAGCATTGGAGCAACGAGACGCTGGCGCAAGTCGAGCGGTGGCCTGACGGAGGGTTGGTCCGCGAGGGTCTGCGGGTGTTGAAAGAGTTGTCGTACACAGCAAGCAGAGACGTCTTGCTGGCGACCGACTTACATGCAGGTAATGTGCTTCGCTCGGAACGCAAATCCTGGCTAGTGATTGACCCCAAGCCGTTCGTAGGAGATCCCGCCTACGACGGGACCCAACATCTGTTCAATTGCAGTGCGAGACTGCAATGTCATCCACATAGAACAATGAGAAGGCTTGCCGACCTGCTTGGGGTTGATTATGAACGCCTCCGATCATGGACGTTCGGCCGCGCAGCCGCTGAGCCGCGCGAGGATTGGAGCAACCGGCAATGGACGGACCTCGCGCGCGCAATAGCTCCTTAGAGCACATTTTCCAAGGTTCCAGGCTGCAGGCCGGGCCCGAAGTGATCAGAGTTTACCCTTACCTGATATCGCTAAACAAGAAAGTGACAGACGCATTCCGACATCTCTGGTTTGTAGCGGACACAATCACCGCTGTTGCATCAGATGCTTTTTGGTCAGAATTTGCCGAACTGGGGTTTGCTAATGCGACGGGTGCGAACGCACAAGCGTCCACAGCACGAAAAGGTCGAGCGTCGTCTGTCTGGCTCGGTGGCATCGATAGTGGATCAGCATTCGCGGCGACAACCGCGCGAATCCCGTGCGGCTAGTCTTCCTGGAGACTCCGGCGAAGCGCAATCGCCGCAAGCCGGAATACAGGCCATAAGAAGTCCTTCACCATGGTGCAATGGGACTGCGGCCCGCCGCCGGCCATACCCTTCGCCTACGACGGCACAAACACGCCCGACGTCACGCTCGACGGCATCGCCAAGAACGGCTTGGAACTCGCCGAGTATCTCTGTCGAGAGCTCGGCAAAACAAAGTGGGCGATCCACATGTGCAGATGCACCCCGAACTCTTCGCCGCTTATGTTGGCATGGGCGAAGCTGCAAGCTCGAGGGCGATGGTCAACATTCAATATGACCTGCTGTTGGCCAGGCGCGCAAGGATGGAAAGCAGACCGCCGTCAAAGAGCTTGACGCCATCGGCGATCCGGGCCCTATCACTTCACCCGTGTCCACAAATCCACTCGTCAGGGCTCCCTCGGGTCAGGAGTGCGTATGCTATCTTCGCGCCACTATGACGATCATAAATGTTCCCGGTTTGGCCGCCGGACGGGCCCCCGGCTTCGCCGCTTCGAACTCCGCAGTCGGCAAGTAGATTTTGTGCGCGGCGTTATCGATGTCCATGGTCTTGGTGCCGAGTCCGGTCATCACGGTCTGCACACTCTCCCACTTGTCGCCCTTCTCCTCGGCAACGCTGAGCTTGCCTTCGCGGGTGCTTGCGAATGCCTGACGGCCGTCCCAGCGCGTGGCGTCCACGCCGCCGGCAATGGGGACATCGCCAACCACCTTGCCGTCATCCGTGTTCATGACGAGCATCTTCTGCGGTTTGCGGCATCCAATGAAGAGCCTGTGCTTCTCTGTATCGATGGCTAAGCCGACGGGGGAACCGCCAGGAGCGACCGGCCAATGCGCGAGCACTTTCCGAGCCTTGAGGTCGACCACCGCTACCTGGTCCTTGTCTTCTAGATTGACAAAGACCTTGCCTGCCCCGTCGGCTGCCAGGTACTCTGGCTTGCCGCCCAGTTCAATCGGCGCATCAATCTGCGCCGTCTTGGGATCGGCATCAGCCTTGAACGTGACCAGCACGCCTGCGTCGCCGCAAGCAACCAGGACTAGCCCAGTGCTCTTGTCGTAAATGATGCCGTCGGCATCGTCTTTCGCGGCCACTGTTCCCAGCACGGCGTTGCTGTTGAGATCGAAGACGACAATTGAACCGGCGCCATCGCTTATGAATCCCCGCCCGAGTTCGGGCGCCAGCGCGACTCCGTGATTGTGCTTCTGACCGGTAATGTCAGCGACTGTCTTGCCCGAATCCATGTCGACGACCATCGTATGCGTGCTGCGCGGAACGTAGACATGGTGACTCTTCGCATCAACTGTGATGTAGTCGAAGCCACCCTCCCCGCCAATGTGAAATTTCTTTTGGACGGCCCATTCGCCCTGAGCGAAAGCGAGTGTGCTAACAGTGAAGGAAGCTGCCACGATCAGAAACCACAAAAACACATTCCGAATCGACATGAGACCTCCGTGAGAGTCCATTGAGGATACGCCTTGCGAGAAAAACCACCTGTTCACTCTAAGAGGACAAAGATGAAAGGAACCTGAAGGCACTTAGTGAAAATCTGCAATAAGTCAACTATGGGTGTGGGTTCCGCGATGCCGGCGCGCTTTTTCCGGAAATTCTCGCACGGCCGCCGCGGGCCTTTCTCGTCCAACTTGCGATGACGCGTACGGCCCGCCACCCCCTTGTAGTTAAATCAATCGTCCCCGCTCCCCATCGCGCGGCACGGACGTTGCTCGCTCAGTTCCCGCTTTGGCCGTCCATGGTTCGCACCAACCTAACCCCTCACCTCAGCCGCATCGTAATGTACTGTGCGGCTCTGAAACATGAGGGCAGCTGCCCGGATCAACGCTTGAGATTTTTCGTCCAATTCAGCAGCAGTGTCAGCGGTGTACTGGCATTTTCCTGAGGCAGTCCTGCCAAGATCCGCTTGCCGTCACGCGTGAGATCGGTAAAGCGCGAACTGGCCAGTGATCGGCCACCGAGCAGCACGCGCGGCGCGCCCGGGCTCAAAGAGCCTCCCTGCTCGCGTACGGGCACAGAGATCAGATGCGATTGCAGGTCTCGGAAAACGACCTCTGTTTGCGGGCCCGTGCCCGTCCAGATCGTGCCCAGTGCGCCGTCAGCCCCGCCGGTGGAAAGTTGCCATTTGCCGAGGTGATTCGGAAATGAGGTCACGTACACTTCAAGGCGGCCGGTCTCGTCGGAGAGATAAGCGACCCATTTGGTATCGGGAGAAAATGATCCGCCAAACACGTTCCCCTGAGACGGAGTGGCCACCATCGCCTTATGGCTGCCGCCCTCCATGTCGAGCACCACGCCCTGAGCTTTGCCATTGGCGCCGAAAACATCGCCGGCATAGAAGATAAAGCGCCGATCGCGGGACCACGCAGTAGCCAGGGTGTTGCCAGTGCTCTTCACGAGCATTCGTTCCTCACTGGCGCCGAACACGGATTTGAGCCGCAGTTCATAATGATCCGTCAGATTGCGGGTGAAAACGATATTGTTGCTATCCGGAGACCAGACTGGACTTTCATTGAAATCGTCGGTGAAGGTCAGACGGGTGCCGAGGGCGGTCTGGAGACTGTACATCCAAATATCGGAGCCGGTGCCGCGGGAGCGAGCGACCGCGACCCGCTCGCCACTGGGGGAAAGTGTACCTACCAGCAGGCCGCTGGTAGGGTTCCCAATATCAGGGACGGCAACACCTAATTCTTTCCCCTCGCGGTCGAACCACACCAACCGCTGGCCGCCGGCCATGGCGGAAAGGAAGACGAGGGTGCCGTTCTGTGCGACCGAGAAATCCGCGACCCGACGGTCGAATGCCGTACGCACGCCGTCGCTGACTAAAGACGGCGCACCGGTCAACTGCAAGCGCCGGGAGTCAAACGGCTGCGCCAGCAACTTGCCGTCGCGCACCAGCAGCAGATATCCTGAGGCGTAGGCCGCATTGGAACTGGCTCCGGCGGAAATCAGCTTGAACTCCGGCGACTCGGTACTGCCCATATAGATCCCGTCTTGGCCACGCTTGCCATAGGCTTGCGTGAACAGAAAATGGTGTCCATCGGGCAGAAAGTGAGGAAAGCGATGATTCATGCTTTCACCCGTCTGTGTGATCGGCACTGCTGTCCCACCCGCAGCGCTGACCTTAGCTATTCCACCGACCGCATTGGGAGTGAATACAATCAAACCATCGCGGTTCCAAGTCCCGCCGCGCCCGTTGGGAGCATCGCGTACCGTTTGCAGATTCTGTCCGTCGGCTTCAATCCGCTTGAGCTTGCCATCCGCAAAGAAGCCAACGCTGCGTCCGTCGGCAGACCAGAAGGGGTACTCCGCTCCTGAGGTACCCTCAAGCTGCAAGCCTCTCGGTGAATCAAGCTTTCGCACCCAGATAAGAAGCCGGCCCTGGGGATCGGCAGCCACATAGGCCAACTGGCGTCCATCGCTTGAAAGTACAAAACTTCCTTCCTCACCTAGTTCACCGGTGACGTTCAACCCTCCCCACACGGGGGGTGCGGGATGGGAGACGTGGGCGAAGTATCCAGCGGCCGCAGCTGCGGCAGCGATCAATGCAATTGCGGCCCAGCGCAGATAGGGCCGATTCTGCTTGCGCGGGGCGGCCGCCAAGCCGACTGTTGTCGAACCGATTACTCCAGGTTGCAACCGGCCCACAGTGATTTGCCGGAGTTGCAGCTTGACATCGTGCGCGGTTTGCCAACGTTCGTCCGGATCTTTGTCGAGGCAGGTCTTAACAGTCGAATCGAGGGCAGCCGGGGCCATCGGCTGTAGCGAAAAGATAGGAGCCGGATCACGTTCGAGTACAGCCGCCATCGCACTGGCCACGGTCTTGCCCTCGAACGCGCGCTTACCCGTCGCCATTTCGTAGAGCACGGCGCCAAGAGCAAAGATGTCGGAGCGTGCGTCGGCCTCCTGGCCTTCTACTTGTTCGGGCGACATGTATTGGAAAGTTCCGACCACCACGCCTTGCGCGGTCAGTGGATGGCCGCCCGGCGGTGTGGTTAGAGTTGCCGTAAGGCCCGAAGTAGCCGTCGCGCCGGCCTGTGAGGCCTTCGCCAAGCCAAAGTCCATCAGCTTGGCCCCCATTTTGGTCAGCATGATATTGCCCGGTTTCAGATCGCGGTGAACAACGCCACTACGATGCGCCTTCTCAAGCCCTTCGCAAATTTCGATTCCATTTTTCAGGACCTGGTCCACCGGCAGTGGTCCCTTGCGCAGACGTTCAGCCAAGGTTTCGCCTTCCAGGAATTCCATCACCAGGTAACCGACGTCGCCCTGCTCACCGACATCATGGAGGGTGCAGATGTTGGGATGATTCAACGAAGAAATCGTGCGTGCCTCCCGATCGAACCGCTGCTTGGCTTCGGGATTCTCGGACAGATGTGAAGGGAGGATCTTAATCGCGACCGTGCGGTCAAGGCGCGTATCTCGAGCCTTATACACCTCGCCCATACCGCCGGCTGCAAGCGGAGACTGAATTTCATAAGGCCCAAGTTTCGTGCCAGCGGTAAGGCTCATTGGTGCGAGACATTATAGCCCCAGAAAAATGTTACCGAGGACGAGCCGATTCTTCGACCAAAGGTCGCCCTCTCTTGGCATGGCAAGCAACAGAGGTTGAGGCAAACCTCACCGCCCAAATATGTGCAGTTGGTATCCATTATGGTTCCAAAAAGAAATCTAGAAAAACGAGACGCTGCGTGCTTACTAGTTGCAGAATCACCAGATACAGATTGGGGAATACAGCCCTGAAAAGGCTGGCGTCGGGGGTTCAACTCCCTCCCTGGCCCACCAAATCTAAGAACTTCAATTGTTTATCTCTCATTGTTAAATCATCGCATCCAGTCGACATTTTAATCTGCAGATAGTTTTACGATGTGCTGGCAGTTGTGATAATATGCCGACGTATCGTAAAGACGTGGCATGACACTGTCCAAAGTAGAACAGGTCGCTCGCCTAGTTCGGAAAGCCGGAGTATTCCGGCCGCGGGAACTGGACAGAGTCGGCATCCCGAGACAATACCTTCGCCAAGCGAAGGACCGTGGGCTCGTGCGCCAAGTCGGACGAGGGCTTTACGCAGTCGAGGGTCGTCGCGTGACCGAATACCACACTCTGGTGGAGGCGACGAAACGCGTACCGCATGGGGTCATCTGTCTACTGTCGGCGCTGCGCTTTCACGGGCTGACGACACAAGCACCGCATGAAGTCTGGATGGCCATTGGCCACAAGGCGCGGCGCCCCCGCGCCGACTACCCTCCGCTGCGGATTGTGCATTTCTCCGGGGAGGCTCTTTCTTTTGGTGTAAAGGAGAGGAAACTCGAAGGCATGATCGTGCGAGTCTTTGATCCCGCGAAGACCGTCGCCGACTGTTTCAAGTTCCGCAACAAAATTGGACTGGATGTGGCGCTGGAAGCGCTGCGAGATTGCTATCGGCGGAAAAAGGCCACAATGGATGAACTGTTCATGGCAGCGAGAGTGTGCCGGGTAGCTCGGGTCATGCAACCTTATCTGGAGTCCCTCGTGTGAAGAAAGCCGTCGTCAATTTGCCAGCGTCAGTGCGACAGCGGCTCTTGAACTTGGCGACTGGGCGCAAGGAAGATTTTGGACTCGTTTTGAGTCGCTATGGACTGGAAGGATTCCTGTATCGTCTGGGTGCTTCTACCCATCGAGATTCGTTCGTGCTCAAAGGAGCTTTGTTGCTCCAAGTTTGGACCGGGGAGACTTACCGTCCAACCCGAGATCTAGACCTGCTCGGAAAGGGAATACCGAATCTGGGCTATGAGAAGGTTTTCTCAGAGGTGTGCTCACAAGATGTGGAAGAGGATGGCCTGTCCTTTCCCTCTGAGACGATTCGCGTCGAACGTCTCCGAGACGAGGAAACCTATGAGGGAGTGCGCGTGCGACTGGAGGCGCGGCTGAACAATGTGCGCATCCCCTGCAAATTGACGTGGGTTTTGGCGACGCGATAGCGCCAGAGCCGGAGGAATTGGAGTTCCCGACGCTCCTCAACTCTCCTGCACCCAAACTGAGGGCGTACCCCAAAGAAAGTGTTGTCGCAGAGAAATTCGAGGCTATCGTGAAGCTGGGCATGGCGAATAGCCGCATGAAGGATTTCTATGACCTCTGGGTGCTGGCCCAAAGATTCGAATTCGAGAGCGCTACGCTCATGCCGGCGATTCAAACAACATTCCGCACTCGCGGCACGCCACTGACCAGCTCAATGCCGTTGGCGTTCACCGCAGACTTTCACCAACTTCCTAGTAAGCAAACGCAATGGAAGGCTTTCTTGAGGAAGAGTGGTCTTAAGGCTGACTCCTCGCTAGAGGAGACGATCGAAGTCATTCGAGAATTTGTGATGCCTGCGGCGGGATCTTTTTTTCTCGGACCCTCGAACCGGCCGCTGAGGTTGTTTTCAATAGTGGGACTTGGGAAACTCCTGTCACCGGTTTTATTCAGCACAAGCTTGTATCGGATTCTCAGCATACTTCCACTGATTCTGCTGACTTTTTGGCTCATACGGGTTCGCTTCACAAACGTGTACAAAAGGCAGTCGATGCGATGCCGCCGCGATGTTTACTCACTACGGACGTAGCCCTTCAGCTTTCCTCTCCTGACAGAGATCAAGTGGGCGCGTATTGGGTAACGTGCTTTCGTCGGGTGGACTCTTTAGGCCGCTCACCCGCCGATCAGCGATCATCGCGCACCTCAGAGCTTCATCCTTCGGACTTGCGATAAACGCCCAGGGACTGGATGTGTGGGGAACGTAGGGTGCGGTCGAATTCCTCCGCGAGATGAAGCGCTAGCCGGAAATGGAAATCGCCTGATGGATGGGGGCGAACTTGCGCAAACGCTCTT
>JAFATF010000722.1 GCA_019244045.1 Acidobacteriota bacterium
TGGGTTGCGAATTCGATCAATCATGTGCAAACCGTTGGCTCCTCAATCACAATAGCGTCGTCGTAGGTTGCTCGGACGGTGCCGCGCCGATCAGTGCCGCGCTGGAACCCTTTGTGATCAATCTTTCTATCCTTACAACCGCACCTGTTACCCCTTCGGTAACCGTCATCAGGGCCAGCGCCTCCTCGGTTTTGGACTCATACGGTCCGGAGGGGCTATTCTGGTCGGTAGATCCGGGTTGGCATGCTGCCAGAAATCCAAGCTACCCTCAGATTCTTAACGTGGACTTTGGTGAATCTCGATCGTTCAGCGAGCTGAGTTTTGAGCCTCAGGATGGGCTGCCCCAAAGAATGCCGAAGGAGGTGCGGATCAAGACTAGCAACAACGGAACTGACTGGACGCAGATGGCATCCGCAACCAATCTATGTGCGTGGGATGGACGACGAAGCCGCGTGAAAATCTCTCAATCCGTTCAAGCAAAATTCTTGCAAATTGAGATACTGTCGAACTGCGGAGACCCCGATTTCTTGACATTAAAAGGCCTGGCGGTGGAATAGTTCGTCCCATCCAATTTTTCAGGGATGTGACGCCTCGATTGTTGACGCCAGCCCTCGAAATATCTTGATCGCGGCTGCTGGTGTCAGATGATTGTTGTCCGCGGTTATTAGTCCCCCATCGATCACGAAGCTACAGGTCGAAATATCATCAACGGCCGAGCAAAGCTTACTCTGAATATCGAAATATTCCGCTCCCTCTTCCTTGGCAATCGTTTCAATTTGGCGTCGTGCTTCCCCGGTATCGACCAGACCACTGCGAGCTATAGCTTCAATTTGGACCAGCGTCGTCGCCGTGTTGGCTACGGATGCAACGATATCGGGCAATCTTCCGTTGAAGATAAAGGGTTGTCCGATTACCAGCACCTGCCGGTTAAGGCTCCTTAGGTAAGCAAGCGTCTTGCGGAGATTGCTGTGATCAGGCCCAAGGGATGCAATGACAGTCAGGTCAATATCGTTCCTGGCAATAAAGTCGAAAATGAAATCGTTCGATTGCCGACAGTAGTCAACGCCCCAGCCCAGGCCGGGCCGGCAGTTGCTTGGTGTTAGCTGCAGGATGTTATAACGATTTTCTGGAAGGTTCTGCCTCAGCCCCACCCAGATGAAACTCGCGACGGAATCGCCGAGCAGCAGAATATTTATCCTGCCTGGTTCCGGATAGACGCACGCACGCGCATCAAAATCTTTGAAATTGCTGAATTCGCATCCTGGCGCTCTTATCTTGTGGACGTTCGCCATTTTTGTGGTTCGGCTCAACAGGTCTGCAACAACAACGGGATAGCGCCATTGCCACCCGTTGTGTGTGAATGCGTGCGCCGTTGGCAACACTATTACGGCCAGTAATGTGGCGAGACTGGTCCAAAATATCCGATTGGGTGCTTTCAGGCTCCTGACACTGATCCGCCTGAACGGCTTCTCGACAAACAAATAGAGCCCCGTCGCTATCACAACGGATGCCCCAAACACTCCTAGCTTTTCCCAAGTCGACCAGTCGTCAGGATAGACGTACCTATAGAAGACGCTGACGGGCCAGTGTACCAAATAAAGCGAATAGCTGATGATCCCCAAGCCGACCGCAATGCGACTCCGAAGAATTCCGCCTATGAAGCGCGACGACTTAGCACCACACAGTAACAGCGCCGCACCAAGGCACGGTACCAAAGCATGGTATGAGGGATAAACGAACCCGACGTTGAATTGACTGCCGGCATACAGAATCAGAGCGCAGCCAAGCGCCACGACGATCTCACTGCTCCATCTCCGACCTTCAGTCGGAGTTTTAATCCAGAGCAGGACTGCGCCGAGCCCGAACTCAAAGACCCGAAATGGCATCAGGAAGAAAATCGTTGCCTCCCGATTTTTAAAACCTTCAGAAATATACCTTCCGAGCAGCATAGCTACGCTGGTCGTATCCGTGATTAAGAAGTTGAGGGCGAGGCTCGAGCTGCTGATCGCGAGGATACCAATTAGTTGCCCAACTCGCGAAAAGCGGTGAACCAGCCACACCATTACGATCGGCCAAATCAGATAGAACTGAGCCTCGACGCTTAGCGACCAAGTGTGCAGTGCAGGTTTCTGACCGGCACCCACATCGAAATAGCCAGATTGCAGCCAGAAGAATACATTAGAAAGGCCCGTAAGGGCAGATAGGATTGAGCCGCTAAAATCTTCTAGATCCTTCGGTCGTACCACTAGCGCGGCCAAACAAAAGCTGGCCATCAACGTAACATAAAGCGCCGGAAAAATGCGCTTGGCGCGACGAATAAAGAAGCCGGAATAGTCGAACCTTCCGCCCGAGGCAGACAGCTCTTCAAGGATGATCTTTGTGATCAGATATCCGCTGATCACAAAGAATACATCGACCCCAACAAACCCACCGCCGAAGCCATGAATATTGAGGTGGAAGAGTACAACGAGTAAGACAGCTAATGATCTAATGCCGTCGACTTCCCTATAATACCCATCTCGCTGCGAGCCCGCCGTTTGCGGCATTGAACTTCCCATCGACCGCACAGTTTGCCAATTAGAGTCCCGTGGCAGAACTTCAACTAGCAGAAGTTTTCGTCAAGGCCACGAACGCGCATATTCAAGCGACGCGCGATCGACGCCATTGGTCAGCTCGCTCAACCGAGCGAATTTTCTCTGCCGTCCAAGAATTGGCGTCGCCGATTTCGGTTACCCTTTAACTATTGGAAGGAGCCAAACGAGTCTTTGGCGGAAAAGCGCTATTCAATGGCGCCTGATGATGTCAAGCGAAATTCGGGCCAATTTCTAATTTTCAACTTTGAAATCCTCGGTTCTGGCTAGGAGCCTCAACAGGTTATCCTCGGTTAGACCGGGTCTACTGATTGGTGGTTTGATCCGATACTACCATGGGAACGGCGCCAATTGTAGCGATAGAGCCGTCGCGGCAGTTCGGCGGCGCGTTCCTCTGAGGTGTTGCAGGCGCGGGCTAAGCTCATTCGCGCAGGCTGGTTTGCACCGTTCGGCCTTGCCGTTGGTTTTGAGCGGGTAGGCCTCGTGCGCAGGTGCTTGATTTTGAGCAGACGCGAGGTTTTGGCGTAGCGGTGTGAGCGGAAGCTCACGCCGTTGTCGTTCATGACCCGCTGGACCTTCACGCCAGGAGCGCGGAAGAAGCGTAGCGTGTTGAGGAGAAAGCGCAGGCCGGAGCTTCGCTTCTCATCGGGCAGGACTTCCGAGTAGGCGTCGCGCGAATGGTCGTCGATGGCCGGGTGCAGATATTCCCAGCCGACCCCGCAGGTGTTGTTTTGTCCGGTTCGATCGCCGGTGATCCGATGACCGATCCGGTTGAACCTACCGAGCTTTTTGATTTCGATATGGACGATCTCACCGGGATGCTCGCGCCCATAGCGGCGGACCCGAGCTGGCGCAGGATGCGGCTGACGGTCGCTGGCGATATTCCAACTTGCACGCGATCTGCCTGCCGATGTAGCGCTGTCGGCGCAAAGCCTCGACGACGGCACACGTGGTTGCCGCGATGAATGGGGTCGTGAGGACCGGTCCCGCAATCCACCCACACCTTCGGCGCGGAAGCGGATGATTTGTTTGGCGACGGTCTTCGGCGTCACGTTGAATCGGCGTACAGCCGTGGCTTGGCTCGGCCCTCCTTCGACAACGCTGCGCACCATCGCCTCTCGGCGTTCGGGGGCATTGTTATGGGCGTCCATTCGGTTCTCCGCGAATCGCTGAGTTTGGCGACTTCAGAGTTCCCGGTCAGCGCCGAATGGACAACCTCCTGAAAGCCCACAGCGCTAGAGCAGATGTCATGATGTGCCCCATGAAGCCTATGTCGAAGTGGTTGCCGCTGGCGAAATTCCTCCGGCGGACGTGGTAGCTCTGCAGCATGGTCTACGCGATGGCGCTGGTCGATTTAGAGAGCGGAGATGTTTGCACGCGGGTTCCGCGCGATCTGGTCTGTGATCCAGCCCCTGTCCACAATTCTCTACCTTGTCTTTGCCATCGGCCTTCGCGTGCAAAGTCCGCAAGAGACCGGCCTTTATCTCGTCTGCGGATTGATCCCATTGTTCATGTTCAATGACACCCTCGCGATCGCGAGCTCGGTGTCCGAGAACGCATATTCCGCGAAAAAGACAGTGTTCCGCACCTGTCGCAATGCTAAAGTATTGCCCTGGCCGGCAAGCGTCAGGGTTTCAGCTTTTGGCCTGTCGCCCAAATTTGACGCTCTATGACGGTCAGTCTTCAAAGGTTCGCAATGAGTGGGAATATGAATGAAACTGTCGCGCGGCCGCAATTTTCCTCGGAGGTGATGCGGCAAGGGCCAGGGATTCGGAAGGCCCATATGACCTCCCTGGTCAGAGTGTTGAACAAAGAGCATGGTGTGAAACAGCTGAATATCCTGGAGGTCGGATCATGGGCTGGAGCTTCAACAATCACCTGGGCAATGGCCATCAAGGACCTCGGCTTGACGGGATCCGTGCATTGCGTGGATATCTGGGAGCCTTACTTCGATCTCCGCGCCAACAATGCCGCTATCTATCAGGCGATGAACTCTGCCGCCGACCATGGTGCAATCTTTCAAGAGTTCAGTCGCAATATTTCCGCGGCTGGCGTCGAGAACATTGTCCATCCAACGAAGGGCAACTCGAGGGACGTTCTTCCAGGGCTCGCGGCCGAATCCTACCACATCATCTTTATCGACGGGTCCCATCTTTATGATGACGTCTGCAACGATATCATCCAGGCGAGACGACTGGTCGTGGACGGGGGGATTATTTGCGGCGACGATTATGAGCTGAAGATTGGCCTCGTGAATGAAGCCACACATCGGGCCGCGCTAGCTAACAGCATCGATTTCGTGAAGGATCCATCGACCGGCATCTCCTATCACCCTGGAGTTTCGCAGGCCATCGCGGATATTTTCGATGAAGTATCCGTTTGGGATGGCTTGTGGGCCGTGCGGAGGAACGGACCCAATTTCGAGAAAATAGATCTGTCTGGCTACGAATCAGGCATTCCAGAGCATTTGCGGTTGGGCGAAGAAGCTTTACTGACCGAACGCGTCCGTTCCGAGCTGGGATTCAACATCATTCGAAGCCGGGGCAAATATATCGGGTGTCGGCACTCACTGGGAACAGTCGATTTCTCGATACCGCTGGACACTCTGCTGCAGTCATACTCACGGTCCGATCTGATCGTGGCAACATCTCTTGAAGAGGTGTCGCTGCGCATCTGCGAGATCAAGATCGCTGAACTCAACGCTTCCGAACAATCGGCACCGACCATCGAACGGCTAGAGAGCCAGTTTGGGTTCAATATCATCAAATACGGCGCCCGGTTTATCGCGTGTCGGCAGTCACTGGGAACAGTCGATTTCTCGATACCGCTCGACACTTTGCTGCAGTCATCTTCCCCGTCCGACCTGATCGTGGCAACGTCTCTTGAAGAGGCGTCGTTGCGCATCTGCGAGACAAAGATAGCTGAGCTCTGTGCTTCCGGGACAACGGCGCCGGCTGCGGAGCTGCTGGAGAGCCATTTCGGGTTCAACATCATTAAACGCGGAGCCCAATTTGTTGGGTGTCGGGAATCACTGGGAACAGTCGATTTCTCGATACCGCTGGACACTCTGCCGCAGTCATACTCACCGTCCGACCTGATCGTGGCAACGTCTCTTGAAGAGGTGTCGCTGCGCATCTGCGAGATCAAGATCGCTGAGCTCAACGCTTCCGAACAATCGGCACCGACCATCGAGCGGCTAGAGAGCCAGTTTGGCTTCAATATCATCAAATACGGAGCCCGGTTCATCGCGTGTCGGCAGTCACTGGGAACAGTCGATTTCTCGATACCGCTCGACACTTTGCTGCAGTCATCTTCACCGTCCGACCTGATCGTGGCAATGTCTCTGGAGGAGGTGTCGCGGCGCATCTGCGAGACAAAGATCGCCGAGCTCAATGCTCTGGAACGATCGGCGCCGGCCGTCGAACTGCTGGAGAGCCATTTCGGGTTCAATATTATCAAATACGGAGCCCAATTCGTTGGGTGTCGGCAGTCATTGGGAACAGTCGATTTCTCGGTGCCGCCAGACGCGTTGCTACGGTCGTACTCACCGTCCGACCTAATCGTGGCACCGTCTCTCAAGGAGGTGTCGCTGCGGATCTGCGAGACAAAGATCGCCGAGCTCAACGCTCACAAACAGTCGGCACCGACCATCGAACTGCTGGAGAGCCATTTTGGGTTCAATATAGTCAAACACGGAGCCCGATTCATCGGGTGTCGGCAGTCATTGGGGACAGTCGATTTCTCGATGCCGCCAGAGGCGTTGCTACGGTCGTACTCACCGTCCGACCTAATCGTGGCAACGTCTCTCAAGGAGGTGTCACTGCGGATCTGCGAGACAAAGATCGCCGAGCTCAGCACTTCCAAACAGTCGGCACCGGCCATCGAACTGCTGGACAGCCATTTCGGGTTCAATATTCTCAAATACGGAGCCCAGTTCATTGGGTGTCGGCAGTTGATCGGGGAGATCGCCATCGCCCGCCCACTTGACACCCTCTTGCAGGGCTTTTCGTCCGAAGATTTCTTCGTCGAACAAACCCGTGAAGAAGTGCTTTTGCGCATATGTGAGATTGAGAAGGAACGGCTGGCCCGCGTGATCGCGGAAGGTCTCGATGTCAATTCGTCCCCGGAAACGGATTTTTCGCAAGATTCGCAGCGGCCGTTCTTTCACGGCCACCATTGAGGCGACGGTTGAGACAACAATCTCCTACTGAATCGGAATTTGCAAAGTGGAGCGTCTAAGTTGAAAATCGCCGCGCCATGGAGCTTGAGCCACTATATTCCGCTCAATGGATTCCACCCACTTTACCGCGCCTTGTTTGACCATGCCCCGTCGGAAATAAGCCTCGCGGCCTGGGACAACGTCAAGCTTTGTCGGCATTTTGCCCGAGATCTTCTTGACCGCGCACGTGTCCTCGACCTGTCCACTTCCTGCAAAGAAGATGCTATGGCGATCGAGCCTGGCACGATCGCACGATCATATGCCGATCACTTCTATCCACCAGACAGGATCCTGACCGAAACCCTTCCGGGGGAAGTGGAGTTTCATCATACAGCGCCATTCCCCTCACTTACGCGCCCGTTTGTTCTTCACTGCGAGTCGTTTGTTCCGGTTTTCTTTCCCTGCGCACGGCAGGGGATCGGCAGGTTCGATCGGCACGACGAACTGCGTCAGCACTATGGACGCATCTTGGGAAGCCCGCTTTGTCAGGGAATTTATTCGCACATTCCCGAAACGCTTGACGGCCTCAGCACCTTTTTTTCCGATCCTACGATCGATGCGAAACTGTTCAGCTCGAGAATCGGACTGAGCAAGTTATCGGTGGATGCTGGCATGTTTCGTCCACGCCGACCCATTGGCTTGCCACGTTTTTTGTTCGTCAACTCCGCCCACCAGATGACGTCGAATTTCTTCAATCGCGGCGGCCACATCGTATTAAAATTTTGGAAAGAATTCGTAACTGCCGGGCGGATGGGAACACTGATTTTGCGTTGTGGGAGGCCAGACGACGGCACGCTGGCGTGCCATGGAGTGGATCCGGATTTCGTCAGAAGTGAGTTGGGGCGCAGCATCATCTGGGCAGAGGGATATCTGTCCAACCATGAAATCAATGCCCTGATGGCGGACGCTCATTTTTTTCTGTTGCCGAGCGCTTCGCTTCACTCGGCCTCTATTCTTCTTGCCATGACGCTGGGGACCATTCCCGTTGTTACGGACACGCTTGGCACATCGCTTTATGTGACAGATCGGGAAGACGCCATTGTGCTGAAGGGCGTGAGAAATGAAATCTGGCATCTGGATCCGGACACCGGCGTCCTGGCAGATCACTACGAGCGGATGCCGAACGTGACTCCCTCGCTGGTCACTCAACTAGTGGAGCGCGTATTTGAAGTCCTGAATTCACCGGAGACCTATCTGGCAATGAGCCATCGCAGCTCGGAACGGGCGCGAACTCAGTTTTCCGGTGAAGCCTTTGCGTCGGAATTCTGGAGCTCGGTGGCGGAGAAGGCAACAACACCACGAGTCGGCGCATCTCCTTCAGCTAAATCAGCCGAACTGTCGGCGTCGCTTCAAAAGTGTGCCCTGGATGCAGCGGAATGGGCGCGAGTTTTCGAAAGCAGCACACAACCGATGCGCCTTGTCTATACGGGCACGAACACGGTTGTCCAGCTCGGCGGGACCGTCGTTCATATGGCAGGTAGTCCAACGACCAACCTGAGGGACTGGTCGGTATTTGCACACTATTTTGAACCAAGCGCGCCGGTGACGACTTTCGCCAATTCTCTCGTCGATCTCGGCGATAGGTTCCTCCCCGGCCGATATGGCGACATCCCGTTCGGTACAAGCGAATGGAAGCGCCGCGCCTCTAACGCCTTGATGCGCTATCCAAGGGTGCATAGCCTTGCTTCTCGTGCCTACCGCACGATGCGCAGATCCATGATTTTCGCAAAGCTCTGGTGGCAATATACCCAATGTAAGTCTGGTAGAGTGGGGAGTGAAAGTCATACAGAACTGGTTATGGAGGATGTACACAACTTCAACATCGTCCACTGCTTTCACAAATACTACGCCATACCGTGCGGCGAAGGCCCCTTCATTCTTGCGAAGGCGGAAGGGAGGCTATACTCGAGGACATATAGCGCATACTCCCTGGAAACGGCGGTTGCAAAGGTCAACCGCGGCAGGATGAGCCGCGCGCGGAGAATATCGAATTTCCGGATCGTGCTGACCAATATCAATCGGATGGGCAGACACACGATCCGTGCTTTGCGCAGCCATTTCAGCCGCAAGCAAATCGCGCCCGATACGAAAATCATTGAGCAAGTCAAGGATTTCGAGGACTAGATGAAACCGGCGCCTATCAACCGGACGGTGGAGAGCTTCAAGTCGGGGAACATCAAGATGAGCACGCCCAGTCAAAATCCCGGCCGCTGCCAGCGGGTCCATCTATGGATATACAATCATTCCTTTTTTGGCATCAGCGATCAAATTGAGTATTTTGTTCAGTCGTTTCAGCAAAATGGCTATTCCACGTCGGTCGGGCGCGAACCCTCCGGTTCGGCGCTCAACGTGGTAATCGAAAATTTTTCAGCGCTGACTCGCGATACGCTGGTGAACTTTTGTAGCCGGACCCGGAAGCGGGTCGCTGTCATCATGACCGAACATATCGATTTCCTCGATCGCCGGATATTCATTCACGGAGATCCGCTGTGGAGCGCGAATGACTACATGCATCCCGCAACACAGACCGAGCGCTTGAGATGTTTGATGAGTTGCCAGCCGTACATCAAATTCTTCATGGTTCTCGGCGATCTTCCGGAGTTGCGGAATTTCGCAGACGTGATGATTGGCGCCGACATACGCGCGATACCTTTCCCAAAGATCGATCGGGTCGCCAATAGCGGAATCGACGAGTTGCCACAGCCCAGCAACGACCTGCTGTTCACAGGATTTGTCACAGAATACCGCGAAAAGCTACTGCCAGAATTGGGAGCGCTCGGATTCTCGGTGGTCTCTCCTCGAAGATTTGTATCACGCAAGCGACGTGATCAACTCAATCGTTCTGCAAAAATCGTGCTCAACATCCCGCAGCGAGAACGTTGGCGATGGCTTTCGCTCATGCGCGTTATCGCTGCGCTTCGGTGCGGGCGGGCGACGGTGTCGCTGGGAACCGATGACACGTCCAGGATTGCGGCATGCACCTATCAACTCGACATCCGGGATTCCCATTGGAAGGAGGGGCTAAAAGCTTATGTCGCGGGCTGGCCCTTGGCATATGAAAAGGCGTATGAAGCCTATTGCCGGCTAACAAGGGACTTCGAACGAGAGTGCCCGTTTCCGCACGACATGATGGAATATTGGGCAATCACGGACAGGGTATGATACAGAACAGCCGGGATAGCTGCGGCTCTGCTCGGCCGCGGGGTTTCGATTTTGCATGAAAAAGCTGATTTCATTGCTGCTTCCGACCCGAGCTCGCCCGGAATTGGTGCAGCGTTTTCTTCGGAGTGTCGCAGATCGAAGCGCACATCCAGAACTGATCGAAGCTATCCTTTGCATCGATGACGACGACATAGAGAGCCATAGCATCGTCTTTCGTGAAATTTCTGTGAAGCTGGTTGTCGGACCACGCCAAACCATGGGTGCCTATAACGCGATCTGCCTTGATCACGCTTCCGGACAAATCACTATCGCCGTCAACGATGACATCATCATTCGCACCCAGGGGTGGGACGAGAAGGTGCGTGAGTTGGACGCACGTTATCCAGACGGCGTCTATCTTGGATACGCCAACGACCTCTTCAAGGGCCATAAAATGAGCACGTTCCCAATCCTGTCCCGGCAGACGTGCCGGCTACTCGCGGAGCCCTATCCTCGTATCTATAAAGGCGCCTTCATCGACACACACCTGATGGACATTTTTTGGCGTTTACAGAAACGCGGCTACGATCGGATCGCTTATGCCGAAGACATCGTATTCGAGCACGTGCACTATCGAAAAAAGCCTGACGCGTTCGATA
Organism: Acidobacteriota bacterium; assembly: GCA_019244045.1. Lineage (GTDB taxonomy): Bacteria > Acidobacteriota > Terriglobia > Terriglobales > Acidobacteriaceae > Gp1-AA122. The sequence goes on from JAFATF010000722.1 coordinate 10,611, forward strand.
CAACGTACAGCGATCGATCACGCTTTGGAGACGATCTCGCCTTCATTGGACTGATAGAAGCCCGCCGCCTCGAGGCGGATCGGCTCTCCGCGTATATCTCCGGCCGAACCCCGAAGGCCATCCCATTGCCTTCGCAGGTCGTGACCAAGCCGGCGGGTCTCTTCGAAATAGTACCCCGTTGTGCCCGCAAGTTTCTCTTTGATTTCGATCTACCTGTGAAGTGGCGAAGCTATCTTTTCGTCTGGATGGTGGCCCGGCACTACTACAGCCGACTTTGCAGAATTCCCTGAGAAAGTTGCTGGATCCACCATGAAACGAGCGCTGTTTCTCGATCGGGATGGTGTCATTAACGAACACCGCGGATAC
>JAFATF010000705.1 GCA_019244045.1 Acidobacteriota bacterium
AGTCTTTACCCCGGATTGATGTATGCCGATCAGCCATGGTCATAAAGCTTTTGCGGCTTCCCTCAACCGACCAGGAGCTTACCAATATTGCACCCACACACGACTAGCGCAAGGACTGTCCCTTTCAGTTGTCGAAAAGTCATCCAGCCAGTCGAGCTAAGGGTGAATTACGGACCGGCAATCAAGTGGCGGGATTGAAGAAGCCTTTCCATCAAATACATCCACCTGTTGACGTGTTCGCGTGAACTTTGTATTGGCTCTGCCGGTAGAGTCGGCGGAAAATGTAAAACCCGAAGCCTGCCGCGATCTGGACCGCGCGGTGCCCAGCTGATAGGGCTTATTCAAATGTCCGTCGATGGTTGATTCGGCATGCGAGCGCGACGTTCCTCGCCTGGAGACGCAGCACGAGCACCAGACGTGGTGGGGTCCATCACGCGTTCGCCACGCCACCGTTGGAAATCTGCTTAGCTACGATCAAATTGACCCTGTGCTGAAGCACTGAATGAAACTCCCGATTGGGCTCGGTGCTGCGCATGAATCGTGCATTGCACAATCCAGTCACCGTGCTCGAGTGACTGAGGTTTGCGAAGACTTTGAGATGAGTGAATTCAGCTTCAACTCCCCAAACGCGATCAATGAAGTGACCGAGGCCTCCGCCAATAGTACAGCGGGCGCGAAACGATTCTCCTCGCATACTGACAGGATTGAGACTGAGGTTCGTTCCGAGAGTGGGTTGCACGGGCGACAAGTAGCTGCCTTAGCTGTGTGCCGCTTGCAGGTAAGCACCAGCCTCCTATTGTGCGAATGACGCGACAGAGATACACCACAGCGATCGACGCGCTCCCCACCAGAATAGGCCTTATCTGCATTATGCACTTAGTTGAGGAGCCCAAACTGTTTGTTGTACTTTGAGTTCACAACCGTGCCTTTCCAAACAATGCAGAACCCACAGGTAAGCTCGTCGCCCTCAAAGGCGCCAGCCCCCATTCAGGTCTGTGATCGCGAACGTGCAGAGAGCCAGAGAGCCTACGCACCGCGGCAAGCCAAACAGTGGCTCGGCGCCCAAGAGCCCAAGAGAAGATCCTGGCTGAGCCTCATAGCTCCCTTGGCACCACTACAGACATTGCTGTAGATCGAGATTTGCTCCTCAGTGGCCGTGAGCCACGTCACTCAAGGCGAGCCTTGGAGAGTGTCGCAGAACCTAAGTTGCTAGAGCGCCGGACTGCTGTGACACACGAGAGGCGAAAATAAAGGCTAACTAAGCTCAAGCGCTCAGTCGACGCGCACCTCTGGTCCGAAGCACAATCACAGACTTGACGAACACCTTTTCCCAGTCACATACCGTCCAAGCTGTAGGAGAAAACAGCCGTCAAGTTTGCAATTCTTGCATGCTGTTCGAATGCAATGCGTTTATGTACTTGCTAACGCAGCCACAGGTCTGGCCCCAAGATTGCTCCAGCGTACGTGGGCAGTAAGTATGCTGCGAACCCATGCATTAATGTATAAGGCCTTGTTCGCCATTCTCGTGAGCAACGTCCTGGTAGCCCAGAGTTCACGACCAGCAACAAGGAACGCCGCTCCTAGCCAGTTTCAGCTCGCCGCCATAGTTCAGGGCATGCAGGAAGCCGAGGCAAGCCTTGCCAGGCAAGCTCCCTATCAGGTGATTCGCGAATACCGCCTGTTTAGCGGAAACAATCCTGTGCCCACGTCACGTGTGCTCGCCTTGCTCGATTTCCGGCCGGAGGATGGAAAGGACTATCAAATTGAAGAGCACTCGGGCAGCAATCGAGGGGAGCAAATCGTCCGGCGCATCTTGGATCGCGAAGTAGCTGAGTCAACAAAACCAGCGGAGGCACAAGTGGGCGCGCTGACGAAAGACAATTACGAGTTTCAGTTCGTTTCCGAGACAACCCTTGACGCACATCCATGTTATTTACTTCGCCTGGCACCCAAGCGGAAGGACAAGGATTTAATGGTAGGCCAAGTCTGGGTGGACAAAGGTACACTTCTCATACGGCATGTCGAAGGGCACCTGGTTAAATCGCCCTCTTGGTGGCTGAAAGAGGTTTCTGTGAAGATAAGCTTTAATGAAGTGCAGGGAACATGGATACAAAGCGACGTCGAGGCTTTGGCCGATGTACGTCTGGTCGGGCCACAAACCTTGCGCTCACACGCTTTAGGCACTCAGAGTCTCGGTTTATTAGCGGGCAACCAGACAACTGGGATTTTTCGGAAGCCACGTACGCAGCGGAAGTTCAACAGCATTCCCGCAGAAGCAGTTTTCCAGCTTAATCACAAGTGATCTATTCCTGGTCTTCGTCACTGGGCGGTCAACCCTAGGATGTCGACGTTTGGGCATTGCGCTCTAACGCGAGAGCACGCGCTCCAGTCGGTGCGCCCGACCGCTCGCCGGGTTTGCCAGGGCCTCCCACCGCGCCAAAAGCAAAGCTCGTCTCAGATGGCCAGAGCACAAAGAAAGACCTGCCACGGTTGTGCAAATACAGGCGGGGGACACCATCGGGTTCGTGCTCGACAAGAGGGCGGCTCTTCCAAGTGACAAGTCGATTTCTTTCTTTCGGATTGGATGTCGGCTCACTGTGTTGTTAATGCCACACGTTTCTGGTTTACGAGCAGCTTACGCACTGCTCATGCTCTACGCATTCGCATTTTTTTCGTGTGCGTTCCAGAGCACGGCCGTAGCCGATCAGCCGCCCGAAATTACGATACAGCCCAAGACGAACGTCTTTTTCGCCTATGGTGATACTCGGTTCACCGATCCTCGCACATGCGAATTCAGCGATAGCGACTTTCGCAGGCAATTGATCGATGGCATGGTCCATACGGCTCAAAAACCAGACTTTGTCATCATTACGGGCGATGTCGTCTACCGAGGAGATAACGAAGATGATTGGCACGTCTTTGACGACGAGACGAAGGAATTAAGGAATAAAAAAATCTCCTTGCTCCCCGTGCTTGGCAATCATGATGTGCGCGGAACAACCGGGCAAAGTAAATTTGTGGATCATTTCGAAGCTCTTAAGCCTCACCCCCAACTAAAAGCCCAGGGCTGGTACCTAGTGAATTATGCGAACACCGAATTCTTAATGCTGGACAGCCAGAGTTCGTACACCCAGGATAGCCCACAAGGGGACTGGATGCGCAAAAAGCTGAAAGCCGTTCCTGAAGAATTGGCATTTCTGTTTATCGTGCTACATCATCCGCTCGTCACCCATGCTTCTCGATTGCCCTCGGTCTATCGTTGCCATGATAGGTATTCAAGGCCGGCTTTGGGCCACGACGTCGAGGATGCAGAGAAGCACTTGAAGATTCTGCTGGAAGAGTTCTCGAAGACGCACCGCGGCATTCGCATCGTAGTTTTTTCGGGCCATAACCATAATTATGAACGCTACGTTGAGAACCGAATCACCTATGTGGTGACCGCTGGTGGGGGGGCTACCCCGTATCGGATCAATCGGCGTTCTTCAGACTTCTACAACGAACCTGGTCCTACGTATCACTACTGCAAATTCAGCCTTCGCGGAAGTTCTTTAATCGGTGAGATGTACAAGCTGAGCCTTAAAGGACGGACGGCACAGTGGGAACGAAAGGATCAGTTTGAACTTTCAGGACCTCGCGCGGCAGAATAATCTTGTAGGAAAATGAGCAGCCCCTTCAAGCGCGATTTGACTGGGAGCTCTTCCTCAAGACTAAGAACCCGCCACTACCTGATAGCGATCACCATCGTTAAGTTGCCCGTGATGCTCCGCCTGCATCTACCACAACAGTGATATCCCATACGGGCGTCAACTTGGCAACCGGCCAGCCGTGCCTACGGCCAGCTCGCACCGTAAAACAATGTCGGCAGAGAACCGTGTTTGACGCGCGGCTAGATTTGCGAAAACTAGGCGAGTTGTGGAGTTCGGAATAGAAACCACCTGCGCCGTGAGTTTTGTGCAACCATATGGGCGGTCATTAGATCGCCGTCAGCCAACTAGGTTTTCGGGAAACGATCTTGACCAAAAGTACTCCTCGGTAACAGTGGCAGAGAACCGGGTGACAATTGATGTTGCAGGCACGAGCCGAAGGTCTGTGCCTGGTACCGCAGCGCAGCGAGCAAGGGCAATGCGCAGGAGAATCCCGTTTCCAGATCATGTGCATTTCCGGAAACGCAATCTCTCGCCTGTGGCTGATTGGAAAACGCCGGTTGCGTGCGGCGAGATGTTTCCACAGCCTTCTTAATGGCATGATGTCCAGTCTACCGCGGCGAGGTGTCGAGCAATGAATATGACGACGCGTCTGATCCTCTGGATGGTAGTGATGGCAGGTGTAGGTTTCCTGATTGCCGGCAAAGGTTCATACTTGCCGTGGGGTGTCACAATATCCGGTGCGGTGTTGGGAGCAGGCTTCGGATTGCTGCTGGCGCTGACGTTTTCTCGTCGTGCGCACCGAAAACGCGAAGCTAAAGGCGATGCTAGGCGGCTCTAGAAAATAATAACTGGCTCGTGGGCTTCTCGATGGCCCGCAAGCCGAGACTTTATACGTAAATTCAGTTGCGGACATTCTTACCCGGCGTCAAGCCGGGATCAATTGCTCCAGCGAATTCAGGGCCAGTACGCGATTCTTCAATCTATGGGATCTCCAATCGGCAGGGTACGAAGAGGTTCGCCTAACAAAAATGATGACACCGCGTGCAACTAGGCTGCACTGATGGTGATTTTCTCCAGCGTCTGAACAAGCGCACGGACACCGCCTACATCTTTCGAGATTACCGTGTGAACGCCGGCGGCCTGCGCCAGTTGAGATAGTTGGGTGGACGCAAACATGGTAAACAAGATCAGCA
>JAFATF010000733.1 GCA_019244045.1 Acidobacteriota bacterium
GCACCAGCCCGGCAATGGTGAAGCGGATTGCTGCGAACAAAAGCGGCGGTACCGCGAGCACCCCGACCCGAATGGCCAGGAATGTGGATCCCCAAACGAAATAGATAGTGGCAAAGGCCAGCAGGATTTTCCACCTAGGCGGGTGACCAGCTTCAGCCATCGAGCATCTCCATCCAAGCCGCTAAGAGGTAGACGTGCTTACCGGGGCAAAAGATTCGCTTTGCGGCAAACCAAAATTTCTATCGTATGGAGAAGAATTCGCTATGGCATTCATTGAAGCTCGCTAAAGGGAGCCACACAGATCACCGATCACAACTGCTTGCCCGAGGCAACAGGTTTTTGATGCCGGCTTCGACCACTTTCCAAAATAACGTTGGCTCACTGCGCAGGTATGAGGCCGAAAACGGTTTACTTTCGGGCAGACGGACATACTGTTTTTCTAGCTTGCCAGAACACGCGGCCCGGGACCGGCCGCTCTCAGGGGAAATCTGCCGAGGGTATTCTCTGTCCCGCCCGGCCCCTGTGACACGGCGGCAATGTGTCTGTCCATTGCCTCTCCGGGCCCACGTTCCCGCGGACTCTGCTGTTGTCTACATCCGGATGAATTTACATCCCTGCGCGCAGGCCACCGGCATTTAGGCTGCCAGATTCGCCGCTGCTTACGGCAGCGCACTGCCGCAGCATGTGTGCGCGCCCGGCGACATGATCCTGTAGCCTCAATCTTTGAGGCCAAGCAATCCGCTTGTCATCGGGCGAAAAAAAGCCTCGACGCGTGGCCGGAACTTGCTCTCGAAAGGGCGGTCCTAGAAAAGATTCCACAGGTATTGGTTGTATACATCATGGTGGTACTGTACTTCAGGTGCTTTGACGAATGTTCCGAGCAGCCGCGGACAACGATCTGCCGAAGCCTCTTTCAGATCGGCGTAACGGGCCTTCACGTCGGCGCCCAGCAATTTGCTTGTCCAGTCGGCATTGCGAAAATTTTCCAGCGCGGCATAGATGTTGTCCGGAAGGTAGCGCTCGGCCTGCCGTAGATTCTTGATCTTCGCCGTTTCGCCTTCGATCCCGGTCTTGAAAATCGAGTACATCACCATGTAAGGATTGGAATCGGGAGCCACCGCCCGTACCTCCACGCGCATGCTCCGCTCATTGCCAATGGGAATGCGCACCATGGCGCCGCGATCCGTAGGCGATGCCTTGAGCTGGTTGGGTGCCTCAAAATGAGGATCCAGGCGACGGTAGGCATTGACGCTCGAATTCAGCAGCAAGCAAATGTCATTGCCGTGGGTAAGAATCCGGTCCACGAATTCCCAACCCATTCTGCTGAGTTTTTCTTCCCCCTGGGGATCCCAGAATAGATTCTTGCCTCCCTTATTGATGGAGACATTGGTGTGCATCCCATTTCCGTTCACACCCACTACGGGTTTGGGCAGGAACGATGCCGTTAGCCCCATCTTCGTAGCCACTTGGCGGCAAATCAGCTTGTACAGCTGAATCTGGTCAGCGGCAGCGACCACCTCGGAATAGCTGTAGTTGATCTCGAATTGCGAAGGCGCTACCTCGGGATGATCTTTCTCATTCTGAAAGCCCATGGCACGCTGCACCTCGGCGGTGGTGTCGATGAAGCTGCGCAAGAGGTCACCAGGCAGGGAATGATAGTAACCGCCGGTATTGACGTAGTCGAATCGCTTAGTCTCGTGAAAACGCCTCTCCGCATCGGGACCCTGAAAGAGGAATCCCTCAATCTCATTGGCGGCATTCAAGGTGTAGCCCCGGTCTTGATAAAGCCCATCGGCATAGTTCTTAAGGATGCCGCGTATGTCAGCGTTGTACATTGTTCCGCCTTTATCAATTACATCGCCGAACACCAAAACCTTCCCGGGCCCGAACACATCGGCGGGGCCCCAGTAGAAGGCGCCCCAGTCAATCCCCAAGCGCAGATCACTCTCCCGTTGCGCCGTAAAACCGCGAATCGAGGAGCCATCGAACGTGAGATTGTCGTAGGCTTTGAGCAAAAATTTCTTGTCGTAATCGAGCATGTGCAGCCGACCTTCCAAGTCGCTGAACAGCACGGTCATGGCCTTGATACGTTTTTCGTCAGTCAGATACTTCAGCCGCTCTTCTTGCAGCTTGCCCAAGGGCACCCGCTCCATCCGTTGCCTCTTCGCCTTAAGATTCATCTCTTCCAGCTCGTCATAGGCCATGGTCAAGAAATTTCGCAGTTCGCTCGACATAATTCTCCTTCTCGGGTGATCAACCTCATGCCACGGTAAGGGCTAGGCGATGATGGGAAACTCTTCAGGGTATCCCGCGGGGTAAAGGCCATACAAATGGGAAAAACTTATGAAACATATAGACGGAATTTATAGGCGTCCTTCGGGGAAACTCCCCGCTTACGATTTACGCTCGGCACTTGACTCGGTGACGTAGACCCGTCCGGGCGGGCCTGGTTTGACTAGATTCTTCTCGAAAGCGTCCTTGATGAGCCTGCGGAACTCACGGGTGATGCCGTATTGTTTATTGGGGCGTGTTTTCACCAGCACCAGGTATTCCGCCTCGCCGTTGCCCACTCGGTCAATGCCGGGCACCTGCACATCGAGGATATCGTCCGCGAAGGTCGCCTCGTGGCGGACATCGGCACCCACCTGTCGGAGTAAATTCATGATCTTGTCGCTTGATTCCTCGTATGCAACTGTGACCTTGAGAGACAACTGAGCCCAGTCTCTGGTCAGGTTGGAGACGACAGTGATCTGGCTGTTGGGAATGATGTGAACCGTTCCGTCATCATCGCGCAACACGGTACGCCGCAGCGTCATGTGCTCGACCATACCTTTCAGGCCGGCTACACGCACGGTGTCTCCGAGATTGTATTGATCTTCGAGAAGCACGAAGAATCCATTGATGTAGTCATGCACCAAGGTTTGCGCTCCGAAGCCGATCGCCAGACCGGCCACGCCGGCGCTGGCCAACAAGGGTCCGACATTGATGTCGATCTTCTCGAGGACCAGCAGAATGGTGACGAATACCACCACGACCGTCACCACGCTATTCAAGACACTCGCCAAAGTTCGGACCTGTTGCTGGCGCAGGCCAGTGGTTAGTCTGCCGCTCGATACCGAGATCCGGCGAATAAGAGCGCGCAAGGTCCGTAGTACCACGAAAGCCACGGCCACGATGAGCACAATGGCATCCGCGTGCCGCAAAAAATTCAGCCAGTCTTGGCGCCAATCAAGCAGCACGTCATGGAGATGCTTTTGCTCTGGAACGGCGAGCACGCGCAAAAGAGCCAACGGCATATGCGTCCGGCGATTATAACAAGCATCGCACAGCAGTATTTCCCGCTCCCCTGACTAGATCGCGTGCAAGCAAGCTGGCACGCGATCAAGGCTGCTTCTATTTTCGTCACCCAGATCTGCCCATTGAGGCTGGTCCTGCCGGGCAGGGCAGCAAAGACGCTGAAGCGCCTGCCACGCGGCCTTGTCGCCCCCGCCGGGCGCCGACACCGGCGCTGGCGGCCATCCTCGAGGAATTTCCGTTTCTGAAACCATCCTGAGCTCTTGCTAGCCGTTGCAACCTGGGCGGCATCGATTTGTCGATGAGTTCGATAGGGTGGGGAAAAGCATGATTAGCAAGAAAGGACGCAGCGGGATTGCGCCCGCATGCACCTGGTTGGCACGCGTTGCGGGTGGTATCAGGCAATTGAAAGCCCAAATGGCTGCGATTGTCGCTTCTTTTGCCTATCCAGTATAGTTACCAGGTACGCGGCGAAGCCTATTGACGCCGCTCTCTTGCGGGAGGGAACGAGTGAACAGGTCTGCCTCGTGGCTATCCATTTTAGCGGCCCTCTTGATCGCCGCCGCCGCCGGCAGCCCACAAAATAAGTCGGATTCCAAATGGGTCGCACCGGCCGATGCTGCGGCCAAGAAAAATCCGCTTATTGGCACTAGCGGCGCCGTGGCTGCGGGGAAGAAGCTCTTCCTGCGCCACTGCGCCGAGTGCCATGGCGAAGATGGCGCCGGCATACAGGACGCCGCCGATCTCCGGGTGCTGCAAGTTCAAAACCAGAGTGATGGTTCGCTTTTCTGGAAAATGACGAATGGAAACGTCAAGGCCGGAATGCCGCCCTTCGCCCGCTTGTCAGATACCGAACGCTGGCAAATTGTATGCTTTGTTCGAACTCTAAAAGGCGACGAACATCCCGAGAAGTAGCTCTTAATGTTTGCCAAGTTCAGAATGCGCCTGCAAGTAGCGGATTACCTGCCCGCGCGAGAAGATGCCGACCGGGTGCCCCTGGGAGACGACCGGCACCTGATTAACATCCTGATGAGTCAGCAGATCGAGAGCCTCGATCGCCGAAGTCTCGGGCGATACCACGTGCAATTGCCTGAGGGGAATCATTGCACTCTGCACGCTGGTTTGCAGCCATTCCTCGCGCGGCACCTTTTTGACCTCATTGGGAGTAATCAGGCCGACCAAGGAATTGTTCTGCACGACCATGAAACAGCGCCTTCCGCTGCGCAGCACATATTCGTCAACAAAGTCCTGGAGACTGATATGCCCCTCTACCAGCGCGCAATCCCGTTCCATGATGTCGCCTACGCGTCTGCCCCGCAGACCCGTCATGATCTCCATCTGCAGCGACGTGCTGCGTGATGCATCGAGGAGAAACCATCCTATGAAGGCCAACCATAATCCCCCCTGGTAGTTGCGTCCTGTAAAGAAACCAAAAAGCCCGTACAGAATGAACAGAAAGGCCACGGCCTGACCCGTATAGGATGCCCATTTGGTGGCGCGTTCCTGGCTGTGCCCCAGCCACCAGATCAGCGAACGTAAGACCCGTCCGCCATCCAGCGGATATCCTGGGATCATGTTGAAAACCGCCAATACGATATTGATGCGCCCCAGCCAGAGGAGCAGCGCTAGGAGCGGCGCCCCCGGCTCGCTGCTTCCCCGGGGAGATGCCAGTCGTTCCAGACCCAAGCAGATGAAGCCAATCATCAGGCTGGTCAGCGGGCCGACAATCGCGATCCAGAATTCGGACTTGGCGTCATTGGCTTCTGACTCGATCTGGGAGACGCCACCTAAGGCAAACAAAGTAATGGCGCGCACCCGCAAGCCCCGGCTTTGCGCCACCAGCGAGTGGGCTAGCTCGTGCAGCAGCAATGCCACAAAGAACAGCACGGCGGTCACCAAGGCGATGGCCCACATGAGACCGAGACTCCAGTCCGGGTTTACGGTGCGAAACTGATCTTTGAGCGAGAAAACGATGAGAATGGCGATGAGAAACCAGCTGTAATGCAGCCCAATCTCAATTCCGGCGATTCGTCCCAGCTTGATTTGTGCTCGCACCTGACTCTTCCTTGATGAGCACAGTGGCGCTCTATCCTTGGATGCGGATCAGTCTAATACTGCATGAGATATTCGGCTATTTGGCAAGAGAGGACAACCTGGCCGGCTTGCCAGAACACTTGCCCCGCACGAGGACAAGAGAACTCGAATTTTTTCGGTTTCCCGAGTGCGCCCGCGATAGCCCACCTGGCCACGCTCTCTCCCCGCTTAATACAGGTGGAAACCAGCCCGGGCCATCCCGCGCTGCGCTTCCGCGCTTCGCATAAAGGTATTCCATACGAAACCGGTGCGGGCATTTTCCGCCATCAGCATGCTGATGCCCGTGTCGATTCCCACCACATCTGTGTCGTACCATCCGGTCAGCGGATTGAAAGCGTCAACGAATCCGTAATTGGTCCAGGCCGCCGGATACTTGTTGCGGATGGTACGCAACACCCGCATACTCTCGGCGGGTAAGAAGGGGAGAGAGCCGGCGGTTGCGCTCGGCACCACCGTGCCATCAATTGCTCCCATCATTGGAGGCCCCCCCCAGATGACATAGCCTTTGGCCGAGTCGGAGGCGGTGATGCCCCACAAGTCCTCGCTGTAGTCATGGAACTGCTTGCCCAGTTCCAGGCAGAACTGGCGATGTACCTTGGTGGCTGTGATGGAGTTGTGAAAGTAATCGGCGTAGCCGTCGCTCTTGCCGCGAAAATCGAACCAGGCCTGGGAATACTGATGGACAAACAAGGGGGCAAATGATCCGATGTAGCGCATGCCTTCATAGTCGAAACGCACCCTCTTCCATGCGTCCCAGGTCTCCGCCGGCAGAGGGTGGCTTGACGATCCCAGGGCCAATAGATACATCATCATCAACTCGCTGTAATAATCCCAGCGGTAAGGCAGGAAACCGACCTCCGGCAACCAACCGTGGGGAAGTAGCGAGGTATCCTCGGAAAGCCATGTCCAATCGATGCGCTCCGCGATGCTATTGGCGAGGCGGGTAATTTCGCGGTCATGAAAGAATTCCCGGCAGGTGAGCACGCCACAGAGCAGTAGGGCGGTGTCGACGGACGACACTTCCGAATCCCAAACTCGCTCTCCGGTGTTGATGTCGGCCCAGTGATAAAAGAATCCGCGATGGTTGGGCAGTGTCTCCCACAGCGAGCGTAAGGTTGTGAGAACCCGGCCGCGCACAGCATCGGCTGCGAGAAACTGCCGCTCGACCGCGATGCACAGTGCGGTCAGAGCGAAACCGGTAGCCGCGATGCTGGCAACTGTGTTCTTGTCGGAAGCGGCGTCGCGCGCATTACAACGATCCTTGACCAGGCCGGTATCGGGGTTTGCCTGTTCCCAAAAAAAACAGGAGCTCAGCCGCTCCATCTCATCGAGCAAGCGGTCGTCGTCAGCTGAAAATGAAGCCTTGGCCGGCCCGCGGCCTACTTGGGCGCCAGACAAAGGACGAGTGAATGGAACAGATGCCGCGATTGGCATCGCCGTCGCCATTCCCGCCAGGGCTTTTAGAAAATCACGGCGGGAGCGGCCTTGATCCGATCCGTGTTCCGCCACTTCCCGATCTTAAACGATTCCTGCAGGCGGTAGGAGTTACCCACGGCTGGCGATTGTTATCATAAGAAGCACATATGAAACGCGGATCCAGGATTGGCATTGTGGCAATTCTGCTTCTGGCCGGCATTGTGATTGGCTCTTGGCTCTCGGGCGTGTTCAAGACCAAATCCTTGGTGCTTCGAGGCGCGGTGCTTACCAATGATCCGGACCCGCGGCAGCAATTGCCCGTGGCGGACGCTCGCATTGCCATTCGGCTGTCCTCGGCTGTGCCGCCTTCTGACTTGTCGCGCCTGTTCAGCCTCGAAAATACCGGTCCGGCTCCTTTGGCCGAAGCCAAATCGGATAACCGGGGCTATTTCACCCTCACTTTGCCACGGGACATTCGTCGCGGGCGTTCCGTCACCTTTGAGGTTACCCATTCCGCCTACCAGTCCCTGGCGGTGAATGATCATGTTGGTGACCAGCTTTACGTGCTCCGCATGGAAGTACTCCGCCGCGGCATGGCTCCGCAGCCTGCTGGCCCGCCGGTGACGATCGGCAATGTGCTGGTTCGCTACTCTGTCAAAAGCGTTACGCCAGCCAGTGTCGGCAGCGCAGCGCGCACTTTCGAAGTTGTCAATACCGGCAACGTGCCTTGTAATGGGCGTAACCCTTGTTCTCCGGACGGCAAATGGAAAGCTTCCATTGGATCGATTTCGCTCGACGCGGGCCCGGGCAATATGTTTCACAACGCGCGGGCCTCCTGCATTGCCGGACCATGTTCTTTCACGCGCATCGATGATCGTGAACTCTATGTCGGCGGACCAAAGATCAGCGTCTCAGCCCGGAATTGGTCAGATACGGCAGTCTTTCTGGTTGAAGCCGAGGTGGTTCATCCCATGATCAGCGATGTTGTTCGCGAATCTCACCCTTACGTGCTTGGTCGAGCGCTGAACTTCACCGTGCCCGCTAGTGCCGAGGGCATTACCCTGCAGGCGGAGCTCAATGGCGAGACTATCGTATTTCCCCTGGGTCCGGCGTTGATTCTGGATTGGGCAGACTGCACCGCTCAGATGGATGCTCAGAGAAACCAGGCGTACCGCTGCGAATTAAAGCCCGGCTATCGCTTTGGCCGATCTTCTTGACCGATCAGGCGCGTTCAAAATCAATGTAGCCGCGCTGGGGGTCGGTGCGGACCAACTTCACCCCCAGCTTGTCACCCACGTCCAAGCCCTCCGCCCCCCTGGCGAGCAGCCCCTCGACGTGCGGCTTGAGAACGCGAACAAAGGTTCCGCGCGGGGTCACCCCCGTAACGATAGCATCAAACTTCTCGCCCACGCGCCCGCTCATGGCCACAGCAGCAATCCGTTTGGACATTTCGCGCTCTACCTTCCTGGCCGCATCGCCCTTGGCGGTGCAGTTGGCGGCGATGGTGCTCAGTTCGGCCTCTGAATAGGGTGCACTCGTTCTTCCGATTTCGGACTTGATAATGCGTTGCGTGACGACGTCGGCAAATCTGCGATTGGGCGCCGTTGAATGTGTGTAATCCTCGACGGCCAGGCCAAAGTGTCCTTGCCCGGGATCTGCAGGGCGCTCCAGTACATACTCGCCGGGTCCGAGCAGCTTGATAATCGAGAGCGACAGGTCGGGAAAATGGTCGGGATCAGCCGTTCTTTGCCGGGCAAGAAAATCATTCAGGGCCCGGGCATCGGCTTGGGGAGGAAGCTGAGTGCCCAAACCGGCTGCGAGCTGGACAATTCGGTCCCACCGTTCCGGGGTTTTTACGATGCGCCGGATCGAAGGCACACTCCGCAGTCGACGCGCAACGACGCCGTTAGCCGCAATCATGAAATCCTCAATCAGTTGAGTGGCACGGTTTTTTTCCTCCTGGGCGACACCCACGACCTGATCATGGAAGAAGACTGCATGAACCTCGCTGGTCTCAAGGTCCAAGGCGCCCTGCTGATGGCGTTGCTGGTTGAGCGCGCGGGCAACCCGATCCTGCAGCTCGAGCTGCTGTTCGAGCTGACTTGACGCAGCGACCTTCGGCGGCGTCTCACCTCTGCCTTCGAGCCACGCTCCCACGCCCTCATAGGTGAGTTGCGCGTGATTCTGCACCAGGGCACGGTATATGTCCCCCGACGCGACGGTTCCATCATCATTGACGACGAATTCAATGACCAGGGCGAGCCGATCAGCGCCTTCCAGCAGGGATGTGGCGCCGGTCGAAAGCTGCTCGGGCAGCATGGGGAAAATTCGCACTCCGGTGTAAACCGTCGTGGTTTGCTTTTGGGCGTATTGATCGATGGGCGAGCTCCGGGGCACGAAAGCGTCTACGTCGGCAATGCCAATCAGGAGCCGCACTTGGCCGGCAGATAATTGCTCCGCAACCTCGATCTGATCCAAATCGCGCGAAGTGTCATTGTCGATCGAGGACCAAACCAGGCTGCGCAGATCAGGAAAGCCGGCCGCAGGAGAGATGCTGGGGGGAGAACTGTCAAGCTCGGCAAGCTGCCGTTTAGCCTCGGGCGGGAAATCCGTTTCAAAGCCCTGCGCAGCCATGACCTCCTTGGCTGCTTCCACGAGGTCAAACTGCGCTACTCGGTTGGGCATAATGGGATGGCGATCAGACTAACACGCCCCGCCTCCGAGTGTGCGCAAGCACCCCGGGCGGAGAAAACAAATTCGCCCGATACCGCCGCCCGTGCTTTGCCCGGCATCCAATGCGCTCAAACCACTTGGGAGGATTAGGGTATGCGTGATCGCCACGAAGACAATGAAGCTCAGCTCGACGAACTAGGCGCACCAGCGGGACAAGTCGGCTCGGCGAGCGCCGGCCAGTCCGGCGACACACAAGATCTCTCGGCGATAGAGGACGCGGCCGCAGAGAGCGTTGAGGAACTCGCCGACAGCGACCAGGCTCTGGAAGCTGAAGCCGTCGAAGGCTCGGAAGATGCGGCCGATCATCCCGAACGCCCGGTCCACACCCATAACGAGTACCGCCGCCCCGAAGATGTTGCTCCCGAGCGGGACCAGAATATTGAGCCCGATGATCTGAAGCGTTCAGCTTGACCCCGGGCCGGCCTGGCCCCGCACTTACCCCTACACCGCTGGCGCCGATTGCTCGAGGGCGGCGCGGTCAGGATCGTCGCACTAACCTTTGGATTTAAATGTAAAGTCAATCTTTTTGTTTTCTCCCGGAGCAATTTTCACCTGTTGCGTCATTGTGCCCAGCTTCTCGTGCCAAGCCTCAATCGTGTATTCACCGGGAGGCAGATGGCTTAGCGCGAAGCTGCCATCCTTACCGGTAACTGTGAAGTAGGGGTGTTTGAAAACGGCAATGTAGCTGTGCATCCAGGGATGGATGTTGCACTTGACGGGGATGGCAATCTCCTCGCGGGAGAATTTTTCCTCGATCGGCTGGCCCGGCAGCTGTGCCTTGTTCCATTCGCGGTTATTGGCCGGCATGGGATGAATGTTGTGGGTGGTCTTGTCGGCATTGACCACACGCAGGGTCTGGCCGGCCCGCATCGCCAGCACGTGCGGTTCATACATGCAGCCCTTCTGCTGCATGAGGGCGGCAGCTTGGGGCACGTCGTAGGGGCGCTCCGCCACCCCCTGTGCCACAAATACGATTACATTTTCTAGCGTACCGCCTGCGCCGCCAACAATGTCTTCCGCGCGCACAGGTTGAGGATGTTCTTGAGCACAGGTCGGGTCCGAACGCATCGCGATTGGCGAGGTTTTCGGAACCGGCCCCTGCAGGCGAATGGTTCCGGCTATGGAGTTGCCAGAAGCGGTGCTTATTGCCGATGCCGTTATGGCATGGCCGGACATAGTGCTATTTGCCGCCATTTGCGAATTGCTGTTCAAGCTTAATAAGGACACAACGGCTACCGAGGGGACCATTAACTTCCATTTCATGGGAATACTCCTGAGATAAATTCAGCGCCGAAGGTGGGCAGCACTCGTAATCGGTAAGGACAAATTATTGAAGTGTGGCCGCGCGCTTGTCAGACGATTGTGAAAGCTTTGTCATTATTTGCCGCAGCCATGAGGTTGGTGGGGCGCACCCCTGAGGTGACATAGTTGGGAGTCGTTACAGTTGCTGTTGAAGGGATTCTAGTGTTCATACAGCCTTTTCGTTCCACAAATCGATAGTGGGGCTGTAGCGCAAGCAGGCTCTGCTACAGGAACTCCCAGCGCCGAAGAACTTGAAGTCTGCGGGGGGATCATAAGGCTTGAAGTGGCGCAAGTTCTATAGCGGAGAGCCTGAGCCCTCGCCCGAAGGCGGATTCCCCGGAAGGGCTTTCCCCATCGGGATGGTGGGCTTGTTTGGGGGGCTCGTCGCCACTGTTCTGATCACGTAACTCGGGCGCCACACTGGAGAAGCGGGCTCGTTGCTGAGCACCACTGCAGGCTCGGCCTGTCGGGTGTCTCGCGACGCTCATTATGCCCTGAGAGGCCACGGCCCTGCATGGGACAAACCTGCCCAGGAATAACCAACGGCAGGCTCATCAAGGCAATGAGTCGGGGAGTGGCGCTGCGTGCTGTTCCTGGTTCGAAGATGGATCTTCCCCACTGTCAGAACTCAGAAGCGGGGCCGACCAAATGGATCCAGCTGCCAGTTGCGGTTCAAACGTTCTCTAGGGCTGAGCGATGATCCAACTCATTTCATTCGCTCTACTGCATATGGTCGAAGCTCCCGCGTATGCAACCATTCCTTCTCTTCTTTCCACGTGGCAACCTTTCCCTAGAAGGTGTCACGATTTCCGCGGTCTCATTTTGGGGTGCAGTGCAAGGCGAGATTCGGATGGACGCGACCGTTTTTTGACAATTCTGTGATCGTCTCGCGACAACCCCGTTCGGCCGCCGAACTATGATGCGAGCTCACGACGCGAGGCGCCGCGAAATCATTATGCCCCTTGCCCCACCTCACGTCGCAGCTGTCAATAAACGAGTTTCAAATAAAGAGGAGAAGATCGAATGCAACGCTCATCAGCTCGTGTGGTTCGTCTCGCCGCTGCCATCGTGGCCATGTTCGTCGTGATCGAAGGCACGGCTCTGGCTCAATACACAGTAACTTACCTCGACGCCAATCAAGCAGGCAAAGCAATTCAGCCTCCCGATCCCAATCTGGTCAACGCCTGGGGGATTGCCCGAGCTCCCAATAGCCCGTACTGGGTCAGTGACAACGGAACCGGCAAGTCCACGCTGTATACCGCCGACGGAACCCGGCAGGGTTTGGTGGTAGAAATTCCCGCCGCTTCCGGCCAGGGTCCGGGAACGCCTTCCGGCATCGTTTTCAACGGCAACAATGTGTTCAATGTTTCAAAAAACGGGATGTCCGGCCCGGCGATCTTTATTTTCGACACTCAGGACGGCACCATCAGCGGCTGGAATCCCGGTGTCGACCTCACTCACGCCGTCATTGCGGTAGATAAATCTGCCTCAGGAACGGTGTACACCGGTCTCGCCATTGCTTCCGACATCAACTGGCTCTACGCGGCCGATAACAGCGCCACAGGACCGAAGAATGCGGTCAACGTTTACGATGAGAACTTCAATCACATCGACACCTTCAACGATCCCGCGATCCCCGACGGATTTGCCGCATACGGCGTACAGGTCATCGGCCATGAGGTATTTGTGACCTATGCCAGCACGAGCAACGCACCCGGAGGATTCATCGACACCTTCGGCGAGTTTGGCGGCACGCCCGCGCGTTTTGCATCTAATGGCACCCTGAACCAGCCTTGGGGCCTTGCCTTGGCTCCCGGCAACTTTGGGCCCTCGAGCCATGCCATTCTGGTCGGCAACAACACCCCCGATGGAATCATCAGCGCTTTTAGTCGTAGCGGGAAATTTCTCGGCCTGTTGAAAAGCCCGGCCGGTTCGGTGCTACATATAGATCAGTTGTGGGGACTCGAGTTCGGCAGTGGGAACGCCCCTGCGGGTGCGAGAAATGAACTGTTCTTTACCGCCGGGCCGCAAAACTACGCGAACGGTCGCTTTGGGGTCATCCAGTTCAAGCCGTAGCGCGACCGCCAGGGCAACGGCCCACTCGACGGCGCTCGTCAAAACGCGCCTCGAGAACAACAAACAGTCTAGTCTTAAAAAGCTTGGCCGCGGATTATCCCCCTTCTGTACGCAAGGTCAGTGCGGCTGAATCCGCGGCCGCCGATTCATGTGGGATCGATCCGGTACGTCCAGGCCGGCGAAGGCGGCGCGGTGTCTCGCTCGGGCGGAGCGTTGCCGGCATTAGAGTTGCTTCGCTCTATTTCTCGTTCCACGATTCTGTGCAGGGGCGCCAGTGAACATACCGGGTCAGTGGCCTGCGCATCGCCAGTCAGCAAGAACGCCTGGCAGCGACATCCACCGAAATCTTCGCTGCGTCGTTCACAGGTTCGGCAAGGCTCCCCCATCCAATCCAGTCCGCGAAATTGATGGAAGGCGGATGATTGCTGCCATATCCAGGCCAGCGATTTCTGCCTCACATTGTCGAATTGCATTCCGGGAATGACGCCGGCAGCGTGGCAGGGTAGCGCGCTCCCCGCCGGATCAACCAGCAGCAGGCGCTTTCCCCATCCGCCCATGCACGCCTTGGGATAGCGAGCGTAGTAGTCGGGAAGCACATAATCAATCCTCATTCGGCCGCGCAGGCGTTCCTGCGCCTGCTGAACAATCACCAATGAACGCTCCACTTGCGGGCGGGTGGGCAGCAAAGCATGGCGGTTGGGAAACGCCCATCCGTAGTACTGCACATTGGCGATTTCCAGCCGATCTGGCTGGAGCTGCTCGGCGAAGGCGATGATCTCATCCAGGCGATCGAGATTTTGGCGGTGTACGACAATGTTCATGGTGAAGGCAAGCGGGCGCCGGCGTACGGATCGAGCCACTTCCACTTTCAACCGATGACTGCGGGCCCCGGCGATCAGGTTCGCCGCATCGGCGCGACAATCCTGGAAACTGAGCTGAATATGCTCGAGGCCCGCGGCAATAAGTTCGTCGAGCCGTTTCTCCGAGAGCCCGATCCCGGATGTAATCAGGTTGGTATACAGTCGGGCTGCACGCGCTCCGGCCACTAATTCGGTCAGATCGGCGCGCGCCAGCGGCTCTCCCCCGGTGAGATGAACGTGCAGCGCGCCAAGGGTTGCCGCCTCGTCAAAGACACGTTGCCACTCCTCGGTCGCAAGCTCCGATGTGGATTTCTGCATCTCGACCGGATTCGAGCAGTAAACGCAGTGCAAAGGGCAGCGGTGGGTCAGTTCGGCAATCAGCGCTAAAGGTCCGGAAGACATCAGAAGTCTACGATTCGTTTCTCTCGTAGTTGCTCGAGGAAATTGGCGGCCTCCTGCCGGATTCGTTGAACATCGGTCAGCGTGTACAATGCCGCGAGTGCGTTGACAATTTCCCTGAACGTATGTTGCCCATCGCAATGTTCGAGGATGTCGCGCCCGGTGCCCTTTACCAGGATAGCGCCTTCCGGAGAGAGCACACTTCTGTCCGCCCCGCGTCCCTCAGACCATCGGCATCCGGCCGCCAGGCGCGGTCTGCTGTCCTCGTCGAGGGGAGGCACAAGGCTACTCCTTTGCCGGGACGAACGCCCCTGCAGGGATCCATCCCGGCTGGACATAAGCGAAATAAAGCGCGTCCAGCTGTGCCCAAAGGATATCGCACTTGCTGGTGAGCGCGGCCATGGCTTGGTCCTGTTCGGCACGCGTACAAGCGTTGCGGGCAATGTAGTCGAAGGCGAAAGCCGCATCTGCCGGGGCCTGTTCTAAACGCGCGGTGAAATAGTCGAGTCCTCCTCCCAGCCAGGGGTAGTGCTTTCGCAGTGCATCGATGCGCAAGGCGATCAATTCGCGCGAGAATAACTCGGTCAGGGAAGAGGCGACTGCTTCAAGAAATGTGCGGTTCTTGACCAGATCCAGGTAGGCATTGACGGCGAAGCGAACTGCCGGCAAGATCTCGTCGCCCGAAACCACCCGCTCGCGGCCCAGTCCGGTTGCTTCCGCCAGACGTATCCAGCGCTCAATTCCACCGTCCTGGGGCCCGTCTCCGTCATGGTCTACAATCCGCTTCCTCCAGGCCCGACGGAAATTCCTGTCCTCGCTGCGAGCAAGAATAATGGCATCTTTGCTGGGAATGACGCTCTGGTAATAGTAGCGGTTGAGCGCCCAGGCCTGCAGTTGCCCACGGCCGAGCGCCCCCTGGTGCATGAGCAGATGGAACGGGTGGCGGTGATGATACCGCTCGCGTCCGATTTCCTTCAAGCGGGCCCGCAACTCTTCTACTCGGAGAGGCGCGTCCGGCCCGCTCATAATTCGAATTCCCATCCGTCCTCAGCGACTTCCCAGCCCGCAGCCCGCACCTGACGGTATTCTCGACCCGCCTCATTGAGCAGGGGGTTGGTGTTGTTTACGTGCACGTAGATCTTTCTGGCTTTTAGACCAGCCAGCCGTTCAAGGCTGCCCTCGGCGCCTGACACGGGGAGGTGACCGATCTCTCGTGCCATCGGTGCGGTAGCGCGAACGCCCTGAAGTTCATTATTGGACCAGAAAGTGCCGTCGAACAGAATTACGTCTATGCCGGCCAGCATTTTCATAATTTCCTGGCTTATCTCGCAAATCGCGGGGAAATAACCCAAGCGTCGACCCGCCGCAGTTTCGATGGTCAGACCAAGCAGCAGTTCTTCGTCCTTGAGCTCTAGTCTGCGTTGATGGGAAATATAGGAAGGGGCATGCTCTTTGAGCGGTACCGGCGTGCAGCATAGTTCAGCCTCTCCCTTCTTCGAAACGAGGGAGAAACGTTCGCCGGGAGCAATGTCGACCCATGTGACTTGGCCAGGAACACGATTCAGCGCAGCGAACATTGAATTATCCTCTCGTAGAATCCGCTGCAGTGTCGGCGTCGCATAAATACGAAACTGCTCGAACTCCCGCAACGTGAGCAACCCGAGTACCTGATCGAGATCGGCACTGGTAAGAACAATCCCTGCAATAGGCGTCGAGCGAACTTGCCGCCGAGGATAAAAAACTGGGTCCCTTTCGAGCTGGGAGCGAATGTCGGGGGAAGCATTAAGCAGGTACCAGCTCTTGTCATTTTGGCTGATGGCAACCTGCAGTTGAGAACGAGGCTTGCCGGCAAAGCTCCCTTTGCGGAGCGACCGACAATTACGGCAGGCACAATTCCACTGCGGGAAGGCACCGCCAGCAGCGGTTCCCAGCAGCTTTATGCGCATTGGTGGTGGTCTACAGCTGAGCACTGACGTAGGAGTTGATCTCGCAGCAGAGCTGGATCTCCTCAAACGCCGGGGTAGTCCATTCCATAAAGCTCATCCTCAAACGTTATTTTAACCTAGTCTGCCCAGCTACGGAAGAGGCTGGACGGACGAAAAGCGTCCTCCTTCGAGCTGGCGGGGGGCAAACCGTGCCTCCCCCCCACGCCATCGAACCGAACCGGAG
>JAFATF010000118.1 GCA_019244045.1 Acidobacteriota bacterium
GATTTGCTCTTCCCACCCTTCGCTTCCGAACCATGAGTCTTCACAGATTCCTCCCCCTCAACTTGGTCCTATCCGCTTGCCCAGAGTCGCGGCGAGCAGATCAGGAAATGGACTTCAGTGTGTCCGGAGGTCAGGTCTTTGTCCACTGAATTCGAAGTCGCTGCCGTCCGCTCGCGCTTTCCCATTTTTCAGAAGAAGATCTATTTGAATTCATGTTCGCAAGGCGCCTTGAGCGACGCCGTCGAATCCGCTCTGCAGGAGCATATCCGCCTGTGGCACCGGCAGGGCTCTCCCTGGGACGGATGGGTGGACCAGTACGAAGCCGCTCGCACTGCCTTCGCGTGCTTCATCGGAGCGGCTCCGGAAGAAGTCGCGGTTGTAACCAGTGCCTCCGCCGGAATCAATTCCGTGGCCAGCGCTCTCGACTTCGGCAAGCGGCGTAAAGTCGTAAT
The DNA here is from genome assembly GCA_019244045.1 of Acidobacteriota bacterium. GTDB lineage: Bacteria > Acidobacteriota > Terriglobia > Terriglobales > Acidobacteriaceae > Gp1-AA122. Next base: position 453 of record JAFATF010000118.1, read on the forward strand.
GGGTGAATTCGAATTCCCCACCATGGGGCAGATCTGGCTTGCGCAGCAGCGCCGCGGGGCCGAAATCCAGTTCGTTGCCGCAGAAAATAACACCATATCACCCGCCGCTTATTGCCATGCGATTGACGACCACACGCTAATTGTCCCCCTTACCCAACTCTGTTTCTCGAATGGCTTCCGGTCAGATATCTCCTCAATTGTGAAGGCAGCGCATGAGCGCGGCGCGCTGGTTATGCTGGACGGTTATCAGGATTGCGGAACTCGTGCCCTCGACGTCAAAGCACTCGACGTGGATTTCTACGTTACCGGCGCTCTCAAATATCTCTTGTGCCCTTCTGGCATCGCATTTCTCTACGTTCGCCCAGAGTTGATTAGTTCGCTGTCGCCGACGGTTACCGGGTGGTTTGCGCAAGAAAACCCTTTTGCCTTTGACGTGAAGCGCTTCGACCCTGCCCGGACGGCTCGCCGTTTCGAGACCGGCTCACCGCCGCTGCCTCACGTATATGCTGTACCGGCAGCCCTCCAACTGCTGGGCAGAATCGGGTTTGACAAGATCGCTGCCCATATCGGGGGTCTGGCCCGCGCTCTGATGGAAGGTGCGCGGGAGCTGAAAATCAGAACAAAGACCCCGCAAGCAAGCGTTGGTCCCTTGGTTGTGCTCCAAATGAAAGATGCCGAAGCCATGGTGAAGAAATTGGCAGAGCGAAACATTGTCGCTTCCAATCGGATGGACGGCTTACGCGTCTCTTTCCACCTCTACAACACAATGGCCGACATCAGTAGCGTTTTAAACGTCTTGCAAGACAACCGAGGTCTCGCTGTGTCCGATTAGCGCTCTGCAATGGAAGGGTGGAGATAACGTGGAGTATTCGCTTCACATTCCGCTGGGAGGCAGTAGTAGGTTGTGCGCCCGTCCTTTGCTCCGGCGAGATGCAAACTCTAGATCACAGCCCCTCGGACTCAGGAGCTGTCGATCGATTACGCCATCCCCAAAGCACCAGTCACGAATTAGGAGATTACCTATGACCAGGCTAATTCTGGCGATTGCATTCTGCTTGCTGGCAGCTGCGGGTGTACTGGCGCAGGGGGGCGCCACCGGCGCAATCAGTGGAAAGGTGCAGGACGCGAGCGGTGCGGTTGTCCCTGCCGCGGAAATTCGTATCGTCAGCCAGGCGACCGGCACGGTGGTGCGAAGCCTGGTCAGCGATGAGCGCGGTTTCTTCAATGCTTTCCTACTGCCGATCGGAAGCTATGAGCTGAACATTCACAGTGGAAGCTTTGCCGATGCCAAGATTTCCGAGGTTGCAGTGCGAGTGACGGAAACCACGAGCTTGACGGTCACTCTGAGGCCCACGCAGGTCAAGGAGAGAGTAGAAGTCCAATCCGAAGTAGCGCCCGTCATTACCGAATCCGCCTCCACTGGCCAAACGGTGGAGGCCGACGCCATCGCGAAGCTTCCTCTTCCCACCCGCAATGTTCAGCAGCTTCTGGCTTTGTCTACAGGCACCTCGACGGATCTGACAGCCGCGGGACAACTGGGCCGTGGCGACATTCGCATGAACGTTAACGGACAACGGGAAGCGAACAACAACTTCCAAATTGAGGGCATCAGCGCCAGTGATTACAACCTGGGCGAGCTGACCAATACACCTCTTCCGAGCCCCGACGCTATCGAGGAGTTCAAGGTTCAGACCAGCCTCTATGACGCAAGCCAGGGCCGCGCAGGCGGAGGCAATATTAATGCAATTCTCCGCAGCGGCACGAAACAGTTTCACAGTTCCCTTTTTGAATTCTTCCGTAACGATGTCTTGAACGCCAACGATTTCTTTTTTAATCGCAATCGCCAGCCGCGGCCCTCGGTGAAGCAGAATATTTTTGGAGGCAGCCTGGGCGGTCCCATGGGTGACCAGGGACACTACGGGTTTTTTTTCATCAATTACCAGGGGACCCGCCAGCGGAGCGGTTTGTCGCCTGGCACCTTCATCGTTACCGACCTGCCGGTGCTCCCCCCTGATCGTTCCGCTAGGTCATTACTCAATACTTTCTTCCCCGGGCAGAGTGGAGTTCAGATTGATCCGGTTGCTTTGAAGCTACTCAACGCCAAAAGCAACCAGTTTGGCGGGGGATTCTTGTTTCCGACGGTACCGGGAATAGCCGGTTTCAACGTAGCCAATGGCTCGGTCAACACCGGTCCTATGGCGGTGAGCCGCCCCGGCCGCTTTCTCGATGACCAATTCACAGCCAACTGGAACCGCAACTTCAACGTGGGCAAAGATATGTTGATGGAGCGACTCTTCGTTTCGAATTTTTCTTCTCTCCTGCCCTTTGGCGCGAGTGGCCTGGCGTCGGCCTTCGGCGCCGCTATCAGCCCCACCGATCTTGGCTTTCCCATCACCTTGCCGGTGCGGGATCGTGTTTTGACCGTGGCTGAAACCCACGTTTTTTCCAGTACGGTGCTCAACGAGTTCCGATTTGGCTGGGTTCACATCGCGAACAGCATCAACAATGAACAGGTGATTGGCCTGGGCGATTTGGGTATCAGCCGTCCCAACAGCAATGTCGACACCAACATCTATCGGTTCCAGTTCGCGCAGAGTGGGTTCCAGTTCGGCCCCACTCCCGCCGCGAGCCAATCGCAGCAACAGAACAATTTCACCATACTCGATACACTAAGCGCCACCATCGGCCGCAATCAGTTGCGCGTTGGGCAGCAGATCGACCGCGCCCTGCTCAACAAGAATTTTCCGCAACTTTTCAATGGCCTGGTCGTATTTGCCCCTATCCCGCCTACGCCCGGCAACCCCACGGATCCGTGTGCTCTCAGTCCCATCGGCTATTGTTCGGATTTTCAGAATTTCTTGCGTGGCTTCCCGGTTGTAAGCGGCAGCGGCAGCGGAGTCTCGAATCACGAATACCGAATTAATGCTTTCGCCACTTTTCTTCAGGACGACTACCGCGCCACTTCCAACCTCACGCTGAACTTGGGCTTGCGTTGGGAACTGGACGGCGCTGTGTCCGACAATCTAAATCACATCGGCAACCTGCTGCCAGACCTGGCGGCACAAGGCAAGCAACCGTGGATATTCCCCAAAGGCGTGAATCAGCTCAACGTGCCGGGCCTGGTGGGAACAGCTCCGCCGACAACCACCCGCAATGGTTATGCCTCGAACTGGGGCCCGCGTATAGGTTTTGCCTGGGATGTCCTCGGCCACCAGACCACGACCGTTCGTAGCGGATATGGTATTTATTACGAGAGGGAAGACAACGGTGCGGTTGATAACCTCGGCTTTACTTCTCCCTTTCTGGCAGGGTCGTTTGGTCCCGGCGCACCCGGAAGTCTAGCAAATCTTCCCGCCTTCAGTATCCTTCCTCCCGCAGGTGTTATTTCTCCCAACTTTGTTCCGCGCCTCTCTCACTTCCTGGGTTTCGTCGATGCAAATGGAAATCCCACGAAGGACACTACCCAGACCCCAATCTTCGACGGCAATAGCATCTTCCTGATTGCGCTGCAGACGCCGCAACATTACGTGTCCCCCAGTGTGCAACAGTGGAACCTGACGATCCAGCATGAGTTACCCAGCCACTTCGTCATGGAAATCGGGTATGTGGGAACCAAGGGCACGCATCTGCGCGAAACGCGTACGACCATTCAGCCGTATGCGGTCAGCCCGCAGCAGAGGCTCACCATTGTCGCGGCCGACGGAACTCCGTACACGATATCCCAGAACACGGTGGCCAATGCTCCCGCGCGATCGCGCGTGCTTGGATTGGGCCCATCGGGTATGCAGTTTTTCGGCAATGATGCCGACTCACATTATAACTCTCTGCAGACAACACTCTCTCGCCGCCGGAAGGGTCTATACCTCCAGGCGGCATACACGTACTCCAAGTCAATCGACGATAACTCATCCGACAACACCTCGTTCAATACCGCCGTGAATGATCAGACAAACCTGGCCGCCTCTCGCGGTCTGTCTGATTTTGATCGTACCCATAGGCTGGTGATCACCTATGCCTACGATTTTCCGACTCTGGCGCAGGCTTCTGGATTGGTGCGTGGTTTGCTGAGCAGTTGGCAGATAAGCGGCTTCGCCACCTTTCAATCGGGCAAACCGTTCTCGGTGGTAGATTCCGCTGGAGCAACCTGCTTCACGCCTATAGGGCCGGACCAGTCTCTCGCTAGTCTCGCACCAGGAGCCTCAATTGCCGACGGACTTACTCACGGCAGTGTGGAATCGCGGCTGAACGATTATTTGAACATTCAGGCATTCGCACCCGCCCCGGTCATCGGATCCGACGGATGCACCGGCTATGGCGATCTTCGCCGCAACCTCTATCGCGGACCGGCCGAGCAGGATTGGGATTTCAGTCTCTCGAAGATCTTTTTCTTCAGCGAATCGCGGAAGCTCGAATTTCGCTCCGAGTTCTTCAACCTCTGGAATCACCCAAGCTTCAATAGTCCAAGCTTTTTCGATGTGAGCGGACCGAATTTCGGAGCGATCACCAATACCGTGGGAACGCCGCGCGTCATCCAGTTCTCTTTGCGGTTTTCCTTGTAGACGATGCCTGCCATGATGCGCGATGCTCGCTGCCTATCCGCGTTGTGTGCTCTGGTCACGCTTGTGTTCGCAGCCCCAAGTTCCGTCCAGGCACAGGCGCAACCCTATTTCGGGCCTGACCGGCAGGCGATCTACGCGAAACTGCGTCGCGAAATTAATGCGATTACAATCTTCGACAATCATGGCCACCCCGGGCTTCCTGATGACGGGGAAGTAGATGCCACGCAGATTCCTGCCGATAGCAGCCTTCCCTTTCGCTTAAGGATGGATAATGCGGAATTCGTAGCCGCCTCACGAGCGCTGTTCGGGTACACCTACAACGATTTTGCGCCCCAGCACGCCGCTTCTCTGGTTCTAGAAAAGAAAAATCTGCGTGAGAAATTGGGGGCGGCTTACTTTTCCCGTGTACTCGACGAAGTCGGAATCGAAACTGCCATTGCCAACCGCGTCAGCATGCCGCCATATCTTCAGGGGGCTCGGTTTCGCTGGGTGTTTTTCGTCGATCCCTTCCTGTTCCCACTGAACAATGAAGGCTTTGCCGCAAAGAATCCGGACCTGAAGCTCAATGTGCCGCTCGAGGAAAAACTGCTGCAGCGTTATTTTTCAGAGGCCAGTCTGAAGCAGGTCCCTAGTTCCTTCTCCGATTATCTGGCATTCATTTCGCGCATTCTGCAACAGAAGAAGCAGGCCGGTGGCGTGGGCATCAAGTTCGAGATTGCTTATTTTCGGAGCCTGTTTTTCGCCGACCCCGCGCGCGACAAAGCAGAAAAGATTTACTCCCAATATGCGCGTGGCGGCAGCCCCCCTGAGGGTGACTATCGCGACCTTCAGGATTTCATTTTCCGTTATATCTTGCAGGAAGCTGGACGATTACAACTCCCGGTCCAGATTCACACCGCTGTCGGCGGTGGTGATTACTTCAATCTCAGCGATGGCAATATTATGAAGCTGGAAAGCGTACTGCGCGATCCACGCTTTGGGAACGTCACGTTCGTTCTTCTGCACGGTGGTTTTCCCCGTGAACGTGAAGCAATCTGGTTGGCAGCCCGAAAAAATGTTTACCTTGATAGTTCTCTAATGGAATTGTTTCTATACCCGGAGGAGTTCAAGCGTTCACTTCAGCAATGGCTGGAAACGTTTCCCGAAAAGATCGTGTTTGGATCCGACACATTCCCCATCAGCGACGTTACCGGGGCTGAGGAGTTTTACTGGCTGGCCGCAGAATCGTCGCGAAACGCTCTCGCTGCCGCTTTGGCTGAAATGGTTTCAGAGAACGAAATCACAGAATTGCAGGCGGCGGCTTTCGCTCACAAATACCTCCATGACACCGCCGTCCAACTCTACAAGTAGTGCACACGATCAGAAAAGCCGTTTTCGGCATAGCACCTTTCCGCTTCAGCTATGTTGCTGGCAAACAGGGGTGCACGGGGAAAGAGAGCAGCTGTCAGTGGGAGGATTGATATGTTCGAGTCATAGCCATCCGACAGCCCGGGAACTATCTAAGCGGC
>JAFATF010000396.1 GCA_019244045.1 Acidobacteriota bacterium
GCTTTGTACTGCGTAAGGATAAAGACGCGGCGGAGATCAGAATTGACGCAATTGGACAGAGTGATGTCGATGATGCGGTAAATACCACCGAAGGTCACTGCAGGCTTGGCGCGATCGCGAGTCAGAGGATAAAGTCGCTCGCCAGCACCTCCTGCCAGCAGCACCCCAAGAGTATCTTTCATCCGTTTCCCGTCTGAATTTAAAGGGCCCTTCTACGACACGATCCGCATGGCAGCGTTCGAGGTAACCTGAGATGATTCGGCAAACCTTCGATACTAACACAGGAAAAATTCAACCCGTGAGGCGCGAGCGAAGGCTAAGAGGGCTTGAGTTTGCCCAGCAACAAGGGAAGTCTGCGCTGGGAGGCCGAGGTCCCGCCAGCTAAGCGGCATCATCATCGATTCTGATGCGAAGAGACTTCAGGAACTTGACATCCTGATCATTGACTTTGAGTTCCGGTTTGGTGCTGAACGTACTGACCAGAGAACCTTTGTCGGAACTCTTTTCGCCTTGCTTGCTGAAACCAATGGTTGCTTCAAGGACCAGGAAGATGTCGTAGCCGCCATCTTTAATGCGGGCCACTACGTCCGCAATCTGGTCGGACTCGGCCAGAGATTCATTGATGGCCTCGCCCAGCTCTTTCATCAGCTTCTTGAGTTCCTGATCCACAGCTCCCCCGATCCGGCCGTAGCCCTTCGCCGGCTGCTGCTAGTTGGATGTGGCGCCGCATCACAAGGTTTCGTGACCTACTCCTCGGCCGTCCTATTGTACCCTGGGGCTGATAAAATGCGATTGAGAGAATGAGTCTTTCCCGGGTGCAAAAATTGGGTATTGCCGCCCGAGTCGCCGGGCGCTTGTCATCCCGCTATGCGGGCCAAAATCGCTGGTTGAGGGCCGGTTTGCGCGGTCTGAAGGTGACGGCCGCTTCTTTCCGACGGGTGCTTGGAATTTTGTGGCTGGAAGTCACCGGCTTTGTGTTTCTCACTCTGGCGGCTATCGGAGGCTTGGCCTTTACCCGCGAGTATGCCAAGTTTGAGGCTGGCAAGGCTGGCTCCGGGCGAGCGCTGTTGGCCGTATGTTTTACACTGGTTTTCGCTTGGTTTGGAGTAACCTCTTTCTGGCGGGCGCGGCGGAGGGATTAAGGGGAGTTGCTGGCAAGGAGCGAAGCCGCCGCTCTTTCAAAGACATATTAAGGGAGCCTTTTTCGGACCGCCCGACCGCCTGATTTCAGGCGCCCGCTGCAACCAGACACTCGCGTAAGGCTCTTTGCCCTAAGCCAGGCGCTGACAGGGGCCAACGATGGCCGAGAACTTCAAGTCCGAAGTAGCTCAAGAGCCGGGAATTCGGACCGAAGGCCGCTCGCATTGTAAAGACGAGCACGAGACCTCCCCTCATATTTCCGTCCGCCCCGTGTACACGCCGGGTGACCGTAAAGCCTGGGACTATGACCGACAACTAGGATATCCGGGCGAATTTCCCTTCACGCGCGGCGTTCAGGCCACCATGTACCGCGGTCGACTGTGGACTATGCGGCAGTACGCGGGTATGGGCGATGCGGAGGAGTCCAACCGCCGTTACAAGTACCTGCTGGCGAACGGTACAACCGGCCTTTCGGTCGCCTTCGATTTGCCCACCCAGATTGGCATGGATTCGGATCACCCGATGGCCGGCGGCGAGGTCGGGAAGGTGGGGGTTGCCATTGACTCGATCGAAGACATCGAGCGCCTCTTCCATGGCATTGACCTGACCCAGATTTCAACCTCCATGACCATCAATGCCACTGCTTCCATACTATTCGCCTTGTATGTTGCTCTCGCCAAGCGGCAAGGGGCCGAGATTCGCAAGCTGTCGGGAACGGTGCAAAATGATGTTCTGAAGGAATATATCGCGCGCGGCACTTACATCTTTCCGCCCCAGCATGCCATGCGCATCGTCACCGATATGTTTTCCTGGGCGAACGAGAACGTGCCCGACTGGAACACCATTTCGATCTCCGGCTATCACATGCGAGAGGCGGGTTCGACGGCAGTGCAGGAGGTCGCATTCACCCTAGCCAATGCCGTGGCCTATGTCGAAGCGGCGTTGAGGGCAGGCTTAGAGGTCGACCGCTTCGCTCCCCGGCTCTCGTTCTTCTTCAATGCGCACAATAATTTTCTCGAAGAGGTCGCGAAATTCCGCGCCGCACGGCGTATGTGGGCGCGCCTCATGCGCCAGCGCTTCCATGCCCAAAACCAACGATCCTGGATGCTGCGTTTTCACACCCAAACCGCCGGTTCCACGTTGACGGCGCAACAGCCGGAAAACAACATTGTGCGCACCGCACTGCAGGCGCTCTCGGCCGTGCTGGGTGGAACTCAGTCGCTGCATACAAATTCCTTCGATGAGGCGCTCGCGCTTCCTACCGAGGAGGCGGCAAGAATTGCTCTACGCACGCAGCAGATTGTTGCCTACGAGTCTGGGGTGGCACAGACCATCGATCCGTTGGCCGGATCGTATTATGTCGAGTCGCTGACCGATGAAATTGAATCTCGGGCTGAGTCTTACTTGCACAAAATCGATGCCTTGGGGGGGATGCTGAAGGCCATCGAACGCGGTTACGTACAGCAGGAGATCCAGAATGCGGCGTACGAATTCCAGCAGAAAATTGAACAGCAGCAAGCGGTGGTGGTGGGCGTGAATCTTTTTACGCTCGACGAGGAAAAGACGGTGCCGCTCGAGAGAATTGATCCGAGTCTTGAGGCCAAGCAGGTGGAACGAGTGCGAGCGCTGCGTGCCCGGCGTGATAAAGCGGCTTGGGGAACAGCCCTGAAGCAGGTCGAGGAGGCCGCACGCTGCCATCAAAACGTCATGCCCCCCATCATTCGCGCCGTCGAGGCCGACGCCACCGTAGGAGAAATCTCCAATACCTTGCGACAGGTTTTTGGCGAATACCAAGAGACAGTCGTGATTTAGGGGATATGCCGCCTAAAACCTGCCGACGGGCACGTACCCGCAGGCGGTGCGGCAGGCCTCGCAGTAGTACAAGCCATCCTTGCAGAGGCGGATGTCAGTCTGGCTGTGGCAGAGAACGCAATACCGTTCGCACGCGCAGCGCGGTTCAGGCATTTCACACTGGGAACATAGGTCGCTCTTAACGGCCATAGGCGACACTTTAGCCGACTCGGTCTCGATCATAAATGTTCCCTTGGTAACCGCCCTGCTCGGCGGATTCAGCGTTCCTGCTCGAAGCGCTGAGAGCGGTCCATCGCGGGGAAAATTGCAGACGTGACTCAGGCCAAAGCGAGGATTGCTTCGAGAAGCTTTGGCCGACAAAACTATTCCGACAAGTAAGTGCACCTCTCGTTCAGCCGAGCTTCTTCTGCATGCTCGGTTGAACCCCGCGCGGGCTGCGTGATACGGTATTGGGTCTCACCATCCCGGCAGCCCAGCCACTGCTCGTCGAGGAATTGACCATTGTCCGCTATTGAGGCGACCACTCCGACCGTACGCAAGACCGCCTTAAACGCTGTCCATCGTGAGATGGCCGCAAAGATGGTTGAGTTCAATGGTTGGGAGATGCCGGTCGAGTATCCCGCGAATGGTGGCATTATTGCTGAACACAACGCGGTCAGAGAGAGGGCCGGAATCTTCGATGTCAGCCATATGGGAGATATCCGTCTCGAGGGTCAGGAGGCGCTCCTCGCCGTTCAGCACATCACAATGAACGATGCGGCCCGATTGGCCATCCATCAGGCACAGTATTCGGCACTTTTGTACCCGCAGGGTACCTTCGTGGACGACGTCATCGTGCACCGGCTGGCTGAGTGTGATTACCTGCTGGTGATCAACGCCGGCACCCGGGGAAAGGACTTCCAGTGGGTGCGCGACAACAGCCGGCATTTCGACTGCTTCGTGGAAAATCTCAGCGATGCGTACACGCAGATCGCAATTCAGGGTCCCCAAGCAATCCGTGTTCTCCAGAAACTCACAGATAGCGAGTTATCGTCGGTTAAGTTTTACTGGCTGACGCGGGCCACGGTTTGCGGATTGCACAACGTTCTGGTCGCTCGCACCGGATATACGGGAGAGGATGGCTTTGAAATTTACATCCCCTCCGACGAAGGGACCAGCGCGATGGTGTGGAATCAACTGCTCGACGCGGGTAGAGAGTTCGGCGTGGTTGCCTGCGGACTGGGAGCGCGCAACACTCTTCGCCTGGAGGCCAAACTACCACTCTACGGCCACGAAATTTCTGACACCCTCAACGTATGGGAAGCCGGTTTAGACCGTTTTTGTAAATTGGACAAGATGGAGTTCATCGGACGCGGTGCCCTGGAAGAGGCGAAAGCGGAAGGCGTCCAACGTACGCTCATCGGCCTAGAGATGGTTGAGCGTGGGATTGCGCGCGACGGACACAAGGTTTTTGAGCAGTCGGGTCGCCAGATCGGTTATGTCACCAGCGGGTCCTATGCGCCTTTCCTGAAGAAGAGCATCGCGCTGGCCTACGTTCCGCCGCAATCCGCCGAGATCGGAAAGGAGTTGCAGGTCGAGATTCGCGGGCAGCTCGTCAAGGCACGCGTGGTGCCTACTCCCTTTTACAAACGAGCGAAGAAGAAAGCGTAGTGAACGAGGAGAGCATCGATCCCCCTCGGTTCACCGATCGGCCTTCGCGAAAAGCTCAGACGCCAGAAGCCAGGAGCGAGAAGCCCATATGTCTTATCCCGCGGAATTGAAGTACACCAAAGAGCATGAATGGATCAAACCAGACGGCGATCTGGCCGCGATCGGTATCACTGATTATGCTCAGCAGGCGCTCGGGGATATTGTGTTTGTCGAGTTGCCCAAGGTGGGCTCGGAAATCATGGCAGGGAAGAGCTTCGGGAGCGTCGAGTCGGTCAAGGCGGTATCGGATTTGTACGCGCCAGCTTCGGGGAAAGTGACCGAGGTAAACCAAGAGTTAGCCACTGCTCCCGAAAAGATCAACCACGACGCCAACCGGACGTGGATGATTCGAGTTGAGCTGAAGAACCCCGCGGAGTTGAACACCCTCATGTCCGTCTCCGATTACGAACGATTTATTCAAGAAGAGGGTGGACACTGAGGGGCGGGCCAGGTCGAAACCGGAGGCTTGGGGTCGAAGCCCAGGTACGCGACATCCAACAAAGGTACTGATGCGCTATTTACCGAAATCGCCTGCTGATCGCCAGACCATGTTGCGAGACATCGGCGCCAAGTCTATCGACGACTTGTTTGCCCCAATTCCACCCGAATACCGCCTCGGCCGCGACCTCGATGTGCCACGCCAGATGGCCGAATCGGAGATTGTTGATTGGTTTCGGCAGCGGTCCGGTGAAAATGGTAGCGAGTTCACCAGTTTCTTGGGCGCTGGCGCTTACTGTCATTACCGACCGGTCATCATTGATTCGCTCATTTCCCGAGGCGAGTTTCTAACTGCTTACACCCCCTATCAGGCGGAAGTCTCGCAGGGGACGCTGCAGGCGATTTTCGAATTTCAAACCATGATCAGCGAGTTGACCGGTATGGAGGCGGCCAATGCCTCGATGTACGATGGCTCGACAGCTACGACAGAAGCTGTATTGATGGCCATGCGCCTGACGGGTCGACGCCGAGTAGTAGTGGCTCGTAGTGTTCATCCCGAATACCGGGAGGTGTTGTCGACCTATGCTTATCCGCAGAGCATTCCCATCCGGGAGATTGCGTTTGATCAGCATGGGCGCATAAATCCAAGCGAATTGGAATCGGCGATCACGCCGGAAACCGCCTGCCTGCTGATCCAGTCGCCCAATTTCTTCGGTACGATTGAGGATGTTGCCGCCATTGCCGAAATTACTCGTCGGCGTGGGGTGTTGCTGGTGGTTTCGATCGCCGAGGCCGTGTCGCTTGGCATTGTCGAACCGCCCCGGCAGGCCGATGTTGTCGCCCTCGAGGCACAGTCGCTGGGTGTGCCGCTCGGATTTGGCGGCCCCTACTGCGGCGTAATCGCCACGCGGGAGCAGTATGTCCGCCAAATGCCGGGACGCCTGGTAGGCCAGACGATCGATCGCAACGGCAAACGCGGATTCGTTCTCACCCTCGCCACGCGGGAGCAGCATATTCGCCGCGAAAAAGCTACCTCCAACATCTGTACCAATCAAGCCCTGGTTGCGCTCATGGCCAGTATATTCATGACCGTTTATGGCAAGGTTGGCCTGAGGGAACTCGCCAAACAGAACCTTGCCAAGGCCGCATACGCTTGCCAACAATTCAGCAAGTGCGCCAAAATCCTCTTTGCCCCTGCACCCCGCTTCAACGAATTTGTCGTTCAGACCAAGGAGGACCCCCACGTCGTCAATAGCCGGCTGCTAGGCCACAAAATTATCGGGGGTTTTCCCTTAAAGAAGTTCTTTCCCGAACTGGGTAATGCCGCCCTGTGGTGCTGCACCGAGACAGTCACGCGTAGCGCCATCGATACCGCGGTGGGAATGCTGGCCGAGAGCGAAGCCGATGAACCCGCCACCGAAGCCGAGGAGGTGGCGCTGTGAAGCGTATGACACGTAAGGCCACACGCCACGTCAGCCAAAATGAGGGCTTGATCTTTGAGAAATCCTCCCCGGGCAAGGCAGCTTGGCGCCTGCCCCCACTGGATGTTCCGGAAGCCAATCCCGCCTCGCTGCTCGGCCAGGCGGAACGGGAAGACTTAGGCAACATGCCGGAGGTCAGCGAGGTTGAAATCATCCGCCACTTCACCCGGCTTTCAACCTGGAACTATGCAATCGATCTCGGCATGTACCCGCTGGGATCGTGCACGATGAAGTACAACCCGCGAGTGAATGAAGCGGTCAATCGCCTTGAGGGTGTAGCCAACGTACATCCCTATCAGCCGGAGAAGATTTCGCAAGGCGCTTTGGCCATCATGAAGACGCTCAGCGAATGCCTGATCGAAATCACCGGTATGGATGCCATCACCCTGCAACCGGCCGCCGGTGCGCACGGCGAGCTGACGGGATTGCTTCTAGTGCGCGCATTTCTTGAGTCGAAAGGCCGTCCGCGGCAAAAAATTCTCATTCCCGACTCTGCGCATGGTACCAATCCGGCAACCGCCGCCACCGTCGGCTACGCGGTCGAGAATCTGAAATCAAATTCCGCCGGTATGGTGGACGTTGCCGCCCTGGCGGCGCAGATGAACGAAGAGGTCGCGGCGTTAATGCTGACCAATCCCAATACGCTGGGCATCTTCGAAAAAGAAATTCATACCATCGCCGATATTTTGCACTCCAAGGGTGGCCTACTTTATATGGACGGGGCGAATATGAACGCTCTGGTCGCCAAGGTGCGGCCGGGGGACTTCGGCGTAGATCTTATGCATCTCAATCTGCATAAAACGTTTTCGACTCCGCACGGAGGCGGTGGTCCCGGTTCAGGTCCCGTGGCTGTTAAGCGAGCCTTGGAACCGTTTCTGCCCAGGCCGGTGATCGTTACCAAGGCCAACGGAACTCTGGGGTTTGATTATGATCGCCCGCAGGCGGTAGGGCGGGTGCGGGCATTTTACGGAAATTTTGGGATGTTCACGCGCGCCTTGGCTTATATCATGGCTAACGGTCCCGACGGCCTGCGGCAGACCACCGAAGATGCGGTCCTCAATGCCAACTACATTCGCAAGGGCTTACAGGGCGCGTACGATCTACCCTATCCCACGGCCAGCATGCACGAGGTGGTATTCAGCGATAAGCTGCAGGCAAAAAAGGGGGTGCGCACGATGGATCTGGCTAAGCGCCTGATCGACTACGGATTTCACCCTTACACTACTGCATTTCCTCTCATCGTAGCGGGGGCGCTGATGATTGAACCAACCGAAAGCGAGTCAAAGGAGGAGTTGGACCTGTTTATCGAGGCTATGCGGTCGATTGCCGAAGAGGTTGAGGAAGATCCCACCGCGGTTCGCGAGGCGCCTCACTCGACCCGAGTATCGCGTCTCGACGAAGTTGCCGCAGCCCGCAAGCCCGTACTGCGCTGGAAGAAAGCCAGTAACTCATAAGGCCAGAGAGTCTCCCGGCGAGCGCTCCAGCTGAACTGCCAGCCCCGCACGACTCAGGCTAATACAGACTTCTAAGGGTATACACGACGTCTGTGCCCTCTGTGCCACCCCTTTGTTGTCAGCTTTTCTTGGAGGTGACGGCGTAGAATGCGGCCACCTCCTGCTCCACGTTCTTACTGCCGCACTTCGGGCACTTAATCTGCTGGCGATCGTGCTGGTCGAGGGTCAAAATGGTCTCGAATTCCTTATGGCAATCGTTGCAGAGATAATCGTAGAAGGGCATGAGGCCTCCTGTCCGGGTGATTTCCCGAAAGAAAATTCTACGCTCTTTCCGCTTGGCCGGAGTTGTGAATTTTAGCGCTGTTAGCGCTTGCCTATCTCCTCTCCGAGAAATCCGTTTGCGCCCGCGTGTTCTCCCATTCGATGCGCATCGTGCAAGCGTCACCTTTTTGGTCAAAAGCTATCGCGAAGTTCTCGACCGGCGCGGGCGTTTTGGAAACGCTCATGTCGATGCGCGCCAGCTCGTCCGCTTCATACTTGTAGGGAATGCCCCACTCGCCGGTTTTCTTGTTGACAATCAAAGTCCATTTGTCCGCATTGGGTATGGTGAAGATAGTGTAATTTCCGGCGGGAATGTCTTTGCCCCCGCTAGTGAGATTGGCGTCGGTCATCAATGATGTGGCATCGTTGGCGCCGGTCCGCCACACTTTGCCGTAGGGGACGAGATCGCCGAAAATCTTGCGGCCCCGCGCACGCGGGCTGGAATAATCAACCTTGATGCTTTTGCCGTCGCTGAACTTACATTGCGCATTGGCTGGCGGGCTGGGTCGCTTGCTCCGATCCTGCTGGCCCGCTGCTAGGATTGTTGCCGATAGGAAAAGTGTGGTAAAAACTGCGAATTTCATCATCATTTTCGAACCTCCAGGTTTGAGGCATCGCCTCATGGCGGTTAGCTATAGCTTCGTTCACAGCAGCTCGGGGCCGCGCCAACTTCCCCGTGGCCGCCATCTGCTCACTGGGTTCTGCGAAGCTGACGCCACTCGGCCCCACCCGTCCTCGCGTCCTAATACTCGCCGCCGGCGATGGCGTTGACCCATTTGGCATTAGACTCGCGCAGGCATTTTAGACTACTTGGAGAGCGGCGCGGTTAGCATTAACCGGCCAAGCAGCGCAAACACACACACACACATCTCACCCTCGATCCTGCTGAATTGCTGCGCCCCGCTTTGAGTGTCAACCACCGCCCGGGACCGCAGACAGACAGATTGAGACCGCCAAGCGCCGGAGCTTACCCCAGGGTATATCGGCCGGCCTCAATCAGGCGGGCCGCGATCTTCTGCCCAAGAGCGATGGTGTTGAAGGGATCATGTTTGCTAAGCCGGCGCACCATAGCCATTTGCGTGCGCAGCATGTCTCCCTCCGCGACCGCGGCAACGATTTTCCGGGCTGCCGCTTCAGTTCGTACAATACCTTGAGACAGATAGGTCTGGAGCATGGCGATGGGCAGGCAAGAGGCTGCTTCCCCCTTGGCGGTTAGTAATTTCTCGGTGCGAAGTAAGGCTGATTCCATGGCATAGGTTTCGATGACCATATCGGCCATGGCGCCCATGACCTCCTGCTGTTCCTGTATGGCGTCGACATACTTCTGCGCAGCAGCGCCGGCAGCAAAGAGGCTCAGCTTCTTGGCATTGCTGATCAGCTTGCGCTCCTCGCTTAAGAGTCCCTCGACCTGATCCCCAAAGCCTGGACCGGACAAAACCTCGTCCATCAATTTCTTGATCGCGGGCATGAGAGGCAATTGGCCGGTCATGGCGCGCTTCAATAGAAAACCGCTGATAATTAGTCGGTTAATTTCGTTGGTGCCTTCGAAGATGCGATTAATACGGGCATCGCGGTAGGCTCGCTCGGCGGGGTATTCCTCGACGAAGCCATAACCGCCGTAAATCTGCACCGTCTCGTCGACTACATAATCGATCATCTCCGAGCCCCACACCTTGATGATGGAGCACTCGACGGCATACTCCTCGATAGACTTGCGGATTTGCTCGATCGCGCCGGCAGCGGAGCGCTCGATCCGCGACACGGCCACATCCATCATGCCCACGGTGCGGTAGATCATGGATTCGCCGACAAAGATTCCTACCGCCATATTGGCCAGCTTCTCGCGAATCAGGCCGAAATCGGCAATCACTTTGGCGAAGGCCTTACGCTGCTTGGCATAACCGATGGCCTGTTCCAGAGCCACGCGCGCGCCGCCCACGCACATGGCTCCCAGCTTGAAGCGGCCAACATTCAGAATGTTGAAGGCGATAACGTGGCCCTTGCCAATCTCACCAAGCACATTCTCAACCGGGACTTTGCAGTCGTTGAGGATAATCGGGCATGTGGAGGAGCCGCGAATCCCCATCTTGTGCTCCTCGGCGCCGATGGCGAAACCAGGAAAAGTTTTCTCCACCAGGAAGGCGGTGAATCTGTCCCCATCAATCTTGGCAAACACCGTGAACAGATCGGCAAAGCCAGCGTTGGTGATCCACATCTTCTCGCCATTCAGGAGGTAGTGCTGGCCATCTTTCGATAGCTCGGCCCGGGCACGGCAGTTCAGAGCGTCGGAACCAGAAGAAGCCTCCGAGAGAGCATAGGCGCCGACCATTTCACCGCTGGCCAGCCGAGGCAGATATTTCTTTTTCTGTTCCTCAGTTCCGAAATAAACGATGGGCAAGGTGCCAATCCCGGTGTGCCCGCCCCAGGTGGTGGCGAAGCCGGCATATTTAGCAATGTGCTCGCCGATAATGGCCGACGTAACCTTATCCATTTCCATACCGCCGTAAGCTTCGGGGATGTCGACCGAGCTGAGTCCTAGCTCGCCAGCTTTTCTCAGAAGTTGCCGGCTGAGAGAGAAATCTTTATGTTCAATGTTTTCGATGTTGGGGAGAATTTCCTTGAGCGCGAAGTCCTCGGCGGTCTGCGCGATCAGTCGGTGCTGCTCGGTAAAGTCTTCAGGGGTAAAGATCTCCTCGGGGCTGCGTTCCTCCAGCAGAAAGCTGCCACCTTGAATCTGGGTTTTCCTTACAACTTCGGGCGTCGCCATCTGGCAAACTCCTCTTTCCCCAACAGTCGCTTCCGATACTCTCGCGAATTCGGCCCGGAGCACACCGAGTGCGCTCGCGCCGATTGCGCTACTCACAAAAAGCGATTAATGCACATTCTCGAAAATGCCCGCTGCTCCCATGCCGCCGCCAACGCACATCGTGACCAGGGCATATCGCCCTTTGCGGCGTTTCACCTCGCGGAGAATACTGGCCGTCAACTTGGCCCCGGTGCAGCCCAGGGGATGGCCTAATGCGATGGCCCCCCCGTTTGGATTCACCTTTTCTGGATCGAGGCCGGCTTCCCCGATGACCGCCAGCGACTGTGCCGCGAAGGCTTCGTTCAATTCGACGACGTCGATGTCGGCCAAGTTCAGCCCGGCGATTTTCAATGCCTTGGGAATCGCGTACACCGGACCAAGGCCCATCTCCTCCGGTTTATAGCCGGCGGTGGCAAAGGCCACGTAACGCGCAAGCGGGTTGATGCCGAGGGCGGTGGCACGCTCAGTCGACATAACGACAGCGGCCGCGGCCGCGTCGGACATTTGCGACGAATTTCCGGCGGTAACGATGCCTTTCGCGTGGAAGCGAGGCTTAAGAGCCGCCAAAGCCTCGAGCGATGTGTCGGCGCGCGGGCCTTCGTCTTTCTGAAACAGAATCTCCTCTCGTTTGGGCCTCGCTCCATTGGCGCTGGTAAAGCTGACCGGCACAGCAACCAGCTCGTCAGCAAATTTGCCGGCGTGAATCGCCGCAATGGCTTTTTGATGGCTTCGTAAGGAGAATTCGTCGGCAGCTTCGCGGGTTATGTGAAAGCGTTCGGCTAGGCGTTCAGCCGTCAAACCCATGGAAAGGTAGGCATCAGGATAATGGTCGACCAGCCACGGATTGGGCGAGACCTTGTGCCCGCCCATGGGGATCATGGACATCGACTCGGTGCCGCCCGCGACGATGACCTCGGCACCCCCCGTCTTGATCCGCTCGGCGGCGATGGCAATCGCCTGCAGGCCCGACGAGCAGAAGCGGTTGATGGTCATTGCGGAGACCT
The DNA here is from genome assembly GCA_019244045.1 of Acidobacteriota bacterium. Classification (GTDB taxonomy): domain Bacteria; phylum Acidobacteriota; class Terriglobia; order Terriglobales; family Acidobacteriaceae; genus Gp1-AA122. The sequence goes on from JAFATF010000396.1 coordinate 12,146, forward strand.
CAACTGGCAGACCGGCGCGCAAAGAGGCGACCCTGGCCACATTCATGCCTTGCTCAGCTTCGGGCATAGCGCAGCCTAGAATGACATCCTCGATCTCCTTTGGATCGATTTGCGGCACGCGTCCTAGGGCCTCTTGAATGGCAATGGCAGCTAATTCATCCGGCCGGGTTGCGCGCAATGCCCCTTTCAACGCGCGTCCCACGGGAGTCCGAACAGCGGAAACGATGACGGCATCTCTCATAGAAAGCCACTGGTGTCTGATCCCAGCAAACCAGGTTCCATTCCTCGTATTACGGTAGGTGCTTCCTTAATCATATGCCATGCGCGCATCTCTCGAAACCCGGCGGGAAGCTCGGAGTACACTACTGGCAGATGCCAATTTCCGACGCTAAGGAACGTTTCTCCTCACGAGTTGATAACTACCTTCGCTATCGCCCGCAATACCCACCCGAAATTCTCGGTCCCCTGTGGAAGGAATGTGGATTGACGGCGGACTCGATTGTTGCCGATATCGGCTGCGGCACAGGTTTTCTGGCCAAGGTTTTTCTTGATTATGGAAGCCGCGTCTTTGGCATCGAGCCCAACAACGGCATGCGGGAAGCCGGCGACCGTTTCCTTAAGGACTATCCCAAGTTCTTGAGTTTGCCCGGCACGGCCGAGGACACTAGCCTGCCTGAGCACTCGGTCGATTTCGTCACGGCCGGGCAGGCGGCGCACTGGTTTGATCGGGCGCGCGCCCGAGGGGAATTTTGCCGCATCCTCAGGCGCGGCGGTTGGGCTGTGCTGGTATGGAATGAGCGGGCGAATTCCACCCCCTTTTTGGAGCAATATGAGCAGTTGCTCGAGATCTACGGCACCGATTACCGGGAAGTGCGAAGCATAGATAGGGAAAGTTCTGCTTCGGTTGCAGGTTTTTTTGCTCCCAATCCCGTGCTAAGAAAAACTTTTCACAACCGGCAGGAATTTGATTTTCGAGGGCTCCGGGGAAGGCTTCTGTCGTCGTCCTACGCTCCCGAAGAGGGTCATGCGAACTACCCGCCGATGATGGCGACGCTCGCTGGTCTATTCGAGAGGTATCAGAAAAGCGGCATGGTTGAATTCGATTACGAAACTCACATGTACTACGGGCAACTGTCGTGAGCTAGTGATTTGCCTGGCTTGCACGCAGGCGTGGCTTAATCGGCAGGAACCGCGGCCGGATTGGGTATGGCCGCGGGCAGACCGGCGGCGGGCAACAAGTTCAGCCAAGCGCGCAGGTCGGCCAAGCCGGCCCGCATTGCCGCTTCGCCGGCATGGACAAGCTCGCAGGAATGTTCAAAATCGTCGTACTTGAAGGCTTTGACTTCCGGCTCGATCAGCAGATCCGCCCATGGGCGCCATAACGCCGCGCTATTTTCCTGGGCGATGGCAAAACATTGCCCGATGACATCGAATAGGTGGCGGGGAACGCCGCCCACATCCCAGCGTCCCTTCAAATGAATTGCCAGCACGCGCTCCGCTCCCATCTCGCGCAGAGGCTTGGTAGGCACCGGGTGTGCGAGCATGCCGTCCACCAGAACCTTGTTATCGATGCGAATAGGTTCAAACATTCCCGGATAGGCGCAGCTGGCACGCACCGTCTCAACCAGATCACCGCTGCGAAAGATTACCCCGTTGCCGCTGGCGAAATCCGTAGCCGCCACCGCCAGAGGAATGCGCAGCTCTTCGAAGGTCTTCACCTTGAGAACACTGTTGAGAAGTCCGGCCATGCGACGGTTGGAAGCGAAGCCGTAGCGAGAGATCGTCCAGCGAGCGAAATCGCGGAAACGCACGCGGCAGGCAATCTCCTCCATCTCTGCCGCCGAAGCACCCGAACAATAAATCGCACCGATCAGTGCTCCTACGCTGGTTCCGGCTACAAAACTGATGGGAATATTCTCCTCTTCGAGAACCTTCAGCACACCAATGTGGGCTATACCGCGGGCGAAGCCCCCGCCGAGAGCAATTCCGATTTTTGGCAGGGGCACAGAGTCTGGGGCGGCAATTTGGCGGCGCGCCAACTCGCGACTTAAGCTTTTTACCGAGCGAAGGACTTTACCTAATACTCGCAACCTGAGCCCCCACATCTGCCGGCGCAAAACGCTCCATTCTCATGCACTTAAGATGCCAGCCTTGTTGGAAATGATTGCTTTAAACCTGGCCAGCTACAAGTTACGCCGGAGCTGTTACCTGCCACGCCGCCTCCAGAGGTGACTAAGTCCAGCAATACTGATACTTTAGAGTATGCTTCGGGAGTTTTCGGCGGGAGGCGTGGTCGTGCGGCCCCTATCGGGGCGCTGGGTGCTTGCCGCCATCGCGCCTCACCGTGACTCGCCTCAAGCCAACTCCAGTGCGAAAAAGAAGTCACCTTCCTCACCTCTACTGGCGCTTCCCAAGGGCTTAGTTGACCCCGGAGAAGACCCGTGCCAGGCGGCCGTGCGCGAGGTGCGAGAGGAAACTGGCCTTACGGCAAACCTCATCACCAAGCTGCGAGATATCAAATACTTTTATGTTCGCTCCTGGGGCGATGGGGAACGCGTGTTCAAAATTGTCAGCTTCTACTTGCTGCAATATGGATCGGGAGAAATCGACGATATTTCGCCCGAGATGCGCATAGAGGTCGCCCGCGCGATGTGGCTACCGCTCGAGGAGGGTCATACCCGCTTGACGTACCGGAGCGAGCGCGAGGTCGTGCGCCTAGCCGCGGAATATGTAAAATCCCATCCCGAACTCGCCCACGGTGCGGATCTCGGAGAGCCGACCGCTGGGCTGAAGAGTCCACCTGCAATGACGTAAACTTAAGCAAAGCAGACGTTTATCCTTAAGTTCCAGAGTGGCAGTGCTACCTCACATTACGTTCATACGGCGCGTGCCGTCTGCTATCCTCACCCCAACATCAAACTACGGTACCCGCCTTTTCTTGACGCCGCTCGGCCTCAGAGGAACCCCGTTCGACATTCCGCAACCGAATAATTTTTCGTAAAAAGAACATTACGCGGAGTATATGTTGCATGAGTTTTCCCGGTCTTCGGAGGCCGTCCACCGTGCCTCCCGCCCTGGCGCTGGTGCTTTCGACCACAATCCTGGTGGGTGCAGGGGCGCGTCCGGTACGCCACCTCCGAACCAGCCACAACCCGGACTACATTTCCGCGCTCGCCACGGCCAATCGTTTTCTTTATGCTTGGCAGAGCCACGACGAGGAGAGCGGTGTGGTGCTTCTGACCGACGCCGCCAAACAATCCTCCTCACTTAACAAAGTTGCCGCCTTCTTTCGCAGTGAGCCTCTCGCCAGCTACGAGATTGGCCGCGGTAGAAGGGTGAAGGACGGTTTTTATGTGTTTCCTTTGGCGCTCTACAGCTCTGCGGGCGAGAACGATCTGCGCTGCCGAACCCGCTATTTCCAGCTGCCCGTGGTGAAGACTGGAAAACAGGACTGGGGTATCGATACACTTCCATAGTCAATCCTGAGATTAGCAGATAGGCAATCTGCCTAGAGCCCTCTTGATGGCCACCAAGCAATGACAAAAATCAGCAAAGTTGCCGTCTTGGGAGCCGGAACCATGGGTGCGCGTATCGCTGCGCAGCTGGCAAATGCTGGTGTTCCCGCCTATTTGTTCGATGTCGTGCCACCCGGTGCTTACGGTCCGCAACGCAACCAAGTTGCCAGTCGAGGCCTCGATTCGGCCCTGATGGCGAAGCCCGCTGCCTTTTTCGATCCCTCGCTGGCGTCGATGATAACCATCGGGAATTTCGAAGATGACCTCAAGCGCTTGGCAGAGGTGGACTGGATCATCGAGGCGGTGGTGGAGGATCTTGCGATCAAGCGCGCCCTGCTTGAAAAAGTTGCCGCCGTGCGCAGGCCGGGAACCATCACCACTACCAATACCAGCGGCCTGCCGGTGGCAAAAATCGCCGAAGGTTTTTCTGACGAGTTTCGCCGCTCCTGGTTTGGTACGCATTTCTTCAATCCGCCGCGCTACATGCGCTTGCTCGAGCTGATTCCCACGCCCCAGGCCGACCGCCCCCTGATCGAGGCCGTTGCCCATTTTTGTGACCTTTACCTCGGAAAGGGCGTGGTGTTCGCTAAGGACACCCCAAACTTCATTGCCAATCGCATCGGCACCTTCTCGGTCCTGAATGTCATGCGCCTGATGCAGGAGATGGATCTCTCGATTGAAGAGGTGGACGCCGTCACCGGCACCGCCGTCGGCTGGCCGAAGACGGCGACCTTCCGCACCATCGATCTGGTGGGTTTAGATATTCTCGGGCATGTGGTCAGGAACCTGACCGGCCTCGTAGGCGATGAGCGCAGTGAACTCAAACTGCCAGATTTTTTCCATCGTATGCTGGAGCGTAATTGGCTTGGGGACAAGACGCAAGGAGGGTTTTACAAAAAAATCCGAGGCGGTGGCGACCGGCAAGCTGACCGCTTGGTCTTGGATTGGAAGACCCTAGAATACCATCCGCAGCAGAGACCGAAATTCCCATCGTTGGAAATGGCCCGCAATATTGAGGAGACCGGATCGCGCCTGCGCCTGTTGCTCGGTTTTGGGAGCGGCCGTCAAGCGAAAGGCGACCGGGCGGGCGAGTTTCTCTGGTTGGCGCTCTCCGATCTGTGGACATACTCGGCCAACCGCGTTGGGGAAGTCTGTGATTCCATCGTCGACATCGATCACGCCATGCGCCTCGGCTTTAATTGGGAGTTGGGGCCATTTGAGTTGTGGGACGCGGTGGGCGTTGAAGCGAGTCTTCGTCGCCGCGAACAAGAAGGCCGAGCGGTGGCCAACAATGCGAAAAAGCTGCTCGCATCGGGCAAAACCTGCTGGTACCAAGACGATAGCGAAACTGCCTCCGGCCGCCGTTACTTCGATTTTTACTCGACTAACTACCAGCCCGTCCCGGCCCCGGCGGGCGTATGGTCCGTGAGCGCCGCCAAGAAATCCCGGGGCGTAGTCAAGAGCAATTCCGGAGCATCACTGGTTGATGTGGGCGATGGCGTCGGGTGCATCGAGTTTCACTCGAAGATGAACGCCATCGGCACCGATATCGTTCAGCTGATTGCACAAGTGGTCAAGAAGGGAGGTCCGGGAGACAACTTTGACGCCTTTGTAATCACCAATGATGCACAGAATTTCTCCGTGGGCGCCAATCTCATGTTGTTGCTGATGTCCATCCAGGAACAGGAATGGGATGAGATCGATCTTGCCGTTCGTCAGTTTCAAGCTATGACGCAGGCTATCAAGTTCTCTCCAAAGCCAGTCGTTGCTGCTCCGTTCGGCCTCACGCTCGGGGGTGGCGCGGAGATTTCGCTGCATGCGGCGGCTCGCCAACCCCACGCCGAAGTTTACATGGGTTTGGTTGAAGTGGGTGTCGGCCTGATACCCGGGGCGGGGGGTTCGAAAGAGATGCTATTGCGTGCCCTCGATGGCGCGTACTCGCTTGCGCAGAACGGTCGCAACAGCGAGTCGGTCGAACTTATGGAGGCTATGAAGAAGACATTTGAAACCATTGCCATGGCAAAGGTAGCGACCTCAGCCTATCAGGCGCGCCTCGTCGGCTTCCTTTCAGCGTCAGACCACATCACCATGAATCGCGAACGAGTTTTGTCGGACGCCAAAGCGGCGGCCCTGCAGCTGGTGCGCGCCGGATACCAGCCTCCGCAAGCACGTAAGCATATTCCTGCGCCCGGCGAAAGCATTCTGGCAGCGCTCAAAATGGGCATTTACCTGATGCGGCAGGGCGACTATATCACTGACTATGAAGTAAAGATCGGCAACAAGGTGGCTGAAGTTGTGTGCGGAGGGAATCTGTCGCCGGGCACACCGGTTAGCGAACAATATATCCTTGATCTCGAGCGTGAAGCTTTCAAATCCCTGTGCGGCGAACCAAAGACACGCGAAAGAATTCAGTACACTCTGAAGACAGGCAAGACACTGCGCAACTAAGTTCGAGCGCGTTCGCTTCGTCGGCGCGAGGCCGACAGACACGCCCACCCGTCACCTGGCAGTTTGCTCTCACTCCTGCTCTGCTGTGGTGAGTTGGCTGACGATCGGATACAATTTGAGCTTTTCGAGCAGCGGGTTGCGAAATGGCCATGATCGAAGTCGGCGACAGGGCGCCTGAGTTTGTGCTGCCCGGGTTGCTGGCTGGCGTGAAGCAGCGCTTTCGCCTCAGCGAGCAGAGGGGCAAGAACATCATTTTGGCGTTTTACCCCTTCAACTGGGAACCGATCAGCATCGAGCAGTTTACAAATTATCAGGTCGCGCATGACAAATTGCTGGCCTCCAATGCCGAGGTCGTAGGCATCTCGGTGGAGTCGATCATGAACATCACAGCCTGGGAGCGCGACATCGGTCCTCTGGATTTCCCCCTATGCAGCGATTTCTGGCCACACGGCGAAGTATGTGGCAGTTATGGCCTGCTGCGCCGTGAGGAGCCGGACAAAGGCGCAAGCGAGCGGGCCCTGTGCATTGTCGATACGCGGGGTACGCTGGCCTTCCGCCGCCTGTATGGCCGTCGCGACGTGCCGAATGTCCAGGAGCTGCTTGACTGCCTGCGCACCTTGCGGGCCGCGTAAGACCGGCTAAGAACAACATGATCAAATTACTCGGCGGATCTTGCCTGTTTCTCGCTCTTATCTTTGCGAATCTTTACGGCAGTGGAACTGGACCCGCAAGTAGCGGCGGCCGCTTTAAAAACTCTGCCGCCATTACGGGATTTGACAACCCCGACCAGGAGAACGTGATCGAGAGCAGGTTTCTTTCGATCCCTGATCCTAAGCTGGCGGAACAACATCTGAGGACACTCACCGAGGCGCCGCACATTGCCGGATCGGCGGAAGACAAAGCTACCGCCGCCTATGTTGCCGATCGCTTTCGCCAGGCGGGACTTGAAACCGCCAGTGTCGAGTATCGCGTATGGATGAATTACCCCGGCGAAATCAGCGTTGATGTGACAGCTCCGAGTGGGGTTCTCATGCATGGGCCCACGCGCGAGCAGGTGAAGGGAGATCGTTATCAGGATGATCTACGGGTCATAACTCCCTATAGTGGCATGTCGCCCTCCGGGGATGTCGAAGCAGAAGTCGTCTATGCCAATTACGGCTCCCCTGCGGATTTTGACAAGCTGCGCGACCAGAACGTCGATGTCCGTGGCAGGATTGTGCTCGTTCGCTATGGAGAGAACTTCCGCGGCGTCAAAGCATACGTGGCCGAGCAGCATGGGGCTTCGGGCGTCATCATCTATTCTGATCCAGCCGATGATGGTTGGAGAAAGGGTGACAAATATCCGAAGGGTCCATGGCGCCCGGATACGGGCGTGCAGCGCGGCTCGATTGGCTACATGTTCGAGTTTCCCGGGGACCCCACCACGCCTGGTATTGCCTCTCTGCCGGGGCTGGCCGAGGAGAGACGCATTCCTCCCGACCAATCCGCTCAGCTTCCGAAGATACCGACAACCCCCCTCTCCTATCAGGACGCCTGGCCTATCCTCGAGAATCTCGGGGGCGCCGAATCACCTCGGGAGTGGCAAGGAGCGTTGCCCTTCACCTATCACCTAGGACCGGGGCCGGTCCGGCTCAAGATCCATCTCAGGCAGGATTACCGCTACCGCACCATCTGGGACGTTATCGGCCAGATACGCGGGAGCGAGGTGCCGCAGGAATGGGTCGTCGCCGGCAACCACCGCGATGCCTGGGTTTATGGGGCTGTCGATCCCAATAGCGGGACCGCAGCCATGCTGGAAACCGTCCATGGGCTAGGCGAACTGGTCAAATCAGGATGGAAACCGAAGCGCAGCATTGTGATCGGCAGCTGGGATGCCGAAGAGGAGGGTCTGATCGGCTCGACCGAATGGGGGGAACAGTATGCAGCAGAGTTAGCTAATGCCGCTGCTTACTTCAATATGGATGTGGCGGTGTCCGGACCGAAATTCGGTGCCTCCGCCGTTCCTAGCCTAAAGCAGTTCATTCGCGATCTAACCAAGGTTATACCGAGTCCAAAAGGAGGAACCGTGTACGAGGAATGGAACAAGACCAGTCAGTCCACCTCGCAACCGGTGACTCCTTCGGAGGCAATCGGAGACTCGAGCCGCTTGCCTGTTGCCCAACTTCATAAGGACGTTCCGGTCGGCGACTTGGGCAGTGGGTCTGATTACACTGTGTTCCTTCAGCGCCTGGGAGTACCCTCGACGGACATCAGCTCGACTGGGCCCTACGGCGTGTATCACTCCGTATTCGACAACTTCACCTGGTTTACGAAATTTGCCGATCCTGATTTTGTCTATGAACAGCAAATGGCCCGCATCTACGGGCTTGAGTTGCTGCGCATGGCTGACGCTGACATCCTGCCCTACGATTACGAGGAATACGGCAAGGAAATTGCTGTTTATCTCGATACGGCGAAAAGAAAAGCCGCGACCAGGTTTCAAGGCAGAGCGGCCGACTTTACGGCCGCCGCCGAGGCCGCCACAGCCTTAATTCGGGCGGGGAAGAGAATGCTCGATAAACAGAAGAGTATCGGGTCAACAGCAACCCGGCTAAATCAGGCTCTGCGACAAACTGAGCGCGCCCTGCTCATTCCCGAAGGGTTGCCGAATCGGCCCTGGTATCGGCATTCGATTTACGCTCCTGGAATTTATACTGGGTATGCGGCGGTCGTGATTCCCGGTGTCAACGAAGCTATCGATCAAGGAGATTTCGATCGGACGCGCCAGCAGATAGGCGTACTTGCGGGCGCGCTGAGCCGGGCAGCGCGCGTGCTTGACGGTTATCAGTAATGCTTGCCGCCAGTCCCCGAGCAAAACCTATGGCGTGCTTGATCCGCTGAGGAACGGGAACCACCCCTGAGGTCCTCGGCCGTCACTTCTCCTTGTGCTCAAAGGTGACGGCCGTCGCTTTTTAAGAATGGCCACGGTTGACAGCAAGCATCTCGGCGCTCACCCGAGATGAGTGGCCAAGATCCAGTGGTTCCCCCATTCGTCCTCGACCGCGGCATTGCGGTCGCCATAGGGTTGGTGGGTCGGCATCCATAGGGAAGTGGCTCCCGCAGAAAGAGCTTTTTCATAGAGGGTATCGGCATCATTGACGTACAGGTAAAGCATCGTCGGCATAGGTTGCCATTGGCCATGAGCCTCGCCCATTTCGAGGACAGAATCACCGATCCGCACCTGGCCATGGGCTACAGGTCCGCCCGGCTGCGCGCGATGGAGTTCAATTTCCTTGGCATTGAAAGCGCGTTTTACGAAATCGATTAGTCGGTCGACACCATAGGGATGCAGATAAACATTAACGCTACGAATGCCTTCGGCCAGTCGCCGCTGTGCAGTCGCGATATACCACTCGTTTCCCGCAGAGTCTCTGACCGCGCCGGAGCGTTCGCCGTATGGCATGTCGCGAACCTCGTAAAGCGAGGTGGCGCCAGCCTCTAATGCACGGGCATACATTTGATCTGTGTCGGGCACGAAAAGGTGTATCCCCGTTGTCATGGGCTTGATCTCCTGACGCAGGCTGATGCCCGGACCTCCACCTCCAATCATCACCATGGAGTCGCCGATGCGCACCTCCGCGTGGACGCCAGCCGACCCGGTGCGGCGCATCGTCTCCTCGGCGGCGAAAGCCTGCTTCAAAAAACCAAGCATGGCGGGCGCATCGGGAACCACAAGGTAGGGAGTGATGGTGTGGAACTCAGGACGAATACCTGTCGTAGCGGTTGTCACGGTGAATCTCCTTTGCAGTCGACTTTTTAAACCTTGCCGAAATTCCTCGCGAGGCAAATTGCGCAGGTGGCGAGCCAGCTCGGCGAAAGGCCGCAGCTGATCGGACAGCGAATCGGGCGATCTACCCTGCAGGATAGACTCGAGGACCTCGTTAAGTTGGTCGATCAGAGTGCGTCCATCAGCCATTCGCACCCTCCAGGCGCTTGCGCAGATTCTCAAGCGCGCGAAACTGCAGCTGCTTCACAGCTCCTTCCGAGCGTCCCAATTCCTGAGCCATATCGCGAAGGCTTTTTCCCTCGACGAAGCGGCCGATAATCACACGCCGCTGGTCGATGATCAGGCCGCGGACCAGTTGATAGAGCGCCGCACGCGATTCCAACTCTTGCACGGCAGCCTGGTCGTTGATTTCTTTGTCCCGTTCGCCCTCCTCACGCGAGGATTGGGAGCGGCGGTCGGCGATGGCATTGGCGGCGATGCGATAAAGCCAGGCAATAAAGGGAACGCCACGCCACTCGAACTGGCCGAGATGTGCGAGTGCGTGGTGAAAGACCTCCGAGGTGATGTCTTCGGCGGCTGCGTGGTCATGCACCCGCCGAGTGACGTAAGCATAGATGCGGTCAAAGTTGCGCTCATAGAGTTCCCCAAAGCTCCGCGGATCCCGCTGCGCGGCTTCAATCAGTTCTCGTTCTTCAGTTTCCTGCCTCTCGGCCTTCACCATTCCTCCGGGCCGAATGTGTCCTCATAAAGATTAACCGCCCAACAAGGGAAAAGGTTACGGGAGTCGGCATGATACCGAGCTCGGAAGTCTGGTTTGCAGCCGGATAGCACCCTCCTTCCCGATTTGATGATCGGGAATGGACAGGCCGTCATCGATAGCCTTCAGTCGGGCGAGGATAGGTACCAGCTTCGCTCGTGATTGAGTGGACTGCTCGGAGAGTGAGTTGGCGACCTCGCCTGCGATCCGAGATGAACCGCTACTTACGACTGGTGCCCGGGTTGGTTACCGGCTTGAGCGGCGCGGACAACGGCGAGATATAAATTAATTCACCAGGACGGGCGTAGTGCAGCTGCTCGCGCGCTTCCTTCTCAATTGCCTTAGGGTCACTCTTCAGTGCCTTGATTTGCTGCGCATGCGTATCGTTCTCTTGCCGCAAACATTCGACATCTTTGCGCAGCATTTCGACCGCGGCTCGCTTCTGTTTGTAGGCGACCATGCCATTGGCGCTGAACATCACGTGCAGGAACAGCCAAACCGTAAGCAGACCAACTGTAGCTGTGGCGAGTCGGCGGCGAAGTTTGTAGAGGAGATCTAAGCGAGGATGCAATCGATGGCGCAAACCCTTGAGGGCAGCCTCGGCCTGGGGAGCGCGACCGAGGATGGCACGCATTCCCTTGCCGGGGCGAGGAAGATGGCGAATGATGTGCAAGCGTCCTACTCGAAAATCCATTGCTTGGCTGCGGCGCTGAGCTTTTCCAGTCCACCCTCAGTGCGAGCTTCCGAGTAAACTCGAACCACGGGCTCGGTTCCCGAAAGCCGATAGCAAATCCATGACCCATCCTCGAAGACCAGCTTAAGCCCGTCCTTGCGAACCACTTCCTTTACTCTCTGGCCGGAGAGGTCTTGAGGGTTGGACTGCAACTTTCCAGTGAACTTCTCTTTAACCTCCGGGGTCAAGCGGAAATTTTCCCGCCTCGGGTAGAAGGAACCAACTTTGGCAAATAGCTCGTGCAGCTGTTGGCCGAGCGACTTAGCGCGCCGCGCGACCATTTCAGCGCAAAGCAATCCAGCAAGCACACCATCTTTCTCCGGCACATGATAGCGAATGGAAAGGCCCGCGCTCTCCTCCCCGCCGATCGCGATCTTATCCTGCTTGATTAGCTCACCCACAAACTTAAAGCCGACCGGAGTCTCATGCAGCTCAATCTTGTGATGATGGGCAAGGGCGTTGATGAGGTTGGTGGTTGCGACCGACTTGCCTACTCCGTTCCTCCAGCCTCGGGTCTCAACTAGATAATCAAACAGCAGGGCAATAATGTAGTTCGGCTGGAAGAAAGTGCCGTCTCGATCCACAATGCCGAAACGGTCGGCATCTCCATCCGTGGCAATACCGATTTGCGCGCTGGTCCCGCGCATGGCTTCGCGCAGCTGCGCCAACAGGTGGTCCTCCGGTTCCGGCGCGTGTCCCCCAAACAGTACGTCGCGGTAATCGTGAACCGTGGCCACATGAACTCCCGCCTCGCGCAAAATAGAGTCGGAGTACCCGCGCGCCGCACCCCACAGCGGATCGAAGGCGACGCGCAGGCCGGCCTGTTGAATAGCCTTCACATCCACCAGTTCCTTGAGACGGGCGAGATAAGCAGGTCGCGGATCGAGGTTCTTTGCTTCTACCCGAGCCTGCGCTGGACCCGAATCATTTCTCGAGCCAAGAGCGCCGATTTCGGCTTCAATTCTCTTGGTGGTCTCTGGCAAAGCGGGGGCGCCATCGGAGGTCGAAAATTTAATTCCGTTGTACTCCGGGGGGTTGTGCGAGGCGGTGAAGTTGATGGCACCGTCAGCTTGTTCGGCTACTACGGCGTGCGCAATCGCAGGGGTAGGGGCCGCCTCAGTGATGATCAGGGGCGTGATACCGTAGCTCGACAAGATGTCAGCGGCAATCGAACAAAAGGTCTCGCCCAGAAAACGGGGGTCCCGTCCCACCAGTACGCGCGCTCCCGAAGGTTTCTGCGAAATAACGTAACGCGCAATTCCGTTTACCGCGCGACGGATGTTAACAAACGTGAAGTCATCGGCCATGATCGCCCGCCAGCCCGAAGTCCCGAATTTGATCTGCGCCATCATGGTCTAATCTCCACCCGGACTCGATAGGAGGGTATGCTTCTGTTAAGCTTTCGCCGGTGGACATCTCCCGCTGCCACTCGGGGGACTAACAACCTGAAAAATTGATTTTATATGACGGACCAGATCATCGTCCTAAGCAATACCGGCTCGCTTGCAGAAGCGAGAAAAATTGCCCATGCGCTCATCGATGGCAAATTAGCGGCCTGCGTCAATATCGTGCCCGGCGTCGAATCCATCTACTGGTGGCAGGATAAAGTGGAAGCCGCCGCGGAATGGATGATCGTCGTCAAGACCTTACGGAGCAAGTTCGATGCCGTGCAAGAGACCATACGC
>JAFATF010000068.1 GCA_019244045.1 Acidobacteriota bacterium
ACAGGCCGAACTCGACGCCGTCGCCGACGAACTCAACAACCGTCCACGGCAGACACTCAACTGGAAGAAACCGACCGAAGTCCTCAACACATTCCTGGTCGAGGCTGGTTGAAGCTGGTGGTGCGTTCACTACTTGACACCAAGCCGAGTCACACAAGTAACCTCGTTCATCGAGGGTTGCGCCGCCTGGTCCAGGCTAGGGCGTGAACGCAGCAACTACCGACTAGGAGCACTGCTACGACAGTGGCAATCTATAATCGGGCAGAGATGGGAACCCAAAACAGACGTGGCTCTCACCGAACTAATGATGAATTTTGCTACAAGGCCGGACGAACCCGCCAGAAACCTCCTCACTGATTTACTCGAAGTAGGACTAGCCACAGCGCTCAAGCGAGTTACACTCGCCGACGACGCCATTGAAGTCAAAAACATGTCCCAAGTGCTGACATCCGGTCCTCTTCAAAGGCTATCCATACGCGACCTCGCTGAACGAGCCCGGAAAGTCGACCGCGTAGAGATCACGACTATGACCTCAAGCAAAGGACTGGAATTTGATCTTGTACTAATACTCGGTGTAGACCAGAAACGTGTGCCATTCTTCAGTTCGCTCAACAACGCAGAATGCCTAGCGGAGGAACGACGAAAATTCTACGTATCAATAACTCGCGCGCGCGACGAAGTGAAAATTTTCTATTCAGGATTTGTCGAATGGAAAACGGGGAAAGACTACGCCGGGCCAAGCATGTTCCTCCGTGAGATCGGCCTTTTATAAGACCTTACTCCGCAAGCCTCAAAGAGTTTCTAGATCTAATCGTCGGTGCCTAACTCAAGACGCTACTGTATTCGAATCGTCCTGACCTGCTAGAACAGCTCCGCAAGGTTGCTGTGTTCTTGGTGGATGGTGCGTAAAATCAGGGTGAACCACAGAGGCCATCTCGAAGAGAACAAGCCACTCGCGGCGGCTAAGTGATCGCCTCGCTTCTGAAGACCTTCAGACCATGATCGACCTATACAGGTCAGAAACGACGGTAGAAGGATAGCCGAGATGTTCGGGCGCCGAGCCTGGCGGTCCTCCACCCAGGAGCACCGCAGCGACACTCACAGAGGCCTGAGCTTGTCTTTTAACCTGTCTTGGCTGTGGTAGTGGCGTTCTTGCCGACGTCGTGCCGGGGGGCGGGCTGGCGGTTTTTGAGACCGGATGGGCGTCCTGGTCCGGGTCGTGTGGGTTTTGGTGCGCTGGCGGGGAGGGTGGTTTTCGGTCGGAGGTTGCGGAATCCGCGCGGGCTGGTGGTGGGGGGGTATGGCCCGAACCTGCAAGCCTTCGCCGTCTGCAGATCGCGGATGTCCTCGGCCGGTGAGGTGTCATGGCATGGTTCGTTCAGGGGTGCTGTTGCAAACTCGGGGCGATGATGCCCGGTGTGGCAGGATCCGGGGTCTGTGAGCATCTTCTCCGGCCGGCATCACCCGAAGGACGTGATCTTGTGGGCGGTGCGCTGGTACTGCCGTTACGGGGACGCTTTCGTTCCATTACCCGTCAGGGGCCGAGTACTACTGGGAGACTACAGAGAGCTCGCGACATAACAGTAGAACGCGACCGGAATGCGATCGTTTGATTCAGAACTTTTATTCGCCGCATCTAGTTCGTCAATCAAAGACTGGGTTTCTTGGAACAGCTGGTACAACTCGGTATTAGTAAGTTTCGTAAAACCCTCCCGGAATAAGTGCTCGGCGAAGTCCTGGAATGTCACCTCGTTGCCCTTTAAAGCATCACAGGCCAGTGCGACCATAGCTTTTCGAAGAATTTCCTTCGCAGCCTCCATCCGTTGCACCCGCTCTTCGGTCATTATCCAAGTTCTCTGTTGGTCGACCTGGGTCGCAGCAGTTGCAATATCGTCAGGAGACACACGAGCCTCAGTAGCGAGGGAACGCATGTTCGGCTCATTGATGAAAACCTGCCTACTGGGAACACCTATGGAACGCGCAACACTGTGGACGACTGGTGGTGGGACTTCTATGCCGCCTGGTGCTCCCCATCCTATGACTGATGCTTCCCTTGCTATCCCGTCTGCAAGACCCTTGATTTCGGGTGCCTGACACCCAGAGATAAACACGGGCAAGACTAGCAATGCAGAGATAATAGCAAGGGCACGCCTCTGTCCGTACCTGATACGTGGCGGCCATTGGCGGGTTTGATTAAGCTGGATTTTTGTAACGAATTCATCGCTGACACGATCTCCCTCTGCTCCGCCGTGGCTAATGCATCGTCCCGCCCACCGCTTCCACATCTCGACGTCCTTCCCCGTCAGTTGGCCCACCCGGCACCACAGGAAGGAGGCCCGGAGCTCCCGAGCGTGTCACCAGCCCCAAACTGGGCTGTTGTTCCTGGTCAGCGCTTCGTGGAAAGACAACCCAAAGCCTGATCGTGCCACCGACCGGTGCCAAAACACAACGTCCTGATGACCTGCGGGAACGCTCTACTTTGGGGCTGGTGCACTCGCTCGGGAGCTCCGGGCCAACCGGACCAAGGTCGCTGGCCGCCCGAGCCATGATCAGCGGCCGGAGTACTTCGAGGCCGTAGCGACGGTCTGCCGAGCTTGCCCGGCGCGGCTCGCGTGCCCGGAATCGCTGTCGAGCCGACCTGGGGAAATGAAGATTCCGATTGCAGGATAAGCGCTGGTCAGGAGCCATTTTTTCTTGATCACATATAGTGGGCAAATCGGACATCACGACTAGCCTCCCCTATTCGCGCGCCCAGCAGACTGGAGGTGACCTGGTGTAGGTGATCTGTGGTCGTAAGTTCGTCGTCGCTTGCCGGTGTGAGTCCGGTCCGGGTAGCTGTCAGGAGGCCCGGTAGCAGACTGGCGGCTTGGTCTGGAAACGGGTCAGGT
>JAFATF010000634.1 GCA_019244045.1 Acidobacteriota bacterium
CGGCAATGGTTGCCAGCAGCACGTAGCGCCAATTAAACGGAAGGGGCTTGTTGAAGTGGGAAAGCCCGAAGACAATGGCGCTGGTCAAAAGAGCACCGGTTCGCCCCAATCGAGCCTCGAGCAGGTTTTCGAGCAATCCCCGAAAGAACAGCTCTTCCGGGACGGCAACGAAAAAGAAGGTGATCACGAGCGCCGAAAATATCGTCGTCGATGAAGGCAGCCCGCCATGTGGAGTTATGAAGCCAAGCGCCAGCCCGAGTGTGATCACGACGGGAGCGAAGAAGAAAAGCTCGCGAATACCAGTAACAAGATCGCGCGCCCGCGGCCGCAAATCATAACCTACGTCTTGGGTACGGCGCACAACCAGGAAGACGTAAAGAGCTGAGTCGACCAACAAGAGCTTGGGAAGCGAGGTCAAGCCGGGATGAGGAAAGCTTCCCTCAAGCCAATGGAATTCGACAGGAAGCCCAAGCAGAGCAAGCGCGGCAGCATCCTGCCAGCATAATCCCCGGATAGAGCCGGGAGCCTCTACCGTCGCCAGAGACTCCAATAGAGCGCTTACCCCCACGGGAAGAAAGAAGAAGACGAATAAGAACGGCCAGCGAAATTCCCCTCGCGGCAGCGAATAGATCAGATAGGGAAGCAGACAGAGCCCAGGCGCGAGGAGCCGCGCAGCACGGTGAGTCAGAAGACAGCGAAGGAATCCGGCCAGCCCGAATCCGAAGAACCAGTAAGGTCCGAGAATCAAGGCAAATGCCAGAAAGGTGCTCGGCATGTGGCCGAGCCGCGTGTTCAAGGAAAAATGCCGCGCGACCAACCAGAAGGTAGTGAGAAGTATGATGTAGAAAAGCGCTGCCGCAAGTAATCTCGAGCGCGAGAATGACGACCCCGGAGTAGAGTCTGGCATACGGGTCATTGTCTCGCGAGCCGGGGGCATGGTGTAGAGAGAGATGAGAGCCGTCCCCTTGGCCGCCATGGCCCTTAGAGAAATTCATTACGTGGGACAAATTTCTCATGCCCTGCGATGAATTGCGCTCGCCTGTGAACTTTCTGAGCCTTCAATCGAAAGCTCCCCGCCCGCATGGCTGCGCAGACTATGAGATCCTGGTGGTAGAGCGAAGGAGAGGCTGTATTTGATGCCCATCGATCGTGCGGGCACGGCCTGGCTGCGCTGTTTGACCGAGGCGGGCGCAGGGTTGACGAGATCCTTTACCCGCCGGATTGCGCAGCATGCTCAAGCAGAGCTATCGCGCGGGTGGGCTTTGGAGAACTCACGAACAGAGTTCGTTCGTGCCTGCCTACCTGATCATCTACCTTGCTGCCTTCTATGGGACGCCCTGCCCGCTAGGATTCAGGTAAATTACCTGTGCGCAAACTGGAGACCAGTCAGGCCGCCGGTAGCTAGAAAGTATTGCTTTGCCGAGAAGTGAGGGGAGCAGAGTCATCGTTGCATGATGATGGATGTGGAAGGCAGGTAAAACTATGGAGAGTGGTTCAATTGAGAGATCCGATGCCCTGAGTGCCGAGGAATGGCCTGCATTGCTGCTCGAAGAGTGGAAGGATACGTACGCTACCCTGCACATGTGGACGCAGGTCATCGGCAAGGTTCGACTAGCGCTTACACCGCTCGTCAATCACTGGTGGAACGTGCCGCTCTATGTCACCGCCCGAGGGCTTACCACGTCACCCATTCCGTATCGCACCCGCGCATTCGAGGTTTGGTTTGATTTTATCGACCACCAGCTGGTTCTCGAAGTCAGCGATGGAACGCGAACAGCGATCCCTCTAACTGCGAGATCGGTGGCCGATTTCTACCGTGACGTAATCGAGATGCTCGAGTCCGCCGGAATCGAAGTGAAGATCTGGCCAAGGCCATGCGAGGTACCCGACCCCATTCCATTCGATGAAGATCTTGTGCACGCCTCGTATGATGCCAAGGCCGCACACAGGTTCTGGCGCATTCTCGTGAGCGTGCAAACCGTTTTTGAGCAGTTCAGAGCGCGTTTTATAGGCAAGTGCAGCCCCATTCATTTCTTCTGGGGTGCCTTTGATCTGGCTCTTACTCGCTTCTCGGGACGACCCGCACCGGCGCGACCCGGCGCCGATCTCATCATGCGTGAGGGGTATTCGCACGAGGTGAGCAGCGTCGGATTCTGGCCGGGCAGCGGCCCCATCAAAGGCGCTGCCTTTTACTCGTACACGGCTCCCGAGCCGGCCGGCTTTCGCGAGTGGCCGGTGCGGCCCGACGCGGCGCACTATGACGCGGAGGTCGGGGAGTACATCCTCATGTACGACGATATGCGAATCTCGCCTTCACCGCAGGCCACCCTGCTTGAGTTCTGCCAGTCTAGCTATGAAGCCGGCGCAACGCTGGCAAAATGGGATCGCAAGGCGCTGGAAAGGCCGACCGGAAGGACCCTTTCCAAATCGGCTTGAGGCCGCAGGGCTCGCGATGACTGCCCCGCACACGCTGTGAATCACATGAGGCAGCACGCAGAAGCGGGCGGGGAAAGTTTGACGAAGTCGGGCAGAAGCGGCGGCAAAGGCGTGGCTGAACACCTTTCCTGATCGATCTTGTTAATTGAGGTAACGAAAGCTTGTACTTAAACGTGCGACTGCCATGCTCCGCAACTCAGAGATTGGTCCTTTCGCCCATGTGAGTTGCCGCATGCTTGTCTCTGTTCCAAAATCGAGGTCTCCTGGATTTCACCAATACCTCCGAGTGCCTGAAAGACGGGATGCGTATGATTGCGCGAAAGCAAGCAAGCCGAGCTACCGATGGCGGCGCTTTCCGAGCACAGTTCAGGAGTAAATGATCAAATAGGGCGCGTAGCCGAGTTTTCTCGGTGGCCGATGGGCGACTGTGATTCGAATGTTCCGGAAAAGCGTCTCAATCCAGAATGGGCATTCCGGTTGCGGAGATTGTTTTGTGCGCCGGAGCACCCGTCAAAAGAAGAAAGCTGCACGGCAATTAGTACGGCCAGAACGCCCGAGCCAACAGAAAGGCGCAGCGCTTGCAGCCAATCACAACCACAATGGTGTAGCCATGCTGAACAATCGTGAGGAGCTGTGAACGGCGAACAAACGCCACTGCAGGCGCAGCATCAAAGCTTTCATGCCACGACCTACATTGCTCGTCGCCGAACCAGAACCGAGTCAAGCCTTGTCAGTGCGTAAGCTAGTGCTGGAATCGGCGAAGTTCAACGTGCTCACGGCACATTCAACACGTGAAGCCCTCGATATGTTCCACATGTTTCCAAAAATTTCCGCTGCCGTGCTGGTTGGTGATGATGGAGTTGACTGTAATGCTGTGGCAGAGCACATAAAGGCGAGCGATACCAAAATACCAGTGGTATTCCTGACGGCTCGTATAGGAGGACACTGTCGCGACGCGGACTACAACCTGCCTTCAGGCGAACCAGAGACTCTCGTAGATCTGGTCCGGTCATTAATCGGCGATCCCCGCGCGCAAGATACACCCTCCCCCAGCTAGATGCCGGCGGGTCCCGCGCCGTTTTGCGTGCCACCGTTTGCCTTAAAATGTGAGCACTAGGGAGAGGGGCATGAACGTGTCTTCGCAGCCTTCTCCCATTTTGACTGACGGTCGGAAAGCTTTGCGTATGCGTGCGCGCGTCTTGCTGGTTGCAGGCTTTTTCATTCTCGCAGCCTCACAAAATGGGCAAACACGGACACCAACCTTTTCCACCGATGCGGGTCAGCAATCGCAAAGTCACGCGATGGATACGTTGGCGACGAAGCTTGCTTGAAATGCCACTCGTCAATTTACCGTTCCTGTGAGCAGACACCCATGGCGCATTCCAGCGGCCCATCTCTGGACAATGTGATCCCCGCTGACTTCATGCACAAGCGGTCTGGAGTTCGCTATCGGATTTATAGGGACTCCGGACGCGTATGGCTGAGTTTTGAGCGCAAGGGTGAGAATCCAATCCACGGCCAGCGCGAGTTGCTCTATTACATAGGCTCGGGACGTCGTGGTCTAACGTATTTGTTCGTCGAGGACGGTTTTGTGTTCGAATCGCCGATTAATTGGTACGGAGATCGCCAGCTGTGGGATATGACTCCAGCTTATCAGGATGCGAGCGAAATTCCCTTGAACCTACCAGCACATACCAGTTGCTTGCATTGCCACGTCAGCGGCATGAAACCGCCAGTAAACGGAACTGAAAATCGCTACGAGATGCCCCTCCTCACACATTCTGGGGTGAGCTGTGAACGCTGTCATGGTCCGGGTGCTGGGCACATGAAAGGCGCAGCAATCGTCAATCCGGCAAAGCTTCCACCCGATCGCAGAGATGCGATCTGCATGCAGTGTCACATGGAGGGCCGCGTCTCAATCGAGCGCGCGGGAAAACACATTTATGATTTTCGCCCGGGTGACTCTCTCAGCAACTACATTCATTGTTGAGTTGAATCGCTCTCTTGTATTCTTCCTCGGCTGGAGCCCAATCCCACTCCGACTTGTTTCGCTGACCCCACAGATGCGTGCGCTTCCGCTGAATTATCGTCCAACTGAACAGCCTTCAGGGCAGCAGCTTTTGCTTTGGGCTTTGCTTCAGCTGGTGACATGACTCCGTATCTGCTCATCAGTTCGTAAGTATCCGACAAGCCGGACCAAGCTAGTGAATATGTTGGATCCTGGTCAGTTGCGGCGGTAAACAATTCGATAGCTTTCTTCAAGCCACCAGGTGTCCGCTCATTCCAGTAATAACGTCCTTTCAAATATGCTTGATAGGCGTCGCCAGTCGGTCTGTGTGCCGTGCTGAATGCTCCTGCGCCGGTGTTTTCTACGTGCAGTTTAGAGCCGACTTCTTCGGCGATTTGGCGCTGAACAGACTCAACAGTCAATAACTGACGATCGTACTGGTTGCTCCAAATTTCTGAGCCATCGTGAACGTCAATCAACTCCGCTTCGACACGCACAGCATCTCCTCTTTTGGTTAGAATTCCAGCGAGTACCGCATTGACAGCAAGGTCGCGTCCTATCTTCAGAGGATCATCTTGATGTCCCTTGAATCTGAAAACCGTGCTTCTTGCCAACATGCGGATTCCGGGTAGACGGGAGAGATCGTGAATGACGCCTTCGGTTATGCCGTCGCTCAAAAACTCCGCATCGGCATCGCGGCTATTATCAACAAACGGCAAAACTGCGATTGATTCGATGTGTGCAGGTGGGCGGCTTGCCCGGAATTCCCATACTAACGCTGCTGTCGCGCAAAGCACTGCTGCTACGCCAAACACGAATGCGAGAGGTCGCCGATGCAATCGCGTTTGCGCTATTGTTACTGTAGTATTTCCCGATTCCGCGTCGCGTCTTAGCCGCCTCAGGTCTGCCCTTAACTCCGCAGCAGATTGGTAGCGAACGTCTCGATCTTTTTCTAAACCTTTGCTTATGATGCGCTCAAGTTCGGGCGGAATTACGGGATTGAGGCGCACGGCCGAGGCAGGCGTGCGATTGAGAATAGAGTCGAAGATTGCACCCGAGGTGTCGCCGCGAAAGGGTAAAGTGCCAGTAACGATCTCGTAGATTACGATTGCACAGGAAAACAGATCGGTTCGCCCATCCAATGGCTTGCCCCGCACCTGTTCGGGCGACATACATGCGACCGTGCCCAGGGTTGTGCCCGGGCTGGTAAGGTGTTCTTTTTCTAAGGTGTCCTCTACGGAGGAAAGCTGCTCTGCCGCTGGCGAAAGCTTTGCAAGGCCGAAATCAAGAATCTTTGCTTGTCCTCTGCCAGTTATAAAAATATTTGCAGGCTTAATGTCACGGTGAGTGATTCCTTTGGAATGCGCTGCGTCGAGGGCGTCCGTGATCTGAATCCCGAGATCGAGAACGGTATCAACCTCCAGCGGCTTGCCTGTGATCAAATGCTTCAGCGTTTGGCCTTCGAGAAGTTCCATGGCTATGAATAGCCAGCCATCGACCTCATCAATCTCATAGATAGTGCAAATGTTCGGATGGTTTAGAGCCGAGGCGGCACGAGCTTCGCGCCGAAATCTTTCCACCGATTGAGGATCTTTGGCAAGGCCATCAGGCAGAAACTTCAGGGCAACATGGCGACCTAGCTTGAGGTCTTCGGCTTCGTACACAACTCCCATACCACCACCACCGAGCTTCTGAAGAATGCGGTAATGGCCAAGAGTCTGGCCGTTAATAGGGGCTGCCATGGGCCAAGAGTAGGCTGATTTAAGGGATGGGTCAATGAATAGAACTGCCGAATTGGAGAAATATCCAAAGCATAAGGGCTACGGCTTCGGGAGAAAAACATAAACGGAGAAGGCATCCTTCTCTATCACGCTACTCCCTAAAGCAGCAATTTCGCATCGGGGCGCCTGCGGGCTCACTCGGGGCAAGTCAGCGCAAATCGATCGCTGCCACAGCGTCTACGCCGGATTCCCGGTTTGGCGATCTGGTGCCTAGGTCGCGGTCCCCGGTTTGCCTCACACGCCGACCTCACCGGCCGGTTCAAACTGGATGACATCCGCGAACAGAACTTCGAAAAATGATAAACGGAATTGTGTCTGATGTTAGCGTCGCGATGCTAAACACAAAGTAGCACGTGCCTACGTTCGCAAAAGAAGTGTGGAAGGACATGCGATGGAGCCGTTCGACCTGGAAGCATATCTCACATATCCAAGCGGGCGGCCCGTCAGACCCGTGGCCTACACTGCAACTAGAAGATGGTTCTGACTTCAACAAAAGACGTTTTGATTCTAGACATTCTTGCCAGGGACTCTGTCTCGGCCCATCTTGCGAATGCAGAATCGTGCAGTCCCCTCCCCTCCTCGTTTCCCGGAAAATCAATGAATCGCATTCGTTTTCCGGGTAGATGGGTTGGCGACGCCGCGTTGGCGGATTTTAGTAAAATCCGAGCACATCTGGCTTACCGAATCTCCTGGGTTTTTCAGACAGATACAGTCGAAAACATCGCCCTCAAGACTTCCTGGATGCCGCGACGCGTCAGGCTGCTTTGCCACTGATCATGTCAATTGCCCGCATGAGAGCGTGAATGCTGCCGCCATCCTTGGAAATCACTTGGCGAACACCGGCCTGATGTGCGAGAGCGATGAGTTGTCGAGAGGCGAAGATCGTGAACAAAATCAATACACATTGCGGCAGGGAAGAGGAGATCAGTCTGGCAGCCTCCAGTCCGTTCATTACTGGCATCGCGTAGTCGAGGAGAACGACATCCGGCTTTAGTTGCCCTGCGAACACGACGGCGTCCTCCCCGTTGTCGGCCTTACCGCAGACTTTGCATGACGGGTTTAGTTCGACGCAGACCCGAAGAGCACTCCGCACGCTTGCATTATCCTCTGCGATCAAAATCCTAATCATGGGGCCGAAACCTCGATCAGTCTTGCTTCACTTGCGGAAGGTAGCGGTCGCAGATACGATTGGCGACATCCCAGAGACTTTCGTGATTCGGGTTTTTCATAGCGACCAATGCGGCAAGGGGCACCATTAACAGCTCGCTAGCAAGCGGCGGCATCGACGTTCCCAACGTGTGAGAGAGTAGATTTTGGATCAGCATGATCACGTCCCTAAAGAGCGAATTGAGGTCACTTTTCGTGACATGCTGGGTATCTTCCTTAATATCCAGAGTACCCTCAATCAGGTCAAATCCTGATTACTAAAGGTCAATAGATACTTGACCGGAAGTACGGCGGACAATGGCATAAGCGGGGAAGGGAACTGTTGGCTTTCTATTGCTTCCGACGTGTTGAAGATCTAGTTTCCGGCAGCGATCCCGAGCACTTGTTGGGCGTCTGCGGGCTGGAGTGGACGCGATTTCGCATGCTGCGTCGAGTATGTTGGCGTCGAGCTCTGGTTGTGATAGCGCTTCCAGACGTCGGTACACGGTCGATGAGCGATTCGCTTCACACAATATTCACATGGCCCAGGTGACCGGCGGGAATTGCGCGGTATCTTTCCAGGATCGAGTGACACCGATGGCGCGCGCACCTAGCTTGGCACAGTGGCGAGAGCCAGCACGAGCGCAACTATGGTTACTAGGGGCAATACCGGCTGCGGTAGATCCGGCCAGAGACTCGTCAGGTAAGACTCAAAGGGCGCAAGTAGCTTTAGATGCCCGCGGCTAGCAGTCACAACAAGCTCATATAAAGAAGTGGCGAGAAGCGGTCCCGAGCAGAGACGGAACCGCCGCGGCAGCCCGGACAGGGAGCGCAACATGCGGTTTGCGTATTCGCCCCATTTTCATGAGAAACGGTATCACTGGTATCACTGCTAGCCCAACGCTCCCCAGGAGGCTTGCATAGTGTGGGACGCCGTGGCGATTTTTTGGAGTGACGCACTTGAGCCGATTTGTGCAAGGTTCAGTTCAGCCTGCTGATGCAGTTCGTTTTCTGACCGTGGAGCGTTCGGCCTGAGGACAGCGAGCCTCCAATGCGTTGCCCCAAATCTCGCCTGCCGGAGTGAGACTTACGGCGAAGCCACAGGTTAGGCAGTGATTCCTGTAACCCCGGTCTGCGTGCTGCTGCCAGCGCTGAGGACTAATCGTGTGACCTAAGCTCAGCAATTGTTGGTTCACGGTTTCTAACAGTCTCGCGGTACCCAGAAGTACAGCACGGGTACGTTCAGCCTGCTGCGTCGCAGCTCCCTCGGCCTCAGCAAGGAGCTCCTCATCAGACAATTCAAGCACGGAATTGGCCAGGTGATTCATCACGTTTTCCCGCTCTTGGTCGTGACTCGGCTTATCTGCCATGGTTCCCTCCTATGCCGATGCCGTTGTAGCGCTTGGCTAGTGTTACCCGGATTCGCCTCAGTGCGGCCTTGTATTGATTTTCGGTGAGTCCGGACTCTTGCATAATGTGATTCTTCCGTTTGCCTTGCGCCAGCCCGCGAAAAACTTGGGCGAC
>JAFATF010000008.1 GCA_019244045.1 Acidobacteriota bacterium
GATGATGATCTCAAAGGCCGAGCCGAGATCATCATCGCCAAGCAGAGAAATGGGCCTATTGGGAAGATCAATCTTGCCTTCCTACACTCTTTCACTCGCTTCGAGGAGCTCGCCGACGACGAGCGCCCGCCCGAACTATGACCGGAACCAAGCTTTTGGCAGATCAGGTGATCCGGCAGTTCGGCAGCAGAACTGGCTGGACCATCATACATTTAGCCAAGCTTAACTTCCCGGCTTGATCAGCGCTCCTGTGGAAAATTCTGTGGAACATTCAGGGTGGTTTGCGCGTTTACTGCAAAGCGATTTACTGCGGCCGGTTTAAGCTAGCACGGTGGTGCCATTAAGTTGTTGAGCAACATGCGGATAAATATGCGGGTAAAAAGTCGTGACGTGCTCACGCGGAGTGGCGGCCGCGTGCTTGCTTTTTTGAGATATTCACATACAGGAACATCTGTATCTAATGGAAATTACTGAATCTAGTAAGTGGTGCGGCCGCCTACGGCGAGTCCTCCCCTACCTTCAACACCGCCAGGAAGGCCTCTTGGGGAATATCCACCCGGCCGATCCGCTTCATGCGGCGTTTGCCTTCTTTCTGTTTTTCGAGCAACTTACGTTTGCGCGTGATATCACCCCCGTAGCATTTTGCCAGAACGTTCTTACGCATTGCCGGGACCGTTTCTCGGGCGATGATCTTGGCCCCAATCGCCGCCTGAATGGCTACTTCGAACATCTGCCGGGGAATGAGCTGCTTCATCTTGGCTGCCAAGGCGCGTCCGCGCTCGTAGGCGAAGTCGCGATGCACAATGAGCGAAAGCGCGTCGACGGCTTCGCCGGCCACCAGGATATCCAGCTTGGCCATGGGCGATTCCCAGTAGCCGGCAAGATGGTAGTCAAGCGAAGCGTATCCGCGTGAAACCGACTTCAGGCGGTCGTAAAAGTCAAGGACGATTTCGTTCAAAGGCAGCTCGTACTGCAGCATCACGCGTGAGGCGCTGACGTATTCGAAGCTTTTCTGCTTACCGCGTTTCTCTTCCACCAATTTTAATATCCCGCCGACATATTCCTCATTGCTCAGAATGGTGGCCACGATCACCGGCTCCTGCACTCGGGCAATTTGGCTTTGCGCAGGCCACCTGGAAGGATTGTCGACTTCCATCAGCTTGCCATCGGTCGCGGTGATCCGGTAACGCACCCCCGGTGCGGTGGTGATCAGGTCGAGGTTAAACTCCCGTTCCAGTCGCTCCTGAATGATCTCCATGTGAAGCAAGCCCAAGAATCCGCAGCGAAAGCCAAATCCGAGTGCCGCTGAACTTTCCGGTTCGAAGAAAAACGAGGAATCATTCAGACGAAGTTTTTCGAGCGCCTCGCGCAAGGCGGTGTGCTCGTGAGCATCGACCGTGTAGAGGCCCGCGAAGACCATGGGCTTAATCTCCTCGAACCCGGGAAGAGGCTCGATGGCGGGATGCTCATCGTCGGTGATGGTGTCGCCAATCTTGGTATCGGCCACGTTCTTGATGTTGGCAAAGAGAAACCCCACTTCGCCGGCCTCGAGTGTTTCTACCTCCACCGGCTTGGGGGTGAGCACCCCCAGGGTCTCCAGATCGAACACCCGGCCGTTCGACCACAGCCGAATCTTCTGCCCTTGGCGCAGCGTCCCGGCAAACACTCGTGTCAATACGACGACGCCACGATAAGGATCGAACCAGGAATCAAAGATGAGAGCCTGCAGCCGGTGCTCAGGATGTCCTTTCGGCGGGGGGACGCGTTCGACGATCGCTTCGAGCACGTCGGGAACGCCCTGACCGGTTTTGGCGCTGATCAGCAGAGCGTCGGATGCGTCGAGGCCGACCGCCCCCTCGATCATTTCCTTGGTGCGTTCAACATCGGCGCTCTGCAGGTCAATCTTGTTGATGACCGGGATGATCTCAAGACCGTTGTTGATTGCCACATAGGCGTTGGCCAAAGTTTGCGCTTCGACCCCCTGGGAGGCGTCTACCACCAGAAGAGCTCCTTCGCACGATGCCAGCGCCCGCGATACCTCATAGGAAAAATCCACGTGCCCCGGGGTATCGATCAGGTTCAGCTGATAGGTCGCGCCCTGCCTCGCCTGGTACATCATGCGCACCGCGTGAGCCTTGATGGTAATGCCCCGCTCGCGTTCCAGGTCCATGGCGTCGAGCACTTGGGCTTGCATCTCGCGCGCGGTTAATGCCCCAGTAAGCTCCAGCAGTCGATCGGCCAGCGTGGACTTGCCGTGATCAATATGCGCAATGATGGCAAAATTGCGGATGAATGCGCGGTCCATGGATAGAGCAATTCTAGCAGGCCAAGAATTGGGGCTCGCTCTCGGCCCTGACGGGCTAGAAGGGCGCTCGGCGCTCGTCTCTCCCACTGGCATCGGCTAGAATCGAACCGCTTTTTCGCCTATGAAGCGAGGATCCTAATGGCACAGCAATTTTCCTTCACCCTGCTGCTTCTCCTCTCCATACGGATTGCCAGCGCCCAGACCCTCTCGCCTGAGGTACGGAAATTCGTCAAGATTGATGCGCCCCTGATCGCCCTCACCCACGTGCGTGTCATCGATGGGACAGGTGCGGCGGCACGTGAGGATCAAACCCTCATTCTCTCTGAGGGAAAGATTCAATCGATCAGCCGGCAGGCGACAACGCCCCCAGGGGCCGAGGTGATTGACCTCCACGACCACAGCGTACTTCCGGGGTTGGTTGGCATGCACGACCACATGTTCTATCCCGCCGGGGAAGGCATCTTTCACGAGATGGCGATCAGCTTTCCTCGCCTCTACCTGGCCGGTGGCGTAACCACCATTCGCACCACCGGCAGCATTGAGCCTTATACCGATCTTGCCCTGAAGGGCGAGATCGACCGTGGCGTCATAGCCGGGCCGCACATGCACGTGACCGGGCCGTATCTGGAAGGGCCGGGGAGCTGGGCGCCACAGATGACCGAGCTCACGACGGCCCAACAAGCCATCGATACCGTGAACTTCTGGGTTGACCGCGGCGTCGACAATTTCAAGGCCTACAACTTCATCTCCCGCCAGGTCCTCGGAGCGGCCATTCAGGCTGCGCACAAGCGAGGTGTAAAGGTCACGGGCCATCTCTGTTCGGTTGGTTTTCGCGAGGCAGCCGCCCTCGGCATCGACGATCTGGAACACGGGCTGGTGGTGGACACTGAATTTTTCCCCGGCAAAAAGCCTGACCAGTGCCCGGACCTGGTTGAAACGACCAGCGCGCTCATCAAAATGCAGGTCAGCGACGCTCCCATTCAGCAAACGATCGGCGAGTTGGTGGCTCATCACGTTGCCCTGACCTCTACCTTGCCGGTATTCGAGTTGTTTGTGGCCAACCGCGCCCCCCTCGAGGAGCGCGTTCTCGGTGTCATGTCCGAGGAAGCTCGTAATCAATTTCTCGAAAACCGCGTGCGCCTGGCTTTGCCTGGGCGCGATCCCAAGACTCATCAGATGGCCGAGCGGGCATGGGCGCGGGCTTTTCAGATGGACATGGAATTCGAACGGGACTTCGTCAAGGCGGGTGGCTTGCTTCTGGCGGGACTCGATCCCACCGGCATTGGCGGAGTTATTCCCGGTTTCGGCGACCAGCGCGAAGTCGAATTGCTGGTCGAAGAAGGTTTTACGCCGCTCGAAGCCATCCATATCGCAACTTCCAACGGCGCCGAGTATCTGGGAGAAGCTGCTAAGATTGGCACCCTTGCCGCCGGCCGTGCGGCCGACCTGGTGGTGGTCAAAGGCGATCCCTCAAAAGACATCAACGATATCGAGAAGGTGGAGACAGTCTTCAAGGATGGGGTGGGCTACGACTCGGCGAGGCTGATCGAATCGGTCAGAGGCCTGGTAGGCATTCGATAGCGCGGAAATTCTGGTCCTCGCGGCTATGCTGTTGCCTGCCGCCTCGCCAACCGGTCGGCTGAGCCTGCGGCATCCGATAAAATCTTCCCATGCTGATACTAGCTTCGGCTTCCCCGCGACGGCAGCAACTGCTGCGTAACGCAAAAATTCCCTTCCTCGTGGAACCCACTCACCTTCCCGAACTGGCCAAGCCGGGTGAGGAACCCAAGTCTTATGTCGAGCGACTGGCCGCGCAAAAGGCGCGAGTCATTGCCGGCCATCACCTCGACGACTTTGTGCTGGGGGCCGATACCACGGTGGTGGCGGGCGACCAGATCCTGAATAAGCCGGTTAACCGACCCGATGCCGAGCGCATGCTCGAAATGCTCTCCGGTTCGACGCACCAGGTGATGACCGGCGTGTGCCTCATTGCTCCCCGAGCGAGGAATGAAGTCTT
The DNA here is from genome assembly GCA_019244045.1 of Acidobacteriota bacterium. Classification (GTDB taxonomy): domain Bacteria; phylum Acidobacteriota; class Terriglobia; order Terriglobales; family Acidobacteriaceae; genus Gp1-AA122. The sequence continues at coordinate 4,323 of JAFATF010000008.1, forward strand.
GAGAAAGGAACTGGTTCGCTCAAAAATGACTTCGGTGACATTCGAACGCCTGAGGGAAGAGGAGATTCAGTTCTACACGAGTACGGGCGAGGGCATGGACAAGGCAGGCGGCTACGCAATCCAGGGGATCGCATCACGATGGATATCTCAGATCGAGGGAGATTATTTCAACGTCGTAGGTTTGCCTGTGGCTCTGGTGTACGGAATGCTCACAGAATGCGGCTTCGGGGCGGAACAAATCGGCTCCCTGCTTCCTGCGGGATGGTCCCAGGAACAAGCGGAGGGGACGGGTTTAAGATTTTTTCTCGCGACCTTCTTCGCCGTCCTTAACGGCCGACTTGAAGTTGCGAATACCCTCGCCCAGGCCCTTGCCAAGGTCGGCCAGTTTGCTGGGACCGAAGATTAGAAGTGCGACTG
>JAFATF010000069.1 GCA_019244045.1 Acidobacteriota bacterium
ACTGCGGTCACCTCCCTTTTTTCGAGCACAGAATTAATTCCGTCGGCCACGATACCGACCGCCAGAGAACCCATGGCTTCCATCGGTTGGCGCACCGTGGTGAGTGCCGGGGTATAGAGTGCAGCCGGAGCAACATCATCGAAGCCGATGACCGAGCACTGTTCCGGGACGGCAATGCCGGCACGAGCCAGCGCGCGTATCGCACCAAAGGCGGTCATATCATCGAAGGCCATAAGCGCGCTAAATGTGCGGCGACGCTTGAGCAGTTCCTCGGTCAGCTTTTGCCCGGCTTCAAAGCTCGAACTCGGATCGCGCGACTCAGGCAGGTCCATGACCAGACGCGCATCGATGTCTAATTCCTTGGAGTGAGCAAAGGCACGCACCCCCTTCCAGCGGGGCGAGCTGTCCGACAGTGGCTTGGGCCCTCGTATGAAGGCGATTCTGCGGTGCCCCAGCGAGTAGAGATGCTGGATCGCGGTTTGGCCCCCAAGTTCGTTATCCACAATCACCGAACTTACATTGTCGGTTCGCAACTCGCATCCAATCATGGCGGTTGGAATGCTGCTCTGTTCAAGATCAGCGAGAAGATCGATATCCAGAAACAGCCAATTGGCCAGCACCACCAGACCCTCGATGCGGCGGTCGAGCATCATTTCAAGATAGCGTTCAAACCGGCTTCGCTCGTTGTGGACATCGGTAAGGATGGGAAGGTAGCCGGACTGAAACAGTGAATTCTCGATTCCTCGCAGAACCAGGGTGCAATACGGGTCGGTCATATCGAAAACCATGACCCCCACCGTGTGACTGCGTTTGCTGCGCAAGGAGCGCGCGAACAGGTTGGGGCGGTAGCCCAGTCTTTTGGCGGCCACCTCGATCTTTTTCTTGGTAGTCTGTGGGATGTAACGAGCCAGTGGGGCGTTGTTCAGAACAATGGACACGGTTGTCGAAGAAAAGCCGCTGGCTTTGGCTACATCGCGAATCGTCACGGTCGACGTTTTCAAGCGAAGTGGTTGAGCCATGGTATTTGGGGGAAAGGAGGTCAGTGTATCGCAGAACTTGCGATTATCCTCCGACTCTTGCACCCGGACTCCTTCCCCGCCGGGTCAGGCGGCGCCCGCAAGACGCATCCTTGCCGAAGCCCGCGCAGGCAACCTTGAATTCCGCCCACTTGAGGCGGACACTACATCATCACGGGAACTTACGTCAACCTGAGGCTTACTTGCTGCATTTGGTCTCCATGTTTCTCATCTTTTCTGGTTTCAGCCTGAATTTGTGTGCGGCCACCGCGTACCCGGCTCTCGCGCAGACCGGGAAGACGGCACAGAATCTGAAATCAAGCGGGCAGCAAAACCTCAAGGCAGCCTTTATTGCCGGGCAGAGGGCGCTCGAGCGTGGCGATCTCGCCCAGGCGGAACGCGAGTTCCACAAAGTAGTGGCAATCGACCCGCAATCGGCGGGCGGCTATGCCAATTTGGGCGTTATCTACATGCGGCGCCACGAATGGGAACAGGCACTTGGAATGCTCCATAAAGCGGAGCGCCTGGCACCCGATGTACCCGGTATTCGCCTTAATATTGGGCTTGCCTACTATCGTCAGAACAAGTTTGACTCGGCCATCGCCCCCTTCGAGTCTGTAGTTCGTGATCAGCCCGATTCGGCGCAGGCGCGCTACCTGCTGGGCCTGTGCTACTTCTTCACAGAAAGGTACCAGCAGGCGGCCAGCGCGCTCGAGCCGCTTTGGGGACAGCAGTCGCTGAATATGAATTACCTCTACGTGCTGGGCATTGCCGCCCACAAGGCAGGACGCAGAGAACTCGATGAGCGGGCAATCTCACGCCTGACAGAAGTCGGCCAGAACACTCCTGAATTCCACTTGATCATGGGCAAGGCGCATCTCAATAACGGTGACAACGACAGAGCTATTGCGGAGCTCAAGGCAGCCGCAGGCTCCGATCCAAAGCTACCCTTTGTGCATTTTAATTTGGGCCTGGCGTACTTGAATAAGCAAGACTATGAGCGGGCGGCAGCGGAGTTTGAGCAAGACATTGCCGTCGAGCCGGATAGCGCTTTCAGTTATGACAAGCTGGGAACGGTGAAGGCCCTTGAACAGCAGGACGAGGAGGCTGAGAAGAACTTTCGCCGAGCACTGCGGCTCGATCCCAAGCTGGTCAGCTCGCACATAGGCTTGGCGAAAGTTTATGTCAAAGAGGGCAGGTATTCGGAGGGGTTGACCGCGTTGCGGGCTGCCGAACAGCTCTCCCCTTCCGATTACAGCGTGCACAATCTACGCGGGCAGATTTTTCAACGCTTGGGAGAGCGCCAGAAGGCCAAGGCCGAGTTTGAAACCTACACGCGCATGATGAACGCGGCACGTGAAAAGAGAGGCAAGGAGCTCAGTGGCGAGCTGCCCGACCCTCAACTCGCCGCCGAGCCGGAATAGGCGCGTAGCGCGGCACCGGGAAATTGCTGACTGGCGGCAGGTAATCGCGAAAGGCCCTCAGCCGCTGCGCATCTAGCCGCAACAGAAGCTCACCCCTGGGCAATCGAGGAGCGCTCGAGCAAATACGTGCCCGGCTTATCTGGGGACCCAGCCCGCAGGAAATCGGAAACCAAGAAGCCGCGGCTTAAGCATTCCTGAAAGGCATGGCGCGTCGCCAGGCGCCATTCCCATGCCAGAGCCGAATCGTTCTCGCTTAACGACGAGATGTCTGGCGGAATCTGGAT
>JAFATF010000085.1 GCA_019244045.1 Acidobacteriota bacterium
TTGCTCTACTTGTTCCAGGCCAATCCCGTACACCTGATCGGCCGCTATGCTCGGTATCAGGAACTTTGGGAACGCTTCCGCGGTTCGGGAAATTCGCCCGAAAGAGCTGAAAAGTTCTTTCAGGCACAGGATTTCACCGACCTCCAAGTCCTCTCTCAGCTTGCTTGGTTCGACGAGTTCTTCCTCGACCAGCCGCAAATTCGAGACCTCATCGCCAAAGGTCACGGTTACACGCTCGAAGATCAGCAGCTTGTGATCCGGGCAGAGAGAGAGTTTCTGGCAGAGATTTTGCCCGCGCATGCCTCGGCCGCCCAGCGCGGCCTAATCGAGATCTCCACATCACCTTTGTATCATCCAATTCTGCCGCTACTTTGTGATACCAACCTGGGCGCAGCTTCCTCGCCCCGTTTGCCATTGCCCCAGAATCGCTTTCAGTATCCCGAAGATGCGCGTGAGCAACTGGTGCGCGGTTTGGAACTTCATGAGCAGGTCTTCCAGGTGCGGCCGCGCGGCGTATGGCCGTCAGAAGGCAGCCTATCCGAAGAGGTGCTCGCTATCGCCAGCAGCTTAGGTATCGAGTGGATGGCCAGCGACGAGGGTGTCCTTGGTCGCAGCCTGGCTACGTTCTTCGCGCGCGACAGTCAAGGTCGACTCGATGCGACCTCTGCCCGGAAGCTGTATACGGTTTATAGGTACGAAAGGCAAAACGCGCAGATGGACCTTATCTTCCGCGATCACACTCTCTCGGACCTGATTGGCTTCGTCTACTCCGGGATGGCGGCCCAAGAAGCCGCTGCCCACCTAATCAAGAGCATCAGAAATGCGGCGCAGCCGCTGCTGGACCAGGGCCTGGATGCCTTAGTGCCAATTATTCTCGATGGTGAGAACGCATGGGAGTATTACTCTAGATCGGGCCGCGAATTCCTCCGCCGCTTTTACGATGCTTTGCAGAAGGCCCCGGGAATCGAGGCGGTGACGGTTTCCGAGGCCATTCTGCGGCAAACCGAAAAACCGCGGTTGACATCCATCGTTCCCGGGTCCTGGATCAATGCGAACTTCAATGTCTGGATCGGAGCTCCGGAAGACAATCGCGCCTGGGACTATCTCTATCACGCCCGCAACTTTTATGCTCAAAACGCCGGCCGCGCCGGAGATGATCAGCGCCAGCTCGCGTATGAAGAACTCTTGATAGCCGAGGGCAGTGATTGGAACTGGTGGTATGGTCCGGAGCATCACTCGGCAAATGACCGGGAATTCGATGAACTCTATCGCAAGCACCTCTCCAATGTTTATCAGGCTTTAGGAGCGACCGCACCCGAATATCTCGCCCAGCCCATCATTGCCGGTGAAGCCCGGCCCTCCTTTGTCCCGCAAACCGCCTATATTCACCCCACGGTCTCAGGAGACCTCGTGCGCTACTTTGAATGGATTGGGGCCGCCATGTACACTGCCGACCAGCGTTCCGGCTCGATGCACGGGAAGAGTTTTATGCTGGATTCCGTGTACGCCGGAATCGACGGCACCAATCTCTATGGCCGCCTGGATTTTGCGGAAGGTATCCCGGATTCGCTTTTCGAGCTACTGGTGAATATCGAGTCCTTTCCGCCCGAAATGCAATTACCGTGCCGTGCTCTGCGCCTCGACGTGCACGTCGACCAACGCATGATCCAGAGTTGGAGGCTTTGCGGGGAGGATCAAGAAGTTCTCGCCCCCACGGAGGCTAGTAGGGAGTACGCGGACATCAAACTCGTTATTTTGCGCAACTTCGAATTTAAGCTGCCCTTGGCCTGCCTTTTGCCCTCTTCACCCGCAGCCGCGCAGGTGCCGTCCGTAAATCGCTTACGACTGCGCTTCAGCATATGGCAGCACAGGCTTCCCATCGATGCCCTACCATTGGAAGGCTGGATTGAGTTGCAGCTGGTCGGTGAAAATGAGCTGGCGGCCGCGGCATATTGACACTCTGTGCCGGATCCCCTCCGTGCTGATGCCGCTGTTTTCCACCTAGCGCGGCCTAGACATGGCTGGCGTAGAGAAAGGTAAGGCCAAAGGCAGATACCTTGGACCATGATCCACCCAGGAACGAATTTTGCCTTTATGGGCGAAGCTTGCTGCGCTCAACGCCAGCGGGTGGCTCAATTCCATCACCAGTTCTGTTCCCCCACGTCCTTGCCCGGGCCAGCAAGACCGAACACCATGGCGCCGCCAGTCGCGACCCCCGGCTTCCTTCAAATCGTCGCCGTCGTGTCCTGCACCCTTATTTGTCCCTCTTCGGTTATGTCAGTTCCGTTGCGAGCTGGTGTCTACCAATGTGGCACGCACTGTGTATCGCTTGCCGTTGGGCAAGACCAGCGTCTGAGGAAACACAGCCGTCGTTGGTTGGCCCACAATTCGCCGTGGCTCGCTGACGGTGATCACGCGTCCCTCCGCCGTCGCTCCGATTGGAATTCATGGTCTTGCCATTGAGCATAAACCGGTTCCGAGACCCAGGCGGGAAACCGTATCCCGCCTCGCGGGTGAAGGTGGCCAAGGTGGTCTGCAATTTCATCTTCAGCGCAGGTCCCGCCGGCAGGATCGCGCTGATAGCGATTTAGGAATGTGCATGCTAGCACAAAATATTTTTCATCGGTCCCGATCCGCTTTTTCATCAATATTCCATCTTGCGATCTGCGAGCTTCCTCACCGCCTCGAGCACCTCGGCGAGCGGAGCCCGGTCCAGTTGGTGATCTCCGCGATAAACATATCGCACCCGCGATTCGCGGTCGATGACCAGCGTAGCGGGATGCGCGATGCGAAAGGCGGCCAGACCCATACCGTGATAAAGCCCGTAGGCTTTGGTGACCCTGCGATCCTCATCCAACAGAAACGGATAGGAGATGGGATGTCGGGCAAGAAATCGTCCGGGTTTGTGCACACCCTGACGTTTCTCGGCAGCGACAAACACCATCTGGGCTCCAATTTTCTTGAACTCCTCTGCCAAGGGCTCAAACTGAGCCATACGTTTTACGCAGTTTCTTCACCAAGTCCCTCGCACAAATTCGAGGATTACCGTTCCGTCCTCAAGAAGTGTTCGCAGCGAAAATTCAGCCTCGCGATTGCCTGCGGGCAGAGAAAAATCGGGAGCAAGCGAGCCTACCCACAACGTCTGCGTGCGATCCTGCATCGTTCCGACTTTAGAGCACCCCGAAGCAGGTCTCAATCGTCGAAAGGCGCCTCGAACCAGCCGAGGCACGGGAAAAAGTCCATGGACCCGCGGTGCCTGGGCACATGGGCTCCAGAATTCTCAATGATCCCGCTATAATCGGCGTTTTCAGAGATGATTGCATGGGAACAACCTAAACGGGCATGGGTTGTCTGACGGGCCGGGGCTTTTCATTCTGTAGCAACCTTAACCACAGCCCCATTCAGGTCCACGGAGGAAACGATGAGCAACATCGGCGGCATTACAGCACGCGAAGTTCTTGATTCGCGCGGCAATCCGACGCTTGAGGCCGAGGTCGAGCTTGTAAGTGGCTCACGCGGACGGGCAATCGTGCCCAGCGGCGCTTCTACGGGCGAGCACGAGGCGGTTGAACTGCGCGATGAAGATGGCCGGCGCTATCAAGGAAAAGGAGTGTTGAAGGCAGTCGCGCACGTCAACGGTGCTATTGCCGACGCGCTCGCCGATATGGATGCCTCGGACCAGCGCCTCCTCGACCAAAGGATGATCGAGCTCGATGGCACGGAAAATAAGAGCCGCCTTGGCGCCAACGCTATTTTGGCCGTGTCCATGGCCGCTGCTCGAGCCGTCGCGGCGGAATTGGGAGTGCCGCTCTATCGCTATTTAGGCGGCGCAGGCGCCAACGTGCTGCCCGTACCCATGATGAACATCCTCAACGGCGGGGCGCACGCCGACAACAACGTCGACTTCCAAGAGTTCATGGTCATGCCAGTGGGCGCCAAATCGTTCTCCGAGGCGCTGCGCTGGGGCGTCGAGGTTTTCCACATCCTGAAAGGCGTTCTGAAGAACCGCGGCTATAACACCGGGGTGGGCGACGAGGGCGGCTTCGCGCCTTCCTTGAAGTCCAATGTCGAAGCCATTGAAGTCGTCCTTGAAGCCATTCAGCAAGCCGGCTACAAGCCGGGTGAGGAGATTGCGCTTGCGCTCGATCCGGCAGCCAGCGAGTTGTATGAAGATGGGCGCTACGTCTTCAAAAAGTCCGACAAGTCCACGAAGAGCTCGGAAGAAATGGCACGCTTCTGGGCCAAGTGGGCCCGCGATTACCCTATCGTTTCTATCGAAGACGGGCTCGCCGAGGATGATTGGCAGGGGTGGAAGATGCTCAGCGACCAAATCGGGGACAAGGTGCAACTGGTTGGCGATGACCTTTTCGTCACCGATACCGAGCGCCTCCAGAGGGGAATCGATGAAGGCATCGCCAACTCCATTCTTATCAAAGTGAACCAGATTGGTACCGTAAGCGAAACTCTCGATGCCATAGATCTAGCCCGCCGGCATGCTTATACGTCGGTCATCTCCCACCGCTCGGGTGAAACCGAAGACACGTTTATCGCCGATCTGGCGGTCGCTACCGGCGCCGGGCAGATCAAGACCGGATCTGCTTCCCGTACGGATCGTATTGCCAAGTACAATCAGCTGTTGCGGATTGAAGAACAACTCGGCGAGGCCGCGAGATTCCTGGGGGGCGGAGCGCTTAACCACACAGGCTGAGGTTCCAACAGGCCATCGAAACTTACCTCGGCGAGCGGAATGGTTTTTGATAAGGCGGGGCAAGCCTCCTGCGCCTGTAGGTGCAGCATTGCTTATGCGAGGTGGTATGAAGACACGGCGACTAATTCTAGTGCTGCTATTGGCGTGCCTGGTTGCGCATAGTCAGCACCTGGCCTCAAATCCCGAGGCTAGCCGCGACCAAATCATGAAGCTTTTCGAAGTCATGCACATTCGCCAGCAGATGCGCTCGGTCATGGAAGGTGTCATGAAACAACAGTCGTCCATTGTTCGCGAGACACTGAAGAAGCGATATCCGCAGATGACAAACGAGGAAATGGCCCAGATGGACGACTTCATCCTCGAGTCGATGAAGGATCTTCCAGTCGACGGCATGCTCGATGACATGATTCCGGTGTACCAGAAGCATCTTACCCGGCCCGACGTCGATGCGATGATTGCCTTCTATGCGTCTCCCACCGGGCAAAAGCTCATGCAGGAAATGCCGGCTATGACTTCCGAAGGCATCCAGGCCGCTTACCCTCGCATGCAACAGCAGATGGACAAAGTCATGCAGCGGGTCGAGGAAAGAATCGAGCAGAAGCCACGGCCGAAAAACGATGGCACACCCAAACCGCAAGGCACAATCAAGGGTCCCCAGCGGACGACCTGAGCTCATCCATAATGGAATCTCAAGCTTTATCGCCAAGAGCCCCAAAAGCCGGAGCCTATGCCACGTCCCAAGCCGCTGATCCTCATCATTCTTGATGGCTGGGGCTACAGTCCCCGGACAGAAGCGAACGCTATTCGACTGGCGCGTAAACCCAATTACGACCACCTGCTACGCGAGTACCCCAATACCCTGATCCATACCAGCGGGCACTACGTGGGCCTACCCGACGGGCAAATGGGCAACAGCGAGGTGGGACACCTAAACATCGGGGCGGGACGCATTGTGCATATGGATATCACCCGCATCGATCTGATGATCGAAAATGGCAGTTTTTTTTCTGATCCCACACTGCTTGCTGCCATGAAGCATGCCCGCGTCGAAGGACGGCAGCTGCATCTGTTCGGCTTGGTGTCCGACGGCGGCGTCCATTCGCATAAAAGCCATCTTTATGCACTGCTAAAAATGGCAAGACACAACCTCGTCGAGCGGGTTTTCGTGCACGCCTTTATGGACGGCCGCGATACACTTCCTACGAACGGTGCTGAGTATGTCGACGAGTTACAGCGAAAGATGCGGGAGTACAACTGCGGAAAAATCGCCACCGTGAGTGGCCGTTATTACGCCATGGATCGCGACCGCCGCTGGGAACGCATCGCCAAGGCATTCGAGCCTATGGTCTGCGGGAACGGCGAAGGCGGCAAGTATATAGATCCCGTGGCAGCAATCAAGGGATCGTACAACAAGGGAGTGACCGACGAATTTGTGCTTCCCTTCGTCTGCACAGGCAGGCGCCGAGAACCCCTGACGACTATTCATGATCATGACGCCTGCATTTCGTTCAATTTTCGCGCCGATCGCGTTCGGCAAATTACGCGCGCATTAACTCGCAACAGCGGATTGAACCCGCAGGGGGGAGTTGATTTGGCCGGGGCTGCCGAACTTGAGGCCGCGATCCCCCGCCATCGTGCTCCCCGCAATCTCGCCTATGTTTGCATGACGCAATACGACCGCAATTTCACCCTTCCGGTTGTGATCAGCCCCGAATCGCTCGACAACATTTTGGCCAACGTTATGAGCGAGATGAACCTGCGCAACCTGCGTGTGGCAGAGACGGAGAAATATGCTCACGTCACTTACTTTTTTAATGGAGGCGTGGAAAAACCCTTTCCCGGCGAGGAACGCATTCTCGTGCCTTCCCCGAAGGTCGCCACCTACGACTTGAAGCCTGAGATGAGTGCCATGACAATTGCCGATCGAGTGGTAAGTGCAGTTGAGGACGGCGCCTTCGATATCATCATTGTCAACTTTGCGAACGCCGACATGGTAGGCCACTCCGGCAAAATCGAGCCCACGGTGAAGGCGGTGGAAACGGTAGACGCTTGCCTGGGCCGCATTCAAAGCGCCCTGCGGCAAAGCGGCGGAGCCATGCTCATTACCGCCGACCACGGCAACGCCGAGATGATGATCGATCCGGTAACAGGCGGCCCGCATACCGCCCATACCACAAATCCGGTTCCCTTCATTATGGCGGAAGAAAATGCCCGTCAGTTTTCTTTGCGTGGCGACGGCTCGCTGCGCGATATCGCGCCCACTGTGCTCGGGATGCTAGGTATCGCGCAGCCCAAAGATATGACGGGCCGCGATCTCCGTGTGCCTAGGAAAAATCAGCAGTAATCGCCGGGCGGGCGCAGGGCGGCCTGTTCATCTCGGTTGTGGTCATCGTCACGCGGCCGGGCACTGGCACCGCGGGTTCGCTTTCCTATTTCCAATTGGAGCCTGAGAAGCGAGGCACATTACCGGTATCGCAGCCACCCTGAGACTGCTCGGCAGTTCGGGGAAAAGCATTGACATTGACGAGCCGCCATGGTGCTTGTAGGACCGGGGTAGCCTCCTGCCGTACGGCTCATCCATGGAAGGCTTATAAAACATACGAGCCTGCGCCCGCCTGATCCAGTTCCGGTGAGGCTCTCGGGATGTCATAGCTGAAATCGCAATCTATTGCCGAACCGCTCGCCAACGCATGTCACAAGCAGGGACCAGCGCGTCACTTTCGTAACTAGAGCAGGTATCTCTGCCCGGGCGAGAATAGATACATCCATGGGTGAGAACGAGCTCGCACCATTCCGCCTTCATCTCAGCTCATTTGCCAGTCGCATCGACCGCTGGTGGCGGGCACTGCCTTTTAAGGCACGAGTTGTGCTTGGAATTTTTCTTCTGGCTGCCTGCTGGCTGGGTCTGCGCCATGCTTTAGGAGCCGCCGATTCCAGCTTGCAGCTTCGCGTGCACCATGGTTTCCGTAGTGCCCAGCTCACGGTACAAATCGATGGGCACAATCGATATTGCGGCAAGCTCGTGGGGTACTCCAAAAAGAAATACGCAATATTTGGAGAAACCGTGGAAGGCAGCCTGTCGGAGGTGTTCCCCGTCCCTTCAGGCGCTCACCAAGTAGTGCTGAAGGTTGAGCCGGACGATGGCACGGTTCAAGAAGAAAGAATCACAGGTGTCTTTGCCAGGGGCAGGACACGCGAGCTCGCGGTGTCGGCGCGGCACAGCGGGTTGATCATGTCCTGGGTTCAAAGTTGGCCG
>JAFATF010000090.1 GCA_019244045.1 Acidobacteriota bacterium
GTTCTGCGCCAGATGCGCGGGGCGGGAAAGGGAATCATTGGCATGAAAATCTTGGGACAAGGCGATCTCCGACATCGCCCCGACACGGCGTTGAGATACGCCCTCTCGCTGGACGTCCTGGACGCATTCACCATTGGCGCGGAGAGCCAAGCGGAACAGCTGGACCTGGTCAGGCGAATCGCCGTCGCCTAGCGGGACCCTGCTTCTACTGATCGCGAAAGTGCACGGAACATTCCTCCGCTATAAACATACAAGCAAGAAGCCTTTGAGAGCGCCCGTCTAGAGTGGGCGGGCCGCTGAATATAATTGTTCTTTTGCCGGGTAGGGGATGAAAGCACGCACCCGGGACTCAAACACCTCGCGATAAACGAACGGCGCGAAGGCTGGCGCAGCGGAGCTTACTCATGGATAACGCCCTGACCATTCATCGCGTACATTTTGCTTTCACGGTCATGTTCCACTACATCTTCCCTCAGCTCACGATGGGACTGGCACCGCTCATTGTTGTTTTAAAGACAATCGCAATGCGGAACCAGGACGAACGCTATGACACTGCAGCTCGGTTCTGGGGGCGAGTGTTGGGACTCAACTTCGTGCTCGGGGTCGTCACCGGCATTCCGCTGGAATTTCAGTTCGGCACAAACTGGTCGGAGTTTTCCCGTCTGACCGGCGGCGTGCTGGGACAACCGCTCGTGATGGAAGGTGTCTTTTCATTTTTTCTGGAGTCCGCGTTCCTGGGCCTATTGCTATTCGGCGAAGAGCGTTTGGGTCGTCGAGGGCATTGGGCCACCGCCTTTGCAGTGTTTCTCGGCTCGTGGCTTTCAGGATTCTTTATTGTCGCGGCCAACGCCTGGATGCAACATCCGGTCGCCTACGCGCGTCTGCCGAATGGCTCCTTTCAGGCTGCGAGTTTCTGGAGTGTGCTGCTCAACCATTGGGCGCTCCTCGAGTATCTGCATACCATGAGCGGTGCGATGATCACTGGCGCGTTTGTCATGGCGGCGCTCGGAGCCTTCTACTGGCTGAATGGCCAGCACCGCGAGCAAGCGCGCATTTACATTCACATTGGAGTGGTGGCAGGTTTAATGGCCAGTGCCTTTCAGATATTTCCTTCCGGCGACCTTCACGGGCGCTACCTGGCGCATAACCAGCCGATTACAACCGCCGCTATGGAAGGCTTGTTCAACACTCAGCGCGGTGCGCCGATGGTGGTGATCGGGCAGCCTAACCCGCAAAGCGAAACCATTGACAACCCCCTGCTCGTGAATCGGGCGCTCAGTTTCCTTATTTATGGCACCTTCACGGCAGAAGTACAGGGGCTTAACGCATTTCCGCGAGAAGACTGGCCGGGGGACATTGCACTATTATTTTTTGCCTATCACATCATGGCAGGGCTCGGAACGGTATTCCTTGCCGTGATGCTCGTGTGTGCGTTTCTGCTCTGGCGCGGCACATTCTTCGATACCAGATGGGCGCTGTGGTTGCTGCTGCTGTGCGTGCCTCTTCCCTACATCGCGAATACTGCCGGCTGGGTGTCGGCCGAAGTGGGGCGGCAGCCTTGGTTGGTGTACGGTTTGCTGCGCACTAACGCCGGGTATTCGCACATGGTGTCGATCGGTAACGCATGGTTTACCCTGCTCGGCTTCATGGGCCTTTATACGCTTTTGAGCATCTTCTTCCTGTTCTTGATACAGCACACGATTGCAGAAGGGCCGCGAGTTTTGCCCCAGCGGCCGGTATCGCTGCCCCGACCGCACGGCACTCAGGAGGTATAAAACCATGGCCACCGTATGGTTCATACTGGTCACCTTTATGATTACCGCCTACGTGGTCCTGGACGGATTTGACCTCGGGGCAGGGGCATGGCACTTGTGGGCAGCGCGTACCGACGAGGAACGCCGCCTAATCTTGCGCAGCATCGGTCCAGTGTGGGATGGCAATGAAGTCTGGCTCATTGCCGGTGGAGGAACGATCTACTTTGCCTTTCCCCTCCTCTACGCCTCCGCTTTCAGCGGCTTTTATCTGCCGCTGACGATCGTGCTTTGGCTGCTCATCATGCGAGCCATTTCCATCGAGTTCCGCGCACACCTGGAGACGCCTGTCTGGCGCAGTTTCTTTGACGGACTCTTTATGATTTCAAGCGTACTGCTCGCGATCTTTTTCGGGGCCGCGCTGGGTAACGTGATGCGCGGAGTGCCGATGGGACGCGATCACCTTTTTTTCGAGGCTCTATGGACCGATTGGAAGGTCAGCCCTAATCCAGGAATTCTCGATTGGTACACGCTATTGACCGGCGTCGTTGCCCTAGTGGCGCTCGCGATTCATGGAGCGCTTTATTTATGGCTGAAGAACTCTGGTGAATTGGCCGAGCGGGTACGACGTAGCTCGTTGTTATTGAGTCCACTTTTAGTGGTCTTGACCGCTGCCTCGCTTGTCGCAACCGCAGCAGTCCGACCGCAGCTGATGCAGAACTATTTCAAGTATCCTATCTGGTTTGCCATTCCGGTTTTCGTTGCGTCCAGCTTGTCCCTAATGCTATGGGCCATTGTCCGTGCGCGTGAGCGCCTAGCGTTTTTGGCCTCGAGCGTTTATTTGTCTGCCATGCTAGCTGGGGCCGCAGTTGGGCTGTATCCGACCGTGCTCCCGGCAAGCAATGGTGTCGACAGCCTCACCATTGAGAGCGCAGCGACCAGTGCGTATCTATTGAAGATTGGTCTCTATTGGTGGCTGCCAGGCATTGCCCTTGCCATTACCTACTTCGTATTTGTTTACACCACGTTTGAGGGAAAGGTCGGG
>JAFATF010000305.1 GCA_019244045.1 Acidobacteriota bacterium
GTCCTTCTCGCAATTTCTTCATTAACACTTTGGCTAAGGCATGGGGCTCGACCACCGAGAAAAGCACCGAATCGTAATTGGGTTGGGGGAGGGCGCGCGACTTGAAGGCTCGCGCAAGCTTTCCGACTGCCTCGATGGCCGTCGTGACAAGGTATAGATCAGCCGCCTTTTGCCGGTAAAAGGCCGACACCAAACTCAGACTTGCGGCGCGGTACTCAGGCCGCACCACCATACCATGGGAGATAGCGGCCGTTAATTGCCGATCACCATACTGATAGAGCACCGAGATATTGCCAAGATATCCTACGATTTCACCGTCGCTTTCCAGCACCCATCCCATGGGAGGTTGGGTCTCCATCCGCTGCAATGCTGGATTGCGGCGCCAAAAGCGTTCCCAATTTTCAAGAGAATCGGGCGTCAAGCCCCAGCTTCGTTTCAGGTCTGCGACCCCGGTAAAATCCGAAAATAGTGCTTCGCGAAGCCGTGCAGATCGAGGTACGCGCGAGTGTCCGGCCCGGCGCAGCCCGCTCGAATGGGAGCGTGTCTGGCGCTGAATTCGAATGGCCGATAATAGTGCTGCAGTGACTCTCTTTTCGAGAAAACCCATTTGTAAGCCAACTGTCCCGCTCGCTGCAACTTAATGCAGCATGGCGGCCCGTGCTTGGCCGGACCCTTCGTAAGCCCTTGCCATTGAGGTGAATGCCGCGACCTCACCTTTTTGCGAGATGATGTACTGCAACCAATTGCAGTACACAGAAATTGCCGATGCTCGCCAGGTACTCTGGACGCGTTCGACGACCTCCTGAGGAAAATGCGCTATGCAGCTCTCCCGCCGATCTCGGGCTGCCCGCTGCTTGAAGACGGCAAGCCTGGTGCTTGCTTGCGGATCAAAATATCCTTGCGGCGTGGAAGGATAACTATCCCGCTCGCCTTTTAAGAATCGTTTGATGTCGCGCCGATACTCCTTCAACAGGGTATGGGCAACATATTCCGGATGACCCTGAAAGTGGACGAACAGGCTCTTCTGCTTTTTTTTGACAAAAGTGTCGACACCCGCTTGATCGGAATAGGTAAGCACGCTGTAATCGCATTCGCCGAGCTCGTGTGCGTCGAGATCATTCCAGCGAGAGTGTGGAAACAGGATTGGCTCGGATATGGCGGCCGTGAGTGCGTGATCGTGAACCTTTCGCGCTTCAAAGACACCGAAGCGCTTGTCGTCCAGGCGGTGGCGTTGAATTCCGTCGCTGTGCAGGACTCCGGCGTGTGCAGCCAGACATGACAAGACAATAGAAATGGTGTTACCTTGAGCCCAGTCGAACACATCGACCAACTCTCCCCAGTACGGTTCCTCTCTCAGATCTGCTCGTTGCGGTTCGGTTCCGGTTACGATCAGAGCGTCCACGGGGCGCTCCCACAGCTGTTCAAGTCCAACATAAAATCTTTTCAGATGCGGTTGGCTACGATCACTGCGAGGAACTCCCGATAAGGCGTAAAGCCTGATAAATACGGCAGTCTTCCCCGACGCCCTGTCAAGGAGGTCGAAGAACTGTAGCTCAGTGTCTTCTAAAGCGGAATCCGGCATATTGTTGATGAGTCCTACGGTGATGCAGGTACTCTCACCGGGGTGAGTTTCCCCAATGGGCGGAACGCGGCGCCGATTGCTTCTCTCTGCCCAGCGAGGTGGAACACGATCCCCGCACACAATCAACGGCATTCGACACCTCCGATAGTGAGCGCGACCGCCTCTGCCGTGGTCTCTTTGGCTTGCTCGAGGGCTTGACTAAGGTCCTCGACAATATCGTCTATGTGTTCGATTCCCACGCTGAGTCGAATCATCTCCGGGGTGACACCAACTTTGAGCTGTTCTTCGGGAGTCAGTTGCCGGTGAGTGGTCGAGGCAGGATGACACGCGAGCGACTTAGCATCCCCCATATTCACCATGCGCTTGAACAGGTGAAAAGCGTTGAAACACTTCTTCCCTGCCTCGAATCCGCCTTTGACTCCAAACGTTAACAGCGAGCAGCGCTGGGATCCCAAATACCGCTGCGCCATCGAATAGAGGGGATTATCGGGAAAACCGGCGTAATTCACCCACTCCACCGCGGGATGGTCCCGCAGGTACTCGGCCACCTGTCGCGCATTTTCAACGTGGCGCTCCACACGTAGGGCCAGAGTTTCCACTCCCTGCAACAGCAGAAACCCGTTAAAGGGCGATAGGGTGGCACCGGTATTCCGCTGGCATACAGTACGGCAGCGTGCAACATAGGCTGCTTTGCCGTAGTGTTCCACGTAGACCACGCCGTGATAAGCAATTTCCGGCCGGTTCAGCATGTAATATTTCTCGGGGTAGCTGCGCCAGGGAAAGTTACCACTGTCGACAATCATTCCCCCCAAGCTGGTTCCATGGCCACCGATGAACTTGGTCATCGAATGTACGACTACATCTGCGCCATACTCGATAGGCCGGAGCAGGATAGGGGTCGCAATGGTGTTATCGACAATCAAGGGTACTCCATGCTGGTGTGCGACTCGGGCCAGCCCCTCAAGATCGGCTACGTTGCCCGCGGGATTGCCAATACTTTCGCAATAAACCGCCCTGGTGTTATCGTCAATCAGTTCTTCGACGTCCTGCGGATCATCGCTGGCCGAGAAGCGTGTTGTAATACCGCGCTTGGGAAAAATGTGCGCTAGCAGGGTGTAAGTGGCACCATAAAGCTGCGGCAGAGAAACGATGTTGCTGCCGGTTTCAACGATATTAATCAACGAATACTCGATCGCGGCCATTCCGGAACTCACGCTGAGTGCCTCGACTCCACCCTCAAGCGAAGCGATTCGTTTCTCAAGAACAGTGTTGGTAGGATTGCCGATCCGAGTGTAGATGTTCCCCTGTACCTCCAAATTAAACAGCGCAGCGCCGTGCTCGGCACTGTCGAATTCGAAGGCAATGGTCTGATAGATAGGGACAGCCACGGCTTTCGTTGTGGGATCGCCGTCGTATCCGACATGAATTGCGATAGTCTCTGGTTTCATCTGTAACCTACTTCGCTGCAGTGGCTATGCTCGAAACACTGAGGGATGCGTGTTCTGTTGATAAGGAGTTTTTTAAGGCATGCGTGACCGTGCGGGCTGCAAATCCTGCGCCAAAGGCGAACCGCATGACCGGCCCGAAGCTATTGGCTGCCGCAACTCCCACGAAATATAGCCCGCGCACCGACGACTCGAATCTAGTTGACAGGACGGGGGCTCGGTCGAGGGTCCTGATCTTGGATCGAATATCGCGGCTCAGAAACGTCAGCCGCTCCAAATCGACTTTGTAACCGGTTGCGGCAATAATGTGATCGACCGTCAAGCTGCGTTCACAATGATTACTCGAGTGCATCCGAAGGTGCACCCTGCCGTCCTCGATCTGGGCCCCTGTCGGGGTGTATCCCAGCAAGAGATCGACATTCCCGATTACCTTGTCCTTGATGAACCAGCCGCCCGAGGGTCCCAACGACCTGCGTACTGCTTCAATCCGGATGCGTTCCGGTAGGTAATGAAAGGCCCAGGGCCACTCGGCGAAAAAGCGCGATCGAAGACCCGGACCCAGCCCCGATTGCGGGTGTCTGATCTGTTGCCACCAGGAGCGCGACTTGCCCGTGGGTTTGCTGTGAAAGCGCAATTGTTTTCTGCGGCTGACCAGGTGAACGTCAGCGCCGGTTTCGTAGAGCAGCCCAGCTAAGTCCAGCGCCGACGCACCGGCGCCAATAACAGCCACGCTTCGCCCCTTGAAACGTTCCAGCTCCCGATGACGCGCGCTGTGGGAGAGGAAGGCGGGTGGCAAGTGGGCAAGTGTCGAGGGAACGTTTTCAAAATGGGTAATTCCAACCGCCAGCACTACTCGGGTAGCATCAAGGCTTTCTCCGGTATCCAGCCGTACAGTAAACCCCGCTGCACCCGCTTCAATACTGGTTACTAATTTGTTTTCAAGCTCCGGAACTAACCGGTCTTTGAAGGCAAGGCCATAGGCTGCAAACGTGTCCAACGATACCGGAATACCCGTATCCGCGTATTGAATACCTTGTTCCGCACAGAATTGCTTCAAGGTATAGCACTTATCCGGATCATAGATATTCGAAGCGAAGCCGTCCGATTTCAGCAACATGCCTTGAGGCATATGTTCCAGCCAGCTGTCCATCGGGCGCCCAAAAACACGACATGGAATGCCATTGCGGCGCAGATGTGCCGCTACCGAAAGTCCATAAGGACCAGCACCAACGATTATAGTTTTCACCATACCCTTCCAATTTAGAATTTAGGGGAGATAGATCGTGATCTACGCAGATCTTTCCGATTTGCGATGCGAGGAGATGGAAAATGATCGTACAAAATCTAATAACTTACTTTTATGTAAGTCGCCGAGTTTCCTCGTACTACTGCTGCCGCTAGTCATTCGCATCAGCGATTCGCGTGCCATGTCACGCCGGTTCATCCAGCCCTGTCCACCTGTTCAACCGGGACGGTGTTGAGCTCGAATACATTTTTCCAATGGATGCCTTGCCACAAGGCCGGACCGTACAAATACAGGATCGCTCCCAGGGCGCTACCGAAGGTATTCGTGATAACGTCCGTCGTGCCTGAATCGCGTGTAGGCAAAAACCCTTGCAGGACTTCAATGGTGAGACTGAGCACAAGTCCCGTGGCAATGGCGTTTAGTGCGGCGCCTCTTCTGCTTCGTTCGGCGCAACGATAGGCCGTAACAAAAAACCCGAGCGGAATAAAGCCAATCACATTGATGGCGATATCCTTCCAGTAACTCCAGCCACCATAGTACTCATCCCAGGGAAGTTCCAGAATTGGCTTGCGTAGCACGAAAAAGTGCTCCGGGATCACGAGCTCCGGGGAAGAACGTAGCTGATTGCGAACAACTCTGCCGCCACCATCATCAAAGGGATAGATAGCCAGAGCGGTCTTGGTGCGGCTGAGATTCGCCCCATTGTGTTGTCTCCAATCGAGGTAGTGGGCCACCACCTCGGTGGGGGCGAGTTGCCCCCTGAAAATCGCCAATCCCTGAATAACTCCGGACCAGCTATCGCCAGTCGCAGGCGCATTGGCAAGCACCAGTCGGCCCGCTACGTCATGGTTACGTAGCATGAAATCAAGTACCCGCTTGCGTAAGCGGCCATTCACATAGACATCCATCGCATGCGCCCTGCCCACGATAGTGATGAAAACTGGCGCGTTTTGAAGGAATACATCATCGATGTAGATGCGCGGCCGGTTTCGACGGGCAAAATCGCTCACCAGCACTTCGAGATCCCCAAGCGACTGCCGCAGTGCAAGCGACGGGAAACCTTTGCCGACGTAAAAAGCTAATATCGTGCCAGATGCATTCTGACGCTTCGGTCTTAGCCAAACCTCGAGGCTGGCATCGGAATCGGCCTTACTGCTCTGCGGAAACTGGGTACGACTTACCACGCTGCCGTGGGTGCCAAAATATAGGCCCGCATCGCCTAAAAGCCAAGCAACTTGGTTTTTTGGTGCATGAAAGGGCCACACACCTATTGTCAAGAGAGCACAAATCAGGAAAATGCAGATTAGTCTCAGCGTTCGTTGCATCCTATTGCGTCTGCACCGCCGAATGAGTTGCGCATGTATTGTCTAAGAATTTCCTGGCGTAAACAGTCCGGCTTGCAAGCCTTGTCGCTACAACGGCCTATACTGGTCCAGTTCCACCGGCACACTGTTTACCCGATTCCGTACCGCGGCCGGACCGCGATTTCCGCCTTGTTGGTTGCAGTTGTCGTAGACAGGCATGACTTCAAACTGTTGTGTCGAAAGCATATCCACCAAATCGAGATACTCCTGTTTTTTGTGCGTCCAGTTGTTTCGCTCAGCATAGCGCCTTCCGTTCCGCTCGAGACGAGCGCGCAGATTGGCATCCTGCGCAACCTCCAACATGGCGTGTGCCATTGCCCTACTGTTGCCGGATTCAAAAAAGTGGACCACGTCCTCCCCGAAATAGAAGTTATCAATCTTAGTTCGGGAAGCCACCACCGGAACACCTTGTGACATGAACTCCATAATTTTTGTGCTATATGCCTCGTTGCCGAACGAATCTGCTCGTTTTGGCACAACGCCCAGGTCTGCGTTTGCGATAAGATCCGGAACCTTGTCCAGAGGCACACCGGAATGAAACCTGACGCTTTCATTTAAGCCAAGGGCAGCCGCTAATTTCGCTAGTTGGGTTGCCTGGTCGCCGCCGCCTCCGCCATAAATATGGAACTCAGCGTTGGGCACCAGTTTTCTAAACTGGCTAAAAGCCTCAATGGCGATGTCAAGGCCTTGATGCCACTGAAGACTCCCGGGAAATAGAATTAGGAATTTATTGTCCTGTCTTGTTCTAGCGCGCGGATAAAAGATACCCGAGTCAACATGGTTGAGGAATACAGAACACTTACTCTTATCCACTGATCTGGTCACCAACTTATCACTCCATAGATGGTTCGAAACGATAACATGATCTACAAACCTTGCTGCCGCCTTCTCACATGATTTCAATACGGCCACATAGACACCAGTTGTACGGCCGGTGAATTTGCTGGCGAACAGCTCGGGCATTAGGTCATGAATATCTAGGATCAGTTTTGCACCGGCCAGCTTGGGGTACCAGGCGGCGAAGGTGAGCGCATCAGGCATGTTGTGGATATGCACAACATCGTAACGGTTCCGCTTGTGAAGGTGAGTGATAAACTGCGTTGCCCGCCACAAGAAGAGCATCTGCCGCCAAGCGTAGGTCCATTTACTACTCTCGTTGCATTCACGATTTTGAATACGATAGATGCTGATATTGTTGTTCTCGTCTACGCATGCGCTGGCATGCTCCCCCCGAAGTGCGACGACATCGACCAGATCACCTCGCGCAGCTAGGGTTTCTGCATACCGGCGCACGCGGTTATCGGCTTCATAAAACGTATACGCAAGCATACACACCTTCCGGCGTGTGTTTCGCATCTCTTGCGGTGTACTCTCGCAATAGTACCGGGCCACCTCCCCGGGCTGAGCTGCCCAATAACAACCTGGATATCTTTCTCGAATGTATAGCAGGAGCTCTTCGTAAAACGAAACCGGATACTCGTGGCGGGCAGGTCTACCCGTAAAGCACATATAATCGGGGTGCGTATTGAGCAACGCCATTCCGCCATGATCAGCTATCCAGTCTAGCTTTCTTTTCCAAATATCAATATTCTTCTCCCGAAGGACAACAAACAGAGTGAAATCCTGAGCGAGTGTGTAAGGCAGTTCGACATACCCTTGAGCTTCAAAGGCCGGCACCCAAAAGGGGAAAACGGTTCGCACACCATCCGGTTCGGGCTCGAATGGGTCGGTATCAAACGTCGAAGCATCATAGTCCGCGCCTAGCGTGTGAAGCCATGACAGTCTATGCTGCATCAAGGGGGACCTAAATCCGCTTGCTCCCCACGCTTGGAGGTACTTCCGTATGGATGCCGATCTGGCCGCGAACAGCTGTCGGCGGTTGTAAAGCTTGCCGTCATGTGTCACGCCGTGAACGCCGACTTCAAAGCCTTGCGCGTGCAACTTTTGACGCGTAGCGGCGTCGAGCCGGTATTCCCCCTCGGCAACAAAATTGAACGAGGATCGAAATCCATGTCTTCGCTCTAGTTCCATCAAGGGTTCGACGCGCAATTTTCCCTGACGACCTTCGACGTCGTGGGTTAGGACGAAGGCAAATTTCTTGGCCTGCGGCCAACCCCTCCATCCCGGTGGCGTGGCGCCGGCTTTTGGATCTATGGGCCAAACGTCTGCATATTTTTTGCGAAGCCTTGTTGCCCGCCAACGGCGCAAACCAATCCTCAAATGCCAAGGCAGCATAGGCTTAAGATAGTAATAGAGCTGGTTTAGAAGCATTTCCTCACCCGATGAAGATTTTTGGTCACAAAAGCTGTGACCTAACCAATGTGTTTATAAAGGAAAGTGCCGACGGCTCTCAAAATGACGGTGGGTAACATGGTCGTTATACGCTTTACGATAGGGACTTTGTACAATGGTAAGCTGGTTTCCGCGTAGGGGTAAGTCCAATAATCCACCTCGCTGCGGCGAGCTCCCCAACGTTCTTTAAAAGCTATGAGCCCAGCATGTTGAACATCGGACCGACCGAAATCAAGTTGTTCGAAACCGGCCGATTTGGCCTGCTGGATAGTCGTCCAAAAAAGAAGTGCCATTCCGCCAAGTTGGTTGAAATCGACATTGCAGCAGCCGTACTTGTAAACAAGAGTTTT
>JAFATF010000307.1 GCA_019244045.1 Acidobacteriota bacterium
TGGAGCGATCGGGCGCAGTCTCATTTTCGTGAAAGGCACGTGGCCGTGCGGCAGAGGGCCTCATCGGACCGGGCGGGAGTCATCCTTGCGGCAAATGGGACCGCCTTGCAGCCCTAGGCGCGGCAATGCGGGGCGGCTCTGCCCACCCCGGGATCTTCTCTTCGATGAACCAGCAAACGTTTGACTGCGCCGCAATTCTCTTCGACCTCGACGGGGTTCTGGTGGACTCGACCCGGTCAGTCGAACGATTCTGGCGCGCCTGGGCACAGGAAAACGGCCTCGATCCCGAACACGCCGTCAGCGTTGCACACGGCCGCAGGACAGTCGAGACCCTGCGCATCCTCATACCCGAGCTCGACGCCGAACAGGAGGCCATGACCTTAGAGAAGCGAGAAGCACATCAGACCGAAGGTGTAACAGTCATGCCCGGCGCCGCCGAGCTTCTGGTCAGTATTCCACGCGAGTGCTGGTGCGTGGTCACCTCGGGCACGCGCTATCTGGCCACTCGACGGCTTGCGATCGCTAAGCTTCCCTGTCCCAACGTGCTGGTCACCGCCGATGACGTACGCCAAGGTAAGCCGAGTCCAGAGCCCTATTTGAAGGCGGCAGAGCTGTTGGGTCTAAAGGCGCGCCAGTGCGTAGTGATTGAGGATGCGCCGGCAGGCATCCGCGCTGCCTGTTCGGCAGGGATGAAGGCAATTGGGCTGACAACGACCTATGGTGCCCCGGAACTTTCCGAAGCTGATGCGATTATTTCCAAGCTTGCTGAACTAACCCCCCGGGTGAGTGGCCGCCAAATCGAGATTCATCTGGCAATAGACCCGCTATCGTAGTAATTCCTCAAGCTCGACGGAGCGATCGGTCTGCTCGTCGCGGTATTTGATAATGACCGGAGTGTAGAGCGACAGATTCCACTCTGCTGCCTTACCCTGAGTGACAGCTCGCGCGCCCGGAACTACCACAGCCCGTTCAGGAATCTCGAGCGGGTCGGCGGCGGTTGCGCGATAGACCTGCCCACGCACGACGTCATAAACGGGGGTGCCGCGGGTCAGAATTGTCCCGGCGCCAAGCACGGCGCGAGCGCGCACCAGGGTTCCTTCATATACGCCGCAATTTCCCCCCACTAACACCTCGTCCTCAATAATTACCGGGCGGGCGTTGATGGGCTCAAGCACGCCCCCAACCTGCGCCCCCGCGCTTAGATGCACCCGCTTGCCAATCTGGGCACAGGAGCCCACCAGGGCATGGGAATCGACCATTACCCCGTGGTCGACATAGGCGCCCACATTAATGAACATGGGGGGCATGCAGACAACGGATTCGGCCACATAGGCCCCCACGCGTACCGAGCTGCCACCAGGCACCAGGCGGACGCCGTCTCTCGTCTGCCACCGGCGGAGAGGAAATGTATCTTTGTCAACGAAGGAAAGCCCGGCCTCACTGCCCGTCTCACTCAGCTGCCCCAGCCGGAAGCCAAGCAGGATGCCCTGCTTGACCCAGGTATTCACCCGCCAAGAGTCGTTATCTTTTTCGGCAGCACGGATCTCACCGTGGGTGAGCGCGTCACGGAATTCGAGGAAAAGCTCGCGCGCCCTGCAGTCGCGCTTCAGCGGGCCGCGAGAAGCCAGTTCCTCAATGGCTGCCTTCAGGTCATTCATGGACGGAGTCGATGCTGGCTCGGCCTGCCACTCGCCGATGACAGCACCTCAAATGCACTTGCATTCACTTCGAATCAGGACGCCCGTCATAAATTGTGAAATTTCGCGGGCTTCCGATAGAGTGGCATACGGCCCATGCCAGCGTGCGTGATTGGCGTCGTGACCTGCGGGGCGGCCTCTCCCGGAGTTGCACTGCCCGCAGGTGGCACGATGTAGCACCGTTTTGTGCGGGCCGGCGTGCCAGTTCTCATAGATATAGAAGCCCGTGTCGTGCGCCGACACGGGCGCCGCTTTCGTGACCAACCCGGCTTCGGCGGCGATGCGCTGCAGCCGCGCGCGAGTGTCCCGTTTCATGGGGAGAAGCGGCAGGCGATAGTTTTCCTGGATTTTGCCCATCATGGCCAGCACTGCTTTGACGGGCAGGGGATTGGTTTCCAGGAAATTAGCCTGCATCAGCGGCAGATACTTGCGATGAATGCGTCGCGCCGTATGCCAGTCATTGTGGAGGGCAGCGCGGGTCATTTCTGTCATCTCCCGAGGAATCTCGTTCGAGGCGACGGAAATCACGCCCACCCCACCGAGCGCCATGACCGGCAGCGTCAGGGCATCGTCGCCCGAAAAGACCATGAAGTCTTCCGGGACGGCATGGAAAACGTCGGCGATCTGCGACATGTTTCCGCAGGCTTCCTTAACCCCCCGAATGTTTGCTACTTCAGCAAGGCGGGCCAAAGTTCCCGGCTCGATATTCGCGCCGGTACGCCCCGGCACATTGTAGAGAAGGACAGGTTTGTCGGCCACGTCGGCGATGCTCTTGAAATGGCGGTACTGCCCCTCTTGGGTGGGCTTGTTGTAATAAGGGGAGGCGGTCAGAATAGCGTCAACCCCGGGCCGCATGGCCAGTTCTTTGGCTTTTTCGACGGCCGCTTGGGTTGAATTCGAAGTTGCCCCGGCAACCACCGGAACCCGCCCGGCAGCTACTTCGATGACCAGGTCGATCACGCGCAGCCACTCGTCGTGTGACAGAGTGGGTGTTTCGGCTGTGGTCCCTGCCGCCACCAGAAAGTCGACGCCCGAGTCAACTTGCCAGGTGACCAGCGCGCTGAGAGCGTCCTCATCGACGCTCGTGTCCGCTCGGAAAGGCGTGACCAGAGCCGTCCCGCATCCCTTAAAGTGCATGGCCTAAGCATAGCGCGAACTTATGGATATTTTTCAGGAAATCACCCCTTACAGGAGCCGCCAGATCTCCCTGAAATCATGCACTCCTTTCCTTCCGGCGACCCATTCGGCAGCGCGCACGGCGCCTTCGGCAAAGCCGCGGCGCGACTTGGCATCGTGGCACACATAAATATCGTCAAAGGGCGATTCATAGACCAACTCGTGCATGCCAACGACTTCCCCCTCACGAAAGGAGATGATCTCGAGTTCGTGTCCGCTCGCCTGTCGCACAGTTTTCCGGATGGATAAGGCTGTGCCTGAGGGAGCATCCTTCTTATGGGCGTGATGACGCTCGAAAATTTGACCGAAGTAGCCGTAGCCGAGCGCGGCCGAGGAGGTGCGGGCGATTTCGAGAAACAAATTCACACCAATTGAAAAATTGCTGGCGTAAACCAGTCCCGTACCGGCCGAGTCAACCAGAGCACGAACCCGCTCCAATTCCTCGTACCACCCCGTCGTGCCGACGACCATATTCCTGCCGGCGCGAACCGAAGCCTCAATATTGAGCATTACGGCTTCGGGCGTAGTGAAATCCACGACCACATCAATCTCGCGCAGATATTCCACGCTGAGTGCCGAAGCCTCGCGATTCTGGCCGGCCCGCAGCACCCGAACTTCGTGCCCGCGTACGCGCGCGAGCTCGGCCACAAGGGCGCCCGTTTTACCATATCCGAGGACAAGCAGATTCATGGCAGGACCTTGGAGCAGTATATGCGAGGGCCCTGGCCGTTGCGGGAGGTAAGCCGACTCGGCTAGTCGAAAACTTCGCGATCTAAGTCGGAGAAAAATGCTGCGTGCAAGCGGCGAATCACATCGGGAACAGCGTCCTCGTCGATGACAAACGTCAAATTGATCTCGGAGGCGCCCTGGGAGATCATACGAATGCTGACGTCGGGAATGACGCTGAAAACCCGCGCCGCCACTCCCGCCGTCTCCCGCAGGCTCTCTCCTATCAGGCAGACGATCGCCTTGCGCCCTTCGTATTTCACATCGGCCAGCTTCGCCAGATCGGCCGCGAGTGCCGGAATGGCCGAGTTGGAATCGACCGTCAACGAGACGCTCACCTCAGAAGTTGACACCACATCCACCGGAACCCGGTGGCGATCGAATGCCTCAAAAATCGATTTCAGGTAGCCATGCGCCATCAGCATACGAGTGGCGGCGACATCGATGATGGTGATCCGTTTCTTGGCGGCGATCGCCTTAAAGAGGTTGCGGCAGCGCGGAGCTTGGGCCGTGACTCGGGTTCCTTCGCAGCTCGGATTTCGCGAATTCAGAATATAGACGGGAATATTCTTCTGCACCGCGGGAAGCAGCGTAGCCGGATGCAGTACTTTGGCTCCGAAGTAGGCGAGCTCGGCGGCTTCATCGAAACTGAGGACCTTAATGCGGTGAGCGTCGGGACAGAGGTTGGGATCGGTAGTCATCATTCCGTCCACGTCGGTCCAGATCTCGATCCGCTCGGCGTCGAGTCCGGCGCCCAGGATGGCGGCGGAAAAATCCGAGCCGCCGCGCCCAATGGTCGTCGTTGTACCCGCGCGAGTCGAGCCGATGAAACCCCCTAGCACGGGCACCCGGCCGTCCTCGACGAGCGGCCATACCTTGCTGCGCAAGTTTTCGTTGGTGTCTTCAAAGAAAGGAATTGCGCGGGTGTAAGTGTCGTCGGTGATGATACAGTCGCGCGCATCGACCAGCGTGGCCTGCAAACCGCGAGCGGAGAATGCGGCGGTCGCAATTTTGCTGGACAGCAACTCACCCTTGGCGGCCACCAGATCCGCCGTGCGCGGACTTACTTCGCCAACCGCCGCGATGCCCCGCAACAATTCATCCAGCGCATCGAAGTCGCTTTCGAGCTGGTTGTGAAATTCGGTAAAGCGACCCGTGCCCAGAAGTTCTCCGGCAGTATGGTAGTGCCGTTCTCGCAGCTCGCGCGAGATCTTGAGGGCCTCGTCCGCATCACCCGCTCCGGCGGCGCGCGCGGTTGCCAGAAGTTGATCGGTGACCCTGGCCATCGCGCTAACCACGACCGCCGGTTTTTGCCGCAGGCGGCTCGAGACGATGCTGGCGACACGGTCAATGGCCTGGGCGTCCTCCATCGAAGTGCCGCCGAATTTCATCACCAGCATGGTGATGAGGCCTCAAGCCACAGATTTCGAGGAGCGCACTCGGATGGAAGGTCGGGAGTCACTCCAAATATCCCTGGGCCTTCAGCAGTTCGGCATTCAGCAGAGCGGCGCCGGCGGCGCCGCGAATTGTGTTGTGCGACAATACGGTAAATTTCCAATCGAGCACGCTGCACGGGCGCAAGCGGCCCACGCTGGCGGCCATGCCGCACCCGGTATCGGAATCAAAGCGCGGCTGGGGACGATCGGCAGCACTGAGGTAGATGACGGGCCGTTCTGGGGCGCTAGGTAGCTTGAGTTCTTGCGGCAAGCTGCGGAACTGTTGCCAGGCGGAAACGATTTCTTCCGGTCGGGTCGGCTTCTTCAGCTTCAGCGATACCGATTCAGTGTGGCCGTCCTCTACCGCCACGCGATTGCACTGTGCGCTCATGCGGAAGTGGCCGGGCCGAATTCCAGCGCCATTCCGCTGACCGAGCAGTTTGCGCGTTTCTTCTTCCATCTTTTCTTCTTCCTTGGCAATGTACGGAATCACGTTTCCCAAAATATCAAGCGAGGCGACGCCCGGGTAGCCCGCTCCACTTACCGCCTGCATGGTGACCGCCATGACCGTCTCCAGGCCAAATTGCTGCTCCAAAGGAGCGAGGGCAAGTACCAGGCCAATGGCGGAGCAGTTCGGGTTGGTAACTGCGAAGCCGCCTGACTTGCGCCGCCAAGCTTGACATTCAATAAGCTTGATGTGATCCGGATTAACCTCGGGAATGACCAGGGGCACGTCGGCTTGCATGCGCAGAGCGCTCGAATTGGAGATCACGGCGCAGCCGGCTTCGGCAAAACGGGGCTCCAGCTCGGCGGCAATGCCCGCCTCGAGCGCCGCGAAGATCACCCGGGGGGCGCCATCCGGGGTGGCCGGGCTGACCACCATGCGGGCCGTGTGCTCGGGCAGCAGAGTCTTCATTTTCCAGCGCACTGCCTCGACATAGCTGCGGCCTTCGGAGCGCTCGGAGGCGGCTAGCCAGGCGACTTCGAACCAAGGGTGCTGCTCGAGCAGCTGAATAAAGCGCTGCCCGACAATGCCGGTCGCGCCAAGAATTCCAACCGGGATCTTTGCTTGCATAGAAGGGTGCTTCAGAATTTTACAATATTGCGACCAGATTCCGAGTGGCGTGCCGGTTCGCACCGGTGGCAGAGTGCGGCGGGCAGAACTGCACCGGCTGTTCGCGCGAAATGGCAACCGACCGGAGCTCGCCACTCGAACAACGAAATCAGGACCAACACGTTCTCCGGTCCTTAAAACCTGGGCCGCATTTCGGCTGCCCCGAAGACGTATTCATTGAGGGGGCCAAAGCGCTTTTTCTCTGAGTAGAGCTGCCAACGGCGCCACACAATGCGCAGGCTGGCCATCACGGGGATCGAGAGATAAACCCCCAGCACGCCAGCAATCTCCCCACCCGCAAGTACTCCGAAGATCGCCGCCAGAGGATGAAGCTCCATTTTTTCGCCCATGACCCGGGGCGCGACCAGATAGTCCTGCACCAGTCGCCAGCTTCCGAGAAAGAGCACCAAAAGCACCCAGTGTGGATAGCTCATCAGCACGGCCACCCCGATCATCACCAAACCGGCCAGGAGTGGACCAACCACAGGAACAAATTCCATCATTCCGCCTGCGGTGCCCAATACCAGCGCGTAGGGTGCCCGCAACAGACTAAGTACGCTGAGGTAGACGACGAGCGACAGCGCCGCCAAGATGATCTGCGAGCGTATGAAATGCGCTAGCATGTGATTCAAGTCGGCGATCACGCCTTCCAGGAATTCCCGCTGCGGTTTACTCGGAACAAAGGAGACTAGAACGCCCGTGAAGGAACGGCCGTCTTTGAGAAAAAACGCGGCCAGAATGGGAACCAGAAAGATGAGCCAAACCTTGCGGGCAGCCTCGGCGATGCGAATACCTGCCCTTTGTGCCAGGTTCTTGATCTGCTCGCTATGTGTTACCAGAAAATCTCGCAGCAACTCCTGCGTGGCCTTGCTCCAGCCTCGATCCATCCCAATTTGGCTAGCAATTTCGCCGGAACTGACTCGCGACAGCAGTTGCGGCAAGGAGGCGCTCAGTTTGCCGCCTTCTCGCGCCACCCGAGGTCCCACGAAAAAGAAGAAAACAACAATGAGAACAAGCAAAAAGACATAGATTGCGGCAATGGCACGACCGCGTCCCTTAGCCAAGTGGTCAAGGTGCGAGACCAGAGGATCGATCAAATAGGCGAAGAAGATGGCAAAGAGAAAGGCCATCAGCGTCTCCCGCGCCACGTAGAGGAAACCGAGACCCAAGGCAAACAGCAGGAGGGTGAATACCACGCGAGCGGTTCGTGCATCCATGAAAGCTAGCAAGGTTGAGTCCTGGCAGGGAGCGGGGTTGCGCGGGAGTTGAACACCTATTTCTCCGATATGGAACGCCCGGATCCGCTTGCCGTCGAACCGGTTCTCGAGCAGAGGCCGCTCAGGGGCCGGCGAGGGCTTGCGGGCCGTTCTTCTCGTATGTCTTCGGCCAGCGGCTGATTTCTCTAGTCCCTCACCACTTCGGTCTTGTCGCTTGCGACGGCGATCTTCACAATTTTGAAATGGTCCTGGTCGTCCAACCACAGCGCCCAGCTGGTCTGTTCAAACTTGAGATCGAAGCGCGCCAATTCCCGTTCCTTTCCTGCCACCCGGATTTTTTCTTTGCCAACCGGCTCCAGGCTTACGCGCATGGAGGCTCGGTCCTGAGGCACCACCACGCCGAAGGAAATCGGCCCCGAGACACACTCGAATTTTCCGGAATTATGTTTGCAGTTCTGAACCAGATAGCGCCAGGCCAGCAGTTCGCGGTGGACAAAGAAGTTGTTGTCCAGCACGACGGTCGATGAGGGCAGCAGGAAAGGCTGCTCGATCGGCTTGTCGCCCGGCTTCACAGTGACCTTTTCAATCAGGAACTGGTCGTTGGGCACAAGTTCGAGATCCGTCTTTTCGGGGCTGATTTCGTGCCATTCATAGCGCACCAGCTCTCCCTGCGCGGTTAGTTGCATCGACGAACTCTGACTGGCTTTTTCGCTCGCTCCCTCTTCGAGCAGTTGGGCATCTACCATGCTGCCCGTAGAAGTCTGCTGGACCGAGAAGCGCTCGGTCGCCACCCGTTGCCCATTCACGTAAATTCCAAACGAACCGGAATCGACCATCTGCCCCGTTGGCTTGCCGGCTACAGTGGCCGCAATCGCCAGCAAGCATAGAGGCAAGATCGATAACACTCGTCGACCGATCGATCTCACGCTATTCCTCCTCGGCAAGAGCTTTTTCTAGCCATGACGCGACCTCTGTAGAAACCGCGCCCACGGTCTTCCCCGTGGTATCGATTCTGACAGCTGCCTTCATATAGAGGCTTCGTCGGGCCTCATACAATTGTCGAAACTGGTTCTTGTCCCTGGCCAGCGGCCGCTCATCGGCTGCCTGCTGGCAGCGCCGCCAAAGGTCTTCAGGCTTGCCATCGAGAAATATCGCCGGTATACCCGAATCCTCAAGCATCCGCCGGTTTTCCGGTTCGACCAAGGCCCCTCCGCCGAGTGCCGCGACCGTGGGACTTGAAGCCATTTCTGGTATCAACTCTAGCAGCGCCTCGCGCTCAATCAGCCGGAAACGTGCTTCCCCCTGGTTACTAAAGATTGTTGCGATTTGGCATCTTTGGCGGGACTCGATACGGCGATCCAGGTCTTCGAAGCGCCAACCCAGACGGCGGCTCAAGAGTTCCCCTACGCTGGTTTTCCCGCATCCCATGAAGCCAACCAGAAATATGCCTCGCGTAGAGCTGAAGTTCCCGGAGGCGCGGGCTGGGGTCATGGCACAGGACTCAGGATGCCCCGCTACCCGGGGGCTCGCAGTCGTCTTCCTCAAATGGGGAGAATGAGTTCAGCGTGTCTTGAGGCGGATTTTACCACTGAAGGTGCGGATGATAACGGAGGATGCCGCCTTCCCAGCGCTGCCCACAAAAGAACGGCCGCGCTGGAAAGCGCTGGGGCTCGTGGCGGTGGGTCGGGCGGTCAGGGGGAAGTCATTTTCGACGTCGCCCCGCACCGATTTGGCGCTGACGTCGAACGAAGCATAAGCGGGTACCACCGCTTCGATATCGCCCGTGTGGCTGGTTAGTTTGTAGTTCCCGGTATAGCCGAAATCTCCGCTGTAATTGATTCTGCCTTTGGCGGAGGTCACTTCGACGAAGGGCCCGGTTACCGAGTTCATTGTCACATCGCCAGCGACGGAAGTGATTTCAACATGGCCGTTGTTGATATTGGTAAGAATGACCGGCCCGTTCAGGGTATTGACGTGAACGTGTCCGCCCGCTAAGTCGCGGAGGTTGACTTCGGCAGTGTCGGATTCCACCGTCACGTCGCCCTCGAGTTGCTCGGCACGAAGCGGACCATCGGCGGAATGTAAGGTCACGCTGGCACCCGAAGGGACCTCTACCTCATAGTCCACACGGCCGGCGGCGGGAGCCGTACCTGGAAGCAGTTGTGACTTGATCACCACGCGATCGCCGTTCTGCGCGCCTTGAATCTGAACCTTGTCGGAGTGCGGAATAGCAACAACAACCACCTGATCGCTGGACGAGGGCTTGACCGTAATGGGGCCGAACTGGTTGAGGATGAAGACGCTCGACCTTGCGCCGGCCGGGTACCTGAACTCTTTCCTCGCGGGGTCGGCCGCGAAAACGGCGGTACAGGCCGCCAGCACGACAACGACTTGCCCGACCTGCTGCTTGGTTGGCATGAAGTCTCTCCCGCTCGGTCAATCGACCCAACTGCCGCCACGTTATGGCGTTGATCGGTCCATGGCCGAGGCATAAACCATGGCACGCTCCTGATAAGCCTGCATCAGGAAGTGGCGGGCCTCATCATCCTCGGGGTTCTGAGCCACAATATCTTCGGCATCGCGAATAAACGCGTTCACGGTTCTAAGATTGTCCGCGTAGGCGGCCCGAGCCGTGGGCGCAACCTGCGACAGTAATTCAATATCGTCGGCGGTTGCTCCTGGGACATCGCTGGCGGGCAATGCAAGGCTTTTTGACTCGGCCACTTGTTGGTTGAGTCCGTAGTGATTGCTGTACAGAAAGGCGCCCAGGGCAAGCAGCACCACCGCCACACCCATGCCTAGCCAGGCCAGGCGTGCGGGTCGCCGCGCCCGGGTTAGGGTCGCGCCGGCCTGTGTGGCTGGACGAATGATCCCCTCGGCTTCGAGGGTCCGCTGAATGTTAGCCCAAACCCGCGGGTTCGGTTCCGTGTCAGCGCACAAGGATTTCGCGCCGGAAACAATCGCTCTTAGATCAAAAACTAGCTCCGAGCAACTCGCACATGACCGCAGGTGTGCCGCATGCTCCGCATCGGTTTCCCCCTCGATCATGTCCGCCAAAATCTCCTGAAATTCAATGCACGTCATCGATCCCCTCTCCCCGATACCGCTCGCCTCCTGCTTTTCACGGCTTGGTGGCCTTTTCGGCTCTGCTCGTGCGAAGCAGGTCACGCAGTTTCATGCGCGCTTTGTGCAACTGCGACTTGCTGTTGCCGATCGAACAGCCTACCATTTCGGCAATCTCGTTGTGCTCGTACCCCTCTACGTCATGAAGAACGAAGATTGTTCGATAGCCGGGAGGAAGCTTCCCGATTGCGTTTTGCAACCGCAGCCGGTCTATCGAGCCTTCAAGGGTTAAGTCCTGCGCCCCGAAGTCTTTTTTGGGCGTCTCCTCTTCGCTTTCAATGTCATCTTCCAGCGGAACCAGCGCCAGACCCTTTTTGCGAAGCTGCATCAGGACGACGTTGACAGCCATGCGGTGCAACCAGGTCGAGAACGCTGACTCTCCGCGGAAGGTTGCAATTTTGCGAAACAATTGCATGAACGCTTCCTGCGTCAGGTCCTCGGCTTCCGCAGCATTGGCCGTCATGCGCAGACACAGCGAGTAAACGCGACGCTTATGAAGGTTATATAAAGTCTCAAACGCTTCAGCGTCACCCAGCTTGGCCCGCTCAATTGCCTCGGCTTCGGAAAGCTTGTCGCCCTGTGTTTTCTTCGCGCCGGTCAAGTCGCCTTTCCCGCCGCATCTAGTCGGATGCGGCTAAGTGGCTTTTTGTTGTACGGGTTGCGGAGCTCCTAAAGGACGTGTCCTATGGTTTTTGGAACCGATCCAGTTTTCCGCGCCCGGACCCGCGCGGCCGCGGGTGCGTATCCAAAGCGTAAAAGCTTGCCCGAGCTCGCGTCAATCTCACCCACAACCGCTGCCTCAAGCCAGAGCCGCCGAGGATTGGGTAGTGATGGTCTCCAGTCCATGCCCGTGGGGGCCGGTTTCGCGGCGCCGTAACAAGAAGCCGAACACCATCGCTGCCAACCCGAGCGCGGTCAGGATCTGAAGCATCAGGTGATAGCCTGCCGGATTCCCAGGCCCGGCCCCGGATCGGTCATTGGCCCAACCCAAAATCCAGTTGAAACTTGCCATACCGATGTTCTGGACCATGGTCATCAGGCCGTAGGCCGTGCCTAGCGTCTTCTCCTCGACGATGTACGCCACGGAGGGCCATATGATCGCGGGCACCAGCGAAAAGGCCAATCCCATCATCGACATGGGAAGATAAAGGCTGATCTTGGTATAAGCCATGGTCAGGAAGGCCGGAATCAACAGGAGAGCCCCGGCCGTCATGAACAAGGCACGCTTACCCACGCGATCGGTGAGTAGGCCAAAAACAGGCGTGCCAAACATCGTGAAAAAGGTCAGAATACTGAGCACGAAGCCGCCGAATTCGCGGCTCGTATGGCGCGCCTCGATGAAGAACTTCACCGCGAACGTCTCAAAGGGGAAAATAGCCGAATAAAAAATGGCGCAGAGCGCGACCAAATACCAGTACGAGGTGCCAAACTTGAAGAGATCGCGCGCGACGATTTTATCGGCATGTCCGGCCTGACCCAACTTATAATGCTTTTCTGCTCGTACCTCGAGGACCCAGTAGAGAATAGGCCCAATTACACACAAGGTGACGAACGCCACACCGATGATCCATGGCGTCTGCCAGTTGCTGTAAGCCGACTTTGCCCAAGTGGGGGAGTTCTGTGCCAGCCACGTCCCCATACGCGCGATGGTCAGATTAATGCCGAAGGCAAAACTCAGTTCCTTACCGCGGAACCACTTGGCGATGGCCGTGGTCACCGCCACGATTAGGGACTCGGCCCCCATCCCGAAAACCAAGCGGCCGGTGGCCATCACCCAGAATAGCGGTGTCGCCGCAGTAATGATCGCGCCGATCAGGCAAATTACGCCAAATAAAAGCAGCGCCTTACGCGTTCCGATGCGGTCGATAATGAACCCGCCGATCAAGACGGTAGCGATAGGCGCAATGCTATAGAAGGAATTCAGAAGGCCAATATTTTCATCCGAGAAATGCAGTTGACGTTCGAGAACGTCCGCCAAAGGGCTAAGGGCATCATAAAAATAATAGTTCCCAAACATCGCCAGGCTGACAAAGATCAGCACGATCCAGCGATAAAGCCGCGACGGCAGCGAAGGCACGAATTCAGGCATGGGCAATGCCCCTGGGGGAGAGATTCACTCGCCAGGTGAATGGAAGACAATAGCAGATTAGCAAGCAGCTGAGCACTAGGCGGCGGAGGAGCCCGGCATTTAGCCCTCGCTGCCGCCCGAGCGCCGGTTGATGAGTATAGATTTCCAGGCCGGGCTCGGGTCTGCGGGCGTCCTTAGTCGGCGAGACCTTCTTAGGCAGAGACAAAAAAAGCCGCCCACGGGGCGGCTTGCGGGAACGGCGCTCGAGCAGCCGGCCCGACGGTTCATCGGCTCCGGCCGACATTCCGATCCCTATTGGATTTTCTCTGTCTTGCTGTCGTACTTGACCGTACCCGTCTGCTGATTGATGCGATCAATGTCCTGGTTGGTATACGTGCGCGACGCCTTGCGCAGCGCTCTTACAGCCGCAGCGGATTCCATCACCTTGACCGACTCGACGGGCCCCGCGATGTACAAGGCGGCAGCCTCGGGGCGATGCTCCATGCGCGCCCTTTCTTCTATCCTCGCGTGGTGCATCGCTAAGCCCGCTTCTCCCATCGGTGGGGTGGGTACCGTGTTCGCCCCCCAATACCAGACAACCTGGGTGCGGTCTGTACTTACATCTTGGGGCAGGCTCTCGAGGGTGGAATTCGTTGCACCTGCGGTTAATCCCCCGGTTGCGTTGGTGGCGCCCACGGGTGAGGAAGAGACGGTCTCGAACGAGATCATCGGCGTGCTGACCAGGGGAACGAAGGGCGCACAGCCATAGAAGCAACCCGCATACCCGGGGTAGGAGCGGCCCATGTTTTGACCCACGGCTAGAGCAGTAAACAGTAGACTTGTGCACAGCACTTCAAGCTTACGCATGACGGCCTCCCAGGAGACGTGGCTGGTCCCTTGATAAGCAGTTAAGCTTCCATTTTTGAAAGCTTGGGCTTGCGCAAGCTTCCGACTGCCGGCTTTGGGTTTGCCGCAGGGTATTGCTCGCCAGCGGCGCGGATGGCCATGCAAATCGTTGCGCACAACCTGCAACGGGAATGCGCGCGTTCAGGGCGGTCGTCGCCCGATGATCAACGACTTGTTCGGCAGGCCAGAACCACCAAGTTGTTTGGGAAGGCAGTCAGACGCGGAGTCTAGCTGCCAACGTAGCGAGCGTAAAGACTACGTGCCATCGCGGTGTCCGTTGTGCCCTTAATAATGGCGCGACCATCGGGGAACAACGTGAGCTCGTAAGGTTCGCGCCAGAATTTCAGGACGAAGTCGTTGTAACGAACGCTGCCCAGGGGAGCTAAGCGGGCGTTGATCTCTTCGAAATTGACCGGCCGCTGACGCTCGTGAATTTGAACCGAGTTCCGCCCGCACAACGTAATAGGCGGCCGACCCTCACCGGCTAGGTAGCGAAAATCCCTCTGGCCACAAGTGCGACAGTCGGGGCGAGGTCGAGAGGCGGCGATTTCGGCCCGTTCATTCGTCCACACGTCGAACGAGAAAAGTGTCTTGCGCAATTTCTCTCCTGCGCCGACTAGTAACTTAAGGGCCTCGGCGGCCGCAATCGCGGCGATCAGGTTCACCACCGAATTCAGTATTCCTGCCGTTTCGCAGGTTTCGAAAGCGCCACGCGGAGGCGCGGGGAAGATGCAGGTCAGGCATGCGGTCTCCTCCGGCACTACGGTCAGTGTGGCGCCATAACTGCCTACGGCAGCCAGATAGATCCAGGGCAGCCGATTCTTCACCGCAAAATCATTGATCAGATAACGCGATTCAAAATTATCAGTTCCATCGACGATCAGCCGAGCTCCGCCCAGTAGCGCGTCGACATTGGCCGGCACCAGGTCGACCGCATGTGGCTCGACGACGATTTGCGAATTAAATGCCGCAATGTGGCCTGCCGCGGCCACTGCCTTGGGCAGTGATGCGGAGGCATCGGACTCATCGAACAGGCATTGTCGCTCGAGATTGCTGGGCTCAACGTAATCACGATCGATGATGCGCAGTGTGCCTACACCGGATCGGGCGAGCAGCGAAGCAATTGCCGAACCGGTGGCGCCGCATCCGACCACCGCCACCTGGGACAGGGCCAGGCGATCTTGCCCCCTCGGTCCGATCCCGGGAAACAGAATTTGCCGCGAATATCTCTCGTTCGGTTCCAAACAGATCACCAAGGAAACTCTGTCGACCGATTTATTATAAGAGGCTGTCGCAAGCTGGCGAATTAGCGAAGTACAACACTTGTCCGAGAGCTGCTCATCGAAGCTGGTAAGGGCGAATTCAGGCCAGCAAGCCTGTTTCAGGGAGTATTCTTGCGTATAAAGGACGCGCTGGCCGAGAGCCCCGTTCTGCGGGCGCTCGCCGCGCTGCTGGTAGCGGCGGCAGGGGGCGTCCCTGTCTTTTTGCCACCCGTCTTTGCCTTATCCCAAACGCAACAAGCCGAAGTTTCCGCTGCCAGCGCCCCCATGCGAGGCCTGGAAGGCTGGCGGGTTAGAGATATTCAGTTTCGCGGTGTCGAGACGACCGACGAAGATGAATTGCGGAGTATTCTTCCCTTGAAGGTGGGTGACTCGCTCGAACGTGACAAGGTGCGGGAGAGCATTCGAACCCTCTATGCCACCGGCCGCTTCGCTGATATTCAAGTCGAGGCCGAGCGCAACCAAACGCATGACGTAAATCTCGTCTTTGTTGCCCGGCCCAATTTTTTCGTCAGCCAGGTAGATGCGGAGGGTGCGCCAGCCCGCCCCAACGCCAGTCAGATCGTCAATGCCAGCAAGCTTCAGCTGGGCGAGCTGTTCACGCCGGAAAAACTTCAGCGGGCTCGGCAGCGGATCCAAACCTTGCTCGAGGAGAACGGCTATTACCGCCTTCGTCTCGGCGATGAGGAACAGACCCGCCCCGAGACCCAGGAAATCAATATCCTTTTCCATTTGGCTGTGGGCCAACAGGCCCAAATTGGTGGGGTGATGGTCAGGGGCAAAGCGAACTTTTCCGGTGACGAGATTCGGGAGATCGCCCGCCTGCACGTAGGCGATCCGGTAAGCGCCGACCGCCTCAACAATGGCCTGCAGCGCTTGCGCAAACGCTACCAAAAACAGAACCGCTTGCTGGCCCAAGTTACCGCCGATCAGATCTACCGAGCGGAGAAGAACATGGTCGACTATACGTTGACCGTCGAGCCTGGGCCGGTGGTCGAAATTCGAGTCGAGGGATTTCACCTGCGTCGCGGATTGATCAAGAAATATATCCCCGTTTATCAAGAAAACGCCTTGGACGAGGATCTGCTCAACGAAGGGCGTCGCAATCTGCTCGATTATCTGCAGACTACAGGTTATTTCGAAGCCCAGGTCGGAATTAAAAAGGAACCTGCCCCAGCCCATGATGTTTTGCGGGTGGTGTACGTCATTGACGCAGGTACGCGCCACAAGCTAGTAAAAGTCTTAATCCGTGGCAACAGGTACTTCGACGTTGATCTGCTGCGCAGCCGTATGCAGGTACAGGCGGCCGGTCGCCTCTTTTCTCATGGCCGCTACAGCCAGCTGACCCTCGCCGGCGACGTGCGCGGACTCGAACAGCTGTATCGTTCGCAGGGCTTTTCTGAGGTGAAGGTCAGCGGCAATGCCATTGATAACTACGCCGGTATCAAGGATCAGGTCGCGGTCGAAATCAACATCGATGAAGGAAGGCAGAATATCGTGGGCGCCCTCCATCTGGTGGGCAATAAGACCCTATCGGAGGAGCGCCTCCTGCCTTTACTGACCACCGTCCCCGGCCAGCCCTTTTCCGACTTCGACGTTGCCGGCGACCGGGATACGGTGCTGAACGAGTACTTCAATACTGGCTTTCCAAACGCAACCTTCCAAGCCTCAGCGACTCCACTTCCGGGTGAACCCCATCGTATGGATGTCACCTATCAAATCCATGAAGGCGACCAGATTTTCGTAGATCGAGTGCTGGTGCGCGGGCTGAACTATACTCGGCCGCGCATTGTGCAGCGTGAGATCCAGATTCACCCTGGCGACCCGGTTAGTCAGGTGGCCATGCTCGATACCCAGCGGCGCCTCTACGATCTCGGCATATTTAACCAGGTCGACACAGCAATCCAGAATCCCGAGGGCCAAGAACCGGACAAGAATATTCTTCTCGATCTGCGCGAAGCCAAACGCTATACCTTCGATTACGGTGGCGGGCTCGAGGTGCAAACCGGCACTCCCGCGGGAGTGACCGCCCCCAAGGGCAACACCGGAATCAGTCCACGGGTGACCTTCAATGTTACCCGCCTCAACTTTCGCGGCGTAAACCACACCATCACCATGAAATCGCACCTAGGCCGCCTGCAGCAGCGCGCCTTGCTCAGTTATGATGCACCCCATCTAGCCAATATCGACAGTCTGCGTCTGACCTTCACCACCTTCTACGACAAAACGCTCGATGTGAGTACATTCACCTCCAAGCGGCTGGAGGGCTCGGTTCAGGCGCAGCAGGTTGTCCGCAAAGGAAGCACGCTGTTCTATCGTTTCGCGTATCGCCGCGTGCAGGCCACCAACTTCGCGGCCAACTTTAATCAAAACGAAGTTCCCCTGCTCTCCCAGCCCACCCGCGTGGGCATGCCCGGGCTTACCTACATTCGTGATCATCGCGACAATCCGGTCGAGAGCACACGCGGCAGCTACGACACTCTCGATACCGGCGTCTCTTCCGGCTACTTTGGCTCGGAAGCTGATTTCAGCCGCTTCCTGGCGCAGAACTCCACCTATTACCGCATCAAGAAGAAATACGTCTTTGCTCGCTCAACTCGTATCGGGGTGGAAACTCCGTTTCGCAACACGCTGGTGCAAAGTCCGCAACAGGCAAGCTTCGGCATACCGTCCGGCTTCACAGTGATCCCTCTGCCGGAGCGATTCTTTTCAGGCGGCGGCAACTCCCTGCGTGCTTTTGGGTTAAATCAGGCAGGACCACGCGACTTGAACTCGGGATTCCCTCTCGGCGGATCCGGCTTGTTTATTAATAACCTCGAACTGCGCATGCCCCCTGTCACCCTACCCCTCGTCCAAGATAATGTCGGCTTTGCGCTTTTCCATGATGCGGGCAATGTGTTTGATACCGGACATGACATGTTGCATAGCCTGGCACGCTGGCGCCAGCCCAATCCCGGAGCCTGCAAAAACCAGAGTACCTATCGGCAGTGTGACTTTAATTACATAGCGCATGCCGTAGGCGTTGGGATACGCTATAAGACGCCGATCGGCCCGGTCCGGTTTGATATTGGCTACAACCTGAACCCGCCGGTCTTCCCAAGTTTTCAAAGCGTAACGAATCCAAATACAGGCAAATCATCGAGTTCTTTCACACCCCAGCGGCTGGGGCACGTAAACGTATTCTTCAGTATTGGACAGACATTCTGATGAGAATTATCGCTCTGGTCTTCATTCTTTCAGGCCTATTCGGCGCCACTTCTGTGCGCGCAGGCGAAGTGATCGATCGCATTGTGGCCAGCGTAAATGGCCATGTCATCCTCGCCAGCGAAGTAGACGAGGCGGTTTCCTACCAGGCGTTTGCCGATAACCGTGCGTGCAATTTGATCGTCCCCGACCAGCACAAGGCGGCTCTAGACCGGCTCATTGACCAGGAATTGATCCGTGAGGAAGTTCACGGTTCCGATTACGAACCCGCCTCGCCCGCGGAAGTCGATAGCCGCATCGCCGATCTTCGCAAATTACATGCTGATGTCGCCGACGAGGGCTCTTGGCTACGAGCCCTCGACGGCTGTGGCCTGAGCGCCGCTGAGCTTCGCGAGCAAGTCACAGGAGAACTGAACAGCTGGAAGGCGGTCGAAACACGCTTGCGGCCCAATGTTGCTATCGATAGCCGCAGCGTGGAGCGCTATTACCAGCAGAATTTTCTTCCCCAGCTGCGCCGGAGGGGCGCGTCGGAGATTCCCCTTTCTGCGGTGGCTGCCGAAATCAAGGAGATTCTCGCTCAGCAGCAGATCAATGATCTGCTCACAGCTTGGCTGAAGAGCCTGCGCACGGAAAGCAACATACAAATCGCCTTCGTTGCTTCTATCGCGCCGGCAGGCGGCAGCCGGTGAGGAGCGTCGAGCCCGCTACGGGTCTCGCCGCGCGAACGCGTTTCGGCCATCTTGTTCGTAACCTTCTCTTTGCCGGCATCGGGTTGGTCCTGGTGGTCACCGCTGCTTTGCTGTGGTACGTGCACACCGATTCATTCCGCTCCTTGGTGCGCCGACACCTGGTTTCTGCCCTGCAAACCATTACCGGCGGCCGAATCGAGCTTGCCAAGCTCACGATCGCTCCCTTTCGTTTGCGGGTGGAAGCTTACAATTTGACAATTCACGGCACCGAAGCGGCTGACCAGCTGCCCTATGCGCACGCCGATCGCCTGAGTGCTGAAATCAAGATCATTTCGCTGGTTGAGCGGGAATACGGCTTCCGTTCGCTCGCTATCGATCATCCCGTGGTTCACATTATTGTGCATCGCGACGGCTCTACCAACCAGCCAACGCCGCGCGCGTCACTGACGCGGAAAACATCGCCGCTAGAGGAGTTGTTCGCGATCTCCATCAATCACCTGGAAGCAGGCCACGGCGAGCTGGTTTGGAATGACCGGAAGATACCCTTGGACCTGCGAGCCCACGATCTATCGCTCGCTCTGAACTATTCCTTGCTGCACCGCAATTATCAAGCCGTACTGCGCGCGCGAAATGTCGAAACCCGCCTGGCGGCTTTCCCGCCGCTGGTCTGGAGCGTGGCCACTCAAGTTATTCTCGGCCAGAACGATGCCAGGATTTCGTCCTTTGAATGGTCATCAGGTCAATCGCATCTTGAAGCTAGCGGGCGCCTGGAAAGTTTTTCCGAGCCCCGCTTGGCACTGACCTACGCTGGGCGACTTGATCTAGCCGATCTAGCGGCACTCGGAAAATTACCCGGGGTCCACAGCGGAATGCTCGAAATTGCAGGTAAGGGCAATTGGGCCGTCGAGGACTTCTTTGTCTCTGGCAGGGCAGCAGTAAAAAATGTTGAATGGCGCGAGCCGAATTTCCTGTTGCCGAATGCGAGCGGCAGCGCCAGTTATGCGGCCAGTTCTTCTGCTTTGAAGATTTCCGATATCCAGGCGCGCGTACTGGGCGGGACTGCCAGCGGACACGTGGAGGCGGTCGACTGGCTGGGATGGCAAGCAACGCCCGGCAAGCACCTGACGCAGCAGAACAGGGGTTCGGTCAATCTCAAAATAAAAGGTATTTCAATTGCTTCCCTCGCCGCCGCTGTTAAGGCGGGCAAGTTGCCGCTTCGCCGCTTGCATGTAGCCGGATTGCTCGAGGGAAGTGTTGCCAGCCATTGGTTTGGGTCTGTCGAACGCGCGGAAACGTCCTTTAGTTTGGCCGTCATTCCACCCCCGCCCTCGCCAGCGAATGAAATTCCACTGGCCGCGAACGCCGACGGCATCTACCGCGCGAGTAGCGATGAGCTTGAGCTGGCAAATCTGAAGCTGGCCACCCGCTCGAGCATTCTTCAAGCCAGCGGAAAGCTCGCTCGCTCCGCCCTATTGCGCCTGTCGCTGACGACCACCGACCTCCACGAGTGGCAGCCAATCGTCGACGCTTTCGGCGGCCCCGAGCTTCCGGTCACCCTTCATGGCCGGGCGAGCTTCAGCGGTGACGCCCGGGGCAGGCTGCGAGACTTTGCGGTCGCGGGCCGTGTGGAGGCGAGCAATTTCGAAACCCTGTTGCGCACTTCGGCTACGACGCCGCCACCGCGGTTTCATTGGGACACGCTGGCCGCCGATCTGCGTGCTTCGCCCCAGGCAATCTCCGTGCACAATGGAATGCTTGCGCATGGTGCGACCAGCATCCACTTCGATTCGAGTGCTTCTCTCCTAAGAGGAGAACTCTCAGCCACCAGTCAGATCCTCCTGCATTTGCGTGTGCATCAAGCCCAGCTTGCAGACCTCGAATCGCTTACCGGCTACAACTATCCGGTAACCGGCACGGTCGAGCTTTCTCTGACCGCCGCGGGCACTCGATCCAACCCCCACGGCGATGGCCATGTTGAGCTGAAAGATGGCACCTTTTACGGGCAGCCCCTGGCCCGCCTCAGCTCCGATCTTCATTTCGCGGGCGACGAGATCCAGCTGAATAACACCGCAGCCGTTTACCGCGACGGGGGAATTGCGGGAGGCATCTCTTACAATTCCGCAACTCGCGGCTTCCACTTCATCTTAAGCGGCAAGAATTTCGAGCTTCTTCACTTCACTCAGTTGCATAGCGGAAAAATCAGGATTGGTGGCAAGCTGGACTTTGTCGCCCATGGCGACGGTAGCCTGGATGCGCCCATTGTGAACGCCAACATTCATCTGCGCGACCTTACGTTCGACAATGAACGGGCCGGCGATTTTACCTTCAACGCAGTCACCCACGAGGCTGACATCGAGCTGACGGGCCGCTCCAATTTCGCGAACGCGCAACTCGCGATTGATGGCGGCATTCATATGCGGGGGAACTGGCCGGCACGACTGGCATTGCGTTTTGAGGCCTTTGACCTCGATTCGCTCCTGCGTCCTTATCTGGGCGCGCACGTGACCAGCCATGTTCCGGCAGCCGGCAACCTGCAGCTCTCCGGTCCCCTTGTCGACCCGGGGCGGCTTACGGCTGTCGGTGAGCTTACTTCGTTCTCCGCCAGCCTGGAGAACTTGCTCGTGCATAACGAGGGCCCGATCCACTTCACGGTTAAAGACCGCGTACTTGCGCTTAACCGCCTACGCCTGGTCGGCGATGGCACCGATCTTACCGCCGACGGCACCGCACAACTCGATGGCAACCACGACCTCGACCTCCGCTCGGATGGGCGGTTAAATCTGAAAGTGATTGAAGGGATCGTGCCTGGCTTATCCGGAGGGGGACTGGTTTCGATCGCCGTAAGGGTGAACGGCACCTACGAGAGTCCTCTGCTGGTCGGGAAACTCGCGGTTGAGAATGGCTCGGTTTCCTATCTGGACCTGCCCAATGGGCTGAGCGAGATGAATGGCTCTCTGGTCTTCAACCAGGACCGCCTGCAAATTGAGACCCTCAATGCACGGGTGGGCGGGGGCAACGTGAGCTTTTCGGGATTCATGGCCTATAGCCCGCATATCAATTTCAACGTCAGCGCCGATGCTCACGGGGTGCGGCTGCGGCCTGCCGGGATCAGCGCCACCTCGGACGCGGAGCTGCACCTGACGGGAACGTCGCAGGATGCGCTGCTCTCCGGCGAAGTTACGGTGCTGAAGCTGAACCTAACGCCCAACTTTGATTTTGCCCGTTATCTCGAGGGGTTACGACAAACCACCACCTTGCCCGAAAGCAGCTCATTGCTGAACGGGCTACGT
Source organism: Acidobacteriota bacterium (assembly GCA_019244045.1). Taxonomy (GTDB): domain Bacteria; phylum Acidobacteriota; class Terriglobia; order Terriglobales; family Acidobacteriaceae; genus Gp1-AA122. The sequence goes on from JAFATF010000307.1 coordinate 21,927, forward strand.
GTGGATATTCACGTTGTGACCACACCCGAACTCGAAATGGAAGCGGCGGCCGCCAAAGTATCTGGCGATGCCGATCTT
>JAFATF010000357.1 GCA_019244045.1 Acidobacteriota bacterium
TTTAGCGTTGCAGTTAGGAAGGGAAGTGCTCGATCTGCATCGGTGGGAAGTTTGGAGGGTTGCGGCTGCGCTCGGCCGCTGGGCAAGCTCAGAAAACAAATGGATACGGGATGGCGCCGACGGGTGGCAAGCCTTCCGACCACGGACCGGAGCATGCGCTTTAAGGAATGAAGCCAAAAGAGGCCACATTGCTTAAAGATTGCAGGGATTTCTTAAGGCAATGATGTGGCGAAAATTACAGCGGATAGACCTATCAAGTATGGAACGGGTCTGTTCGCCAATACATTCGAAACCCAACTCCCTAACCCTCCACAGGAGCCCTCACGGCAGCTCGTCGGCGTGTCCTGCTTTCATCACTAATCGGTTTAGGGTGGAGCGAGCAGTGAGGAAAGAGCGGCGCCACTACACTCCCAACCCGCACCTGTGGCACGTCCTGCGACGCGCCGGTTTGGCCCATGGTACCTATGCGACACCTTGCGGAATTCCGAGGGGCACTTGTGCACGTTGCCTAATCGACTCAAGATCGTAATCGACCAGCAGCTGACCATTTTCAAATACGGTTACCAGGCGGTCTTGCTTTTCGAACTCAGTTGCTTGCACGTTTTCAATGGTGACAAACTGTCCGGGTTCTGCCTCAAGCAATGCCAGTCTACCGTGCTTGGAATTTTTTCCCGGATCAGTGACCGGGTCTTTGTAAACCACCCGCCATTGTCCGTTGATATGCGCGGCTGAGCACTTGAAGGCAAACTTCTGGGTGTCTCGGTTCAGTTGCTGGAGTAAGGCGCCGCCCATGCCAAACGCCAGATTGTCGGCGCTCCAGCCATGGAACTTGGAGAGCTGATAGAGCATATTCTGAATGGTAAACATATTCACGCCGTCACCCTGAATAACCCGAAGGTAGGGGGGTAATACGCGGTACCCCTTCGAGTTTGTTTCGTAGCCAAACTTCTCGCCAAGGATTTCAAACACTCTGGTCAGCACCGTGACTGGATCTCCAGAGTCAGGGCGAATGATCAGCGTGCCATGCCGATGCATTATGTCAGGTTTGAGCAGTTCGCCCCAGAGGCGTTCACAGGCGTGGTACACGTTGTAACTGTCGGAAACGCAGGCAACTAAGCCGGCGGGGTAAGCCCGCAACATGTTGCCATAGGCATCGAGCTCGTGCTGTTTTCCCCAGGCCGTAATGGTTGAATGCTCCGATGCGGGGATGGAAAATCCGGGCATATTCCTAGCACCATAGTAGTCCTGAAGAAATATGATGCCAGCGACCGTGTCGCTGCCAACAAAATTGATCAGATGCGCGGCGCCTCCGATTGCGGCAGTTTCCTCCGAGCTCACTCCGCGATAGCCAAAATCGTGCAGCTTAAAGGGCAACAGGGACGGATCTCCCGTTCGCTCCAGAAACCCGGCGATAATCTTCTTAATTTCGCGCGAAAGGGTTGCCACTGTGGTGGGGTACCAGACCTTCACCAACAGTGTTTCCAGATAATTGGTCAGCCAGGGAAACTCCGGATCCGTGTTCTCAATCGTGAGCAGGACGTTTTGCAGGGGGACGACTGTGCCTTCCGCTACCGCTTTGATTCTGACCGGCAGCAGCCCTCGGTGTCTTTCGTAGAGCCGCGTCCAGCCCTCACGGTTGAACAGTGTGTTGCCGAAATGCTCCCGGCAAAACTCATCGGCTTGGCTAATATCGGCTTGCGTAAAGCGGGGACCTTGCAAGTACGCTTTGAGGTAGTACTGCAGGCCGAAAAATACCGTATTAGGGAACATGCCACCGCGCGACTCGAAGTACGAATAAATTCCAGTGGTATTCGGCGGATACTGTTTCCAATGTGTAAATTTGTAGCTATCAGTCCTCAATACTAAGTTCATCAATCACTTCCTTGTTCAGTTTCGTTGCTGGAACAGCTGCTCGACCCTGTTGAGGGAGATTCCGGCCGAGACGGCAGAGTTGCCTCGCACCGAAAGCGCCGGCCGGCTGCCATGTTGCAGGCCCGGGGGTCTTTGGCCAAAGTCATGTCGCAGATCTCAATCCAGCTGCGAATGGCATAACGTTCACACTCTAGCAGCAGCGGGCAAAATCACTACGGTCGGTGGATCCGGGAGCTTGGCCGTGCGACAACCACCTTGACCCTGGAAAGGGGTAGATCATTTGGCAGCTCACCACCGGGCTTATAGATGCGGCAAGGATCATCTCTCACGAGCGCTCTTGAGGGCATCTTCCCATAGGGCCTAGCGGCAGGCGGGTGGCAGGACTCGCAGTTGCACCCGCGCGGCACAACAGAAACATCGTGGCGCAACCATCGTTATCGCAGCAGGTGCGAAAGCTGGAAGATGAACTCGGCAAGCTCTTCGACGTCTAGGGCGTACGGTTCGGCTGACCGGGTTCGGAGAGCACTTACCCCAGAGGCGGAGGTTTTTTTTGAGAAGTCACCTCCGTCAAGAGGGAAATTCAAGGGATGGGCGGGGACCGGGAAGGCTCGTAAGCGCCATCCGGAGTTTCTTGCCTGCACACCTGGCTAGTACGCGCGTAACTTCCGC
>JAFATF010000386.1 GCA_019244045.1 Acidobacteriota bacterium
ATTCACCTGTGCCGGTAGAGTCGGCGGTTGAGCGGACTCGTCAATGCCAACGCTGGGCCCGACCGGTTCGCATTTTCCACCGCGAAAGCGGGGCGTGGTAGTCTCGAAACGTCATACGGAGGCCGATTCGCAAAGGCCCCCTTTTGCCGGAAAAGGCAATTCCAATGAGGTAGCGGACCGTGGCCGGGCGAAATCAACACAACATCCCGCAAGCGCTTTCGAGAGGATTTCGCGTTCCCGGCGGCAGCAAGAGCGAGAGCAGGACGTGGCTCTATGAAAAGGGCGTCGAGCCGCATTGCGAGAAGATCAAGGACGAAGTCGGCGTTGAGCTTCATTTTTACTCAGAGCCGTCGGCCGATGGCTCCCGGACGCTCGATGATGAGATCACGGACTACGAAACCTTGTTTGGCCAACGTCTTCACGCCCTGAAGAAAGCGGCCATCGACGAGGCGGTGGATGCGGATGTCGCAGCGGAGATCGTATCGCACCTCACCATACGAAACGCCCATTCGCGCGGGTCCTTTACAGGGGCGGTCAAGATAATGCTCGATCGCACCGTGGAGGTCTTCTGCAACGAGACTACTCTCCGACCAATCCTCGGGTTCGACGGGGAAACGCCGTCGGAGAGATTCAAGAGCCTGGTCGACGAGCACCTCAAGGAAAACCACCCCTTACTCACCGAGACCGGCCTGCCCGCACACGTGCTGCATTAAGTCGCGCATACCATGTTAAAGGAGCGGTTTCGAACATTCTTTGCCGAGCAAGCGCCCTTTATGGCCGCGCTATTCGACACGCTTGTCGCGCAAGCGCCTACGTTTATTCGCGACGGCCACAACAAGATTTTGTCTACCGACCTCGCCCCCGATGGCCGGACAGAGCCGCTGAGGAAGCTCGTTTGGAAGGTCTTACCGTGCCCGCAGGACGGGTTCGTATTACCGGATTGCGTTGCCCTGGCGGTGGACGACCAAAGCGAACTCAGGCCCCTCATGATGGTCGACCTCAAGGAGATCACGGCGGTGTTGATGCCGCTATCCACCGAGAGGATGCTTGTGGGTTGCCGTGAGGAGGCTACGCCGGTTCCGACGTTGGACGAATTCAATGAGGCTGCAGCCAGGGCCAGCCATAGCTTCTTCATAGCGGCGCGGTTCGACGAGCGGCTGAAGGCTCTTGCCAATCGCGTCGGCGAGTCATCCCACCGAATGATCGAGGAGATGGTCGGCTCGACGTTTAGCGAGTTCCTTGCGGAGCGAAGTCCTGCATTGCCCGCCCCCACAGCCGTCCCCAATTCGGACGATCTTCTCTCCGGCGGCGACGCTCCCGACGGAGGACACGAGCAGGAGCCGCCGCAGGCTCCGCGCTATTCCGTGCACTTTCTCGCCTGTGCCGACGAGCCAACAGCCAACGCAATTGCAGCTGTCCTTTATCGGTGACGGAGTCGGTCGTCCGGATGATGCCCCTCGACCGGCTGGACGGCGTTACTTTCGCGAGCGACTATCCCGCAGCCTTGCGGGATCTCGACCGCGGATTTGGGTCGTCGGCCCCTCCCTTGCAGCCGACCACCGAAGAATATGGGGTTGGCGTAGCTATGGCTCCCACCGTCATGCGCGACGAGGTCTGCAAGACGCACATCGTCATGCGCGGCGAAATCGGCCATTCACTCGTCAATCCGGACGAGAATATCTGGCGGCCGGCGCTTCACCTGTTCGTCGGGATGCTCGCGCACGCGGCATGTACTCAGATACTGGATGAGTCCTTGCCAGGCGTTTTGCTGAAGCCGATCGAAGACCAGTACGATCGCTTTCTCTATGGCTGCATCCACTCGGCTTGGACCGCCTATTTTACATCGCGCGCGAGCGCCGCTTTTTATGAGGAGGGAGGCCTACCGCAACGGGAATTGCTGCTTTCAGTCTTGAAGCGCGCCCAAAGCAACATTCCCGCCGCGAGGCTGGCCTACAGGTTCCACGGCAACATCGACGAGCTTCTTGGCATCGTCATGCCCCGGATCGCCGATATCCTGAGATTTTCTGGTTCGGTTCTTGGCCATTATGACGGTTTGGAGAAATCGTTTTTCGACGATGCTGCGCTTACGGCTGCGCTCGACGAAATGGGCTTGCGTGACTGGACCGTATTCTTCGGCAGCGAATTGTCGCGGCTCTGGGATCGCCGGGGAAATTGGTGTTCTTTTCAGGAATTCCTCACGCTCAACCGCCATGTTGAGCGCCTGTTTTGGTGCTTCGGAATGTTTCCGTGGAAGACTGATGACGGTCGGATACATATCACGGTGCCGCTGGCCTCCGACGCGGACAAGCTTGCCGGGTCCACGCCGCTCATCGAGAGTTGATGGCCCAGAATACGTCATCTAAAGTTGCGCCTCATGAAACAGATTGCCGTCACCTCTGCGCAAGCGCTTCGTCGTGTCCTGGCCGAGTTGGACGATCAAGCACTTTTCCGTGGGCAAGTCGCCTACTATGAAAAGGATGGCCGCCCTTCGGTTATCACGTCGTTCGATCGCCGTGGCTGCATTCCCAGCCAGATGTTGAACTGGTGCCGGTACGCCGAAAACGTCCTGGATACCTACAGTAGTGCGGCAGGGACGTCCCTCACATTCACCCAAGCCCTGTTGCAGCATTACGGATGGCGTTCCTTCTACGTCGATTGCTCTGCCAGCGCCGCGGTCTCGGCATGGTTTGCCAGCCATGTTTATTCGGAGCGGCAAACAGTCGAGCTTTGCGAGGATTGCGAGGAGGAGCCCGTGATGCTCGTCAAGCGGATGGCGAGCTACGAGTTTGCCGAAGGTGACGGACACCTCTATGCGTTCGACAGAGCAATCGCGGAAAAGCGCGTTGGCGTTACTGACCTGGCTGCGCTTAAGATCGAGGGGGCTCGGCCCAGAACGACAGCGCAAGACGCTTGGCTGCTTGGACCTCTCAACAACACGGAAGTGCCGATGGAATGCTTCATCGCACACATCACCGCAAGCCGTTCTGTATTCCGTGACTATGCGGCCGAAGAGGGCTTGACCGACACTGATCGCCTTTTTCCGCCGACGAAGGATGATCCCATCCTCCGCGCCCTGCTGGGTCTGCCGTGGAAAAAGATTAATCATCCTGAAAACAAGGTAGGGATGCCAGTCTTTCAGCGTGCGCTCGACCTGCCGGAATATCACGACAGCTTCGGCAAGATTGCATCGCGCGGCACTGCATTCTTTCAGGGCGCACGCGTCGCGGATCGGGGTAGCATCGATGGCGAGAGGTACGGCGGAATCGTAGTGCAGGTGCCCGAACAAGCTTTGTTTGGAACGGCTGACGGAGTCCCCCTCTATTTCCCTAAAGTCGGCGAATTGCTGGCGGAGCACCGGAGCGTGGCCTTTGAATCGACGAGCTTGTCCAGCACGTCAACATGCGAGGCAGAGTACTTTATCAAAAGGGGATCATGGTAACGGCGCATGAACCTACGCTTATCGAGCTTTCCGAGCTAATGGTCGAGCATCCCGGATTAGAAATGACGGGAGCCGGCATGGTCCCGGGTTGGTTTTACCGAATTGATGACAGCGGTATCTGGACGCGCGAGGCTCATCCTGATGAATGCGACTGTGGAGGCGATAAAGTGCATCTTCGCCATATCTCCGCACTGTATATCGTTGAGGCGTATCTCGCTGCGCCTGAACAATTTAGCTAGCCACGCATCCGGATTCGTCAGTCACGGATAGGCTTCCCAAAGCTTCGTATCGTAGCCGCGAATGTCCCCTTACGACATGATCCGTTTTGCGCCACAAGCGTTTCAAGGTCTCACCATAGCCATTAGCGGGCGTGTGCAGCTGTCCGCCACCTTGAACAATCGCTTTGATGAGGATTGCGCGATGCCGGCCTCCGACCCCTGCGTGGCTAAGGCGTCGCAAGGCGCCGATAACCATGTCGTGAATGCTTCTCTTAAAGCGCTCGTCGACCGAGTTTGCGGTAAGCAAAGACTCCAAACAGGACGCCAAAGCAAGGGTCGCGGATTTTGGGATATTCCCGTTTTCATGGGTCAGATTATCGTCAGCCGGTGCGAGATGCGGCGAGTTCTTTGGGATATCTTTGATGGCCTCAATCCATCCCGTCAGCGCTCTGAAAAGCTCATAGATCAGATATGACGCTCGTGTCGGCCACTCAGCCGCTAGATCGATGTTCTCGCCTGAGGCATCGTAGAGTTTCAGAAGTCCCTCCAAAAAATGAGGGAAGTAATAAAGCCACATATGCCATTGGATACCTTGATACAGCGCAGCGGTCACCATGAGGTCGAAGAAGCGAATAGCTACGAAAGTCTTGTCCGCCCATTTCTCATCGTCGAAATCGTCAGCGGCCTCATTTAGGAACCGCACATATGCGGGATCGTTTTCAGGACGAAGCGCCGAGATCACATACTCGCCCAACGGCTTCCAGACGCCCAGGCGCTCGGCCGTTTTGGCGTCGCCAAATAGAAAATGGAGAAGCCGATTGTACTCCGGAAACCAGTAGCCGGAGTTGGATGAGATATTCTGGTTCTGTTTGATTTCGGTATAAAGGATGCTCCGACTGTTAGAGATCATGATCCGCAAATAATCGTCACAAAATCGCTGACGCCGTGTATAGAGCAAGAAAGAAGGTGGATACCAAAATAAGGCCGCGACATTGCGACATACGAGATCAGGTCTGGAGTCTGGAGCAAGAGACGAAAGACCTCGTTTGCCGCATCTTCCGCCTGACGACCGTCGGGATGAGCTTGGCAAGTCGCGCCGCCGTTAGCGCCGAAGTACGATACCATATCGACCGTTCGGCAAATTTAGGCAGGCCAGCATCGATTTTCTCGACGAACTTATGCATTGGAAGATTGGACGGATTGAGCTCGATAAGACGTTCACGTAGAGCTGTAAATCTGAGCTTACGCGTAGCGGCTCGGTCCAGCAGTCCCACATGAGGTTCTATTAGCTTAGTCAGTTCGGCGTAACGGCCTTCGTAGGCCAGCTCAGAAGCCAAGCGGGAAAGGTTTGGAAGGGCGTGCGCCGAGAGTTTTGTTCTGGAAAAGCCGAACCACGCGAGAATAAGCCACACAATCACAACGATGAAGGCGGCTTGCCCCGGACTAATAGGGCCTTCGCTTGTGATCGCCAGAAAGCGACACGCTGTGCCAATGGCATTTGGACAGGGCTGAGCCAGAAGCGAAAAGAATTCAAAATAGACGACCAGACAGAAGCCGATGACGGAGATGATGAGGGGCGCCGTCATGTGCAGGCGTAGGCGAAGACGGGCTACTGCTGGTATGATGGCGTAGGCGGCAATGATGAGCGTAAGAAAAGTCAGAAAGCCGTCGAGTGTCACTGCATATCCATTCGAAAGCGGTTTGAAATTGGACGCCTAAACCTAGCACCACCGCAGCTCAATACACTCTAAAATTGCTTAGGCGCATCCGGCTGCCCCGGTCGAGCTCTACTCGCTCCGCTCACCGAGCCTCACAGATCCCGCGAGCCGGATACCGGGTCTCGGCCTCCGGCGACGATCTTTCGCGCGAAACATAATCGTCCAGCGCGGCTTCACTTCAGCCTCAAGCAAAGCTCCTTCTCATCCGGACGGCCGACCAAGTAGACCTCTTGAAAGGCCAATTGAGAAACCGGTGCAGCCAGCGACTGTCGCATTTCGATCCAACGCTCTCGCGGAAGCATATCCATCGCCGCACTGATGATTAGGGTGTGACCTTGACTATGAGCTTTGTTTCCGGCGCACAAGATCAGGGCACCGGTCATTATCTCTCGCACTCGATCGGTCGAGTAGGCTTCCCGAGGCTCCGCCATTCTCTCGTCGAACGCGCTTTTCGGTTTGTCGTCGGTCACGCCTATGAAGCCACGGCCCCACCCGGTCTCGTTCAATTCGGTCATGAGGTTGAGGCGCTCACGGGCCTGGGCGACCGTCACCTCAATCGTCCGGTGCAGGTTCGGCGTCCGATGCCAAACGTTGCAGTCCGGAACATTGTTGTTCAGGGGAAATTGGACCTTGTCCGAACTGTCCGCATGCTCTGGCAGAAATAGAGCGACCGGCGTGACTTCATCCCGAAGGCGCTTCATCCGGCCTCTGCCAAGCCTGTAGTCCTCCATCAGGCCATGAGCCTTAATCTCTCGGAAAAGAGCCGCATGGCATCCTAAAAACTCGCTCACCTCTAGCCCTGATTTCATTTGCTCATAGAAGGAGGCAAACACGTCCATGTGGCTCTACCTTTCCAGAGCGGCCTTCAGTGCTTCCACGCTCGAATTACCGAGCCACGACACTATGGCCTCCGGACAGTTGGCAGCATCAACGATGCCATCGAACCAAACTGCAAGCTTGTGCACTTCTGAAACGGGCACGGGAAATCGATTAGCGCGGCTGAGCCCTCGCGACGTTGGTCTCAAACTTTAGGCCGTCTCTACCGATTTCAAGTCGGTAATTCCATGCGCCCGCCATGGCGGCGAGGATCAGCACGGCAAGGACAATAATCAGCCGATTCGGATCAAGACGCATTAAACTTCCCGTCCATGTTCGGCATCCAGTACGGTTGTCGAATGAGTTTGCCGTCTTGCCGAACGTATTCGGTCAGGAGGGATTTGATCGCCCTGCTAACGACCTGAGACCGGTTCTCATTGAATTGAAGGCAGGCCTCGTCGAGAACCTTCAATTCTTCCTCGGATAGGCGAAAGGAGATGACTTGCTTTCTCATGGGCACGAACAGTAGGCCCAATTACTGAATAAATTACTAACGATGTAATACGCCGATCTGGCCTAGGCGACAGGCCACCGGAGCCACAAAAAAGGTCCATTGATCACCACCGCAAGCCCCATGCCGTGAACCCGAGGGCGGCAAGGGCGAGAATGGGGAATATCCAGATCGCCAGCGGGCCCTCGGCTTCGCCTTCAATGATTCGGAAGATCTTGACCGCTAGGCGCTGTTTGGTTGGCATGCTGGCCTCAAGAGTATCAAGTGAGGTCTGCCAATCTCATCACATTGGCTGACCCAGCACACACCGGGAATCGTACCGGCGCGGGGTGCCCTTACTGAAGCGCCGAAATGTCGGCGCCGGTCAGGCGCAGCCCCTTGTCTGTGGCCTTGCCTGCCGTCAGCGCCCTGGCCACATCGTCCAGGATGCCACCGCGGTACTTTTCGAACACCTTGAGGTAATCGGCATTGGACCGAGCATCGCGAAAGCGGCCGAGATCGTCGAGCACCTCTCGCGAAAGATAGACGGTAACGGCCTTGCCTTGCCATTCAACGGTAAAGGGCAAGCCATCCCACATGGTCATGACCGTGGGCGGCCGAATCACCTGGGGCCGACCCGCGACCAGCCTGACACCAGGCCCGGCGTTAGCCGCTCCCGGGATGAAGATCAGGCCGGCGTTTTCAAGAGCGCG
>JAFATF010000405.1 GCA_019244045.1 Acidobacteriota bacterium
CCGCCAATGAGCGCGCAGTTCTTCGAGCAGGATGGGGCTCAGCATAACGTTGCGGTCTTGGTGACCCTTGCCGTCTTGAATGTGCACCACCATGCGTTGGCTATCGATGTCGCTGACCTTCAGACGTGTGAGCTCGGTGCGGCGCACGCCGGTGCCGTAGAGGGTCATCAAGATGGTGCGATAGAAGGGAGTCGGCGCAGCATCGATGAGCTGTGCGACTTCTTCCTGACTGAGAATAGTGGGCTGGCGATAGCGCTTCTTGGGATAGGGAGTGTCGGCAATGCTCCAGGGCCGCTTGAGCGTCTGGATGTAGAGGAAGCGCAGGGCGCAGAGATGATTGGTTACCGAACCGGGAGTCAGTTTGTGCACGGTGAAGAGTTGGGCCTGGTACTCGCGGATGTGCCGCGGTCCCAGGCGATCGGGCGAACAGTCGAAGTGCTGAGCGAACCGCTCGATGAAGCGAATGTAACGCTGTGTGGTAGCCTCAGAGTAATGACGTCGCTGGAGTTCCTCCAGCATCATTTTGCGAAGATGGGTCACAGGGACACCTCCTAGTGACCCACAAATTATCTGAGTTGAAAATCAAGAACTGCCGATATCACCCACGCGGCAGCGTCCGCCGCGCCAGCGGCTTCGTTCTGACGGGCCACTCGGAAGTTGTCCCAGACACCCTAGCGGTGCCGATTCTCCGAGGTGGCGAAGGCGATCGCCCGTCCTCGACGGCCATGGTGGAGCCCAACGTACTCAACGCCAGTACCATCATTGCTCGCCTCGCAACCAACCGCGACCACCCGGCACGTGTCTGTGCCTCCTAAAAAACTGTAAGAGCCAGAGTTCTTGACTTCGAATCACCGCGGCAGACGGCGACATGTTTAGCGCTGCTTCTGCTTTCGCTCTTTTGCCTTCCTTTTCCGCGAGGCGGCAGCGGCCTTCGAGGCCTTCAATGCTGATTTGCGGCGCTCCTCAGGCGTCAAGGCTTTAGCACGCGCCAAGCCGCCTTTTCGGCCAATTTCAACCATCGCCTGTCTGAAGGCTTCTCGATTCATGTGCAGATATTACACCGTACCGTCCACGGTGGCAAGATAGGTCTCGGTTTTGTACTTGACACCGTAGCGTCTACGGTGGAATGATGAAGCCGTGTAAGCGGCTCGAGCGAGTGCTGGTAACACTCAACCCGAGCCTAACCAGAGGAAACACGGGAGGTTTCCAAATGGCTACTGCCAAGGTAGCACTCCTCTCTATTCGCGCTCAATTAAGCCCCACGCCAAAGCAACCCTGCCTCGACAAGCCAAAGTACATAGTTCGGGAAACTTTTGGTTCTGGTTAGGGGCGCGGATCAGACGAATACGCTGGCACCAGAAAACAAATGATTTGCAAAGGACAGAAACCAGGTAACAGATGGGAGACATTGGTCCCACCTCGGAGGTGACCGCTCGATCAGACCGTGTTATTGTTGCCGCCGAGGCAAACTCCGCTGGCAAGCTTCGAGGAGATTTCGAAGCCATGGCCAGAAGGAGATTTCAGAGTCCGAAGCCATTCAAGGAGGGGCAGTTTTGGTGGCTGCGAGTCTGGGACACCGGACCAACTGGCAGTCGAAAACGACAACGCATCAAACTTGCGCGAGTCGACATGCCGGCGCAAGAAGTAAAGAAAATCGCCGAAGACAAGCTCCGGCCCTTGAATCAGGGCCTGGAGTTGACAGGGTCGGCGATGACTCTCGCTGACTACATGACTGGCACCTACATTCCGACCTATCTGCCACTCCTTTCCAGCAGCACGCAAGACTCCTATAGCGGCGTGATTTCCAAGTACCTGGAGCCGAGATTCGGCGACATGTGCTTACGAGACCTCACGCGGCAGACCCTGCAGCAGTATTTCTCGGGCATGGCGGTCAAAGTGCCCAAATCCGACAATTTCGAAGATCAGAGACGGTCTGTCTTCGATTCTTCGTTCGGCGGTCGACGTTGGTTACCTGAACAGGAATCAGATGGAAGGTATCAGGCTGCCACTTGATAAGCGTCCGCGGCGTCCGAAGGCGACAATCACACCGCTACAGTTCAGCAATCTCGTGCAACTGGTCTCCGAGCCCTATGCAACGATGATTTACGTCGCTGTGTGGACGGGCCTCAGAGTGAGTGAGCTTATCGGCTTGAAGTGGCAATGCATTCACGACGATTCAATCACTATCGAGGAGCGTTATTGTCGCGGCGATTGGTCCATTCCGAAGACGGATGCCAGCGCGGCGACGATAGGCGTTGAGGAGCACGTAATAACTCGCCTGCTTGCGCTGAAAAATCTCGCGGTTGAGGTTCGCGCGGGAAGGGCTATTCGGAAATACAAAGCGGTCAAATCATCTGGGCCTGACAATCTCGTTTTCCAGAGCGTGAGAGACGGGCTTCCGATGAATGACCAAAATATTCTCAAGCGACACCTGCAGCCGGCAGCCCGTAAGCTCGGCCTGTCGTTTGTGAACTGGAGATGTTTGCGAACTTCGCATGCGACCTGGCTAGTTCAAGCTGGTGCAGATCCGAAGAGCGTGCAAGGTCAAATGCGACACTCCCGAATATCGACCACAATGGATATATACGCCCAGATCGTGCCTGAAGCACAGCGGCGAGCGTTGAAGCGGCTGTCTGAGTTTCATTCACGGTCCATTACGGTCCAATAAAACGAGATTTTTCGATGGTCGAAGACGGCAGCACAGCTCGGCAAGTCATTGAGAAGATTGGTGGAGCTAGTCGGGATCGAACCGACGACCTCATCGTTGCGAACGATGGAACTTTCCATCCTTGCCGTTCGCATCTGATTGATCCGATTGATTCGCCCCGCATTTTCATCGCCTTCAAAGCCATTTTATTGGGACAACAGTGGGACAAGGTTCACTGCACTGTTGGGACAAACTTTTCTATCGCTTCTTGTTTCACGAATGCGCTCAGCCGTTCCGCCGCACGGCGTTGGCCTGCGGGCACTACCTGGCTGTAGATGTCCAAGGTTGTGCTGGCCCGGGTGTGCCGCATCTGCCCTTGAACGCTTTTCACGTCGCCGCCGGATTGAACCATCCATGTGGCGCAAGACCGACGTAGTGTTTGCCAGTTGCAAAAGCCAATGCCGAGTTGACGGGCGGCCGGCTTGATGAAACGCCGGAGCACGTTTGAATCACGCATCGGCTTGCCATGCTTCACCGATTGGAAGACCAGATCGTCTGGCCTGCTTGACTTTACGACCCGGAATTTTCGAATAGCGCGGCCGGCGCGGATCGAGACCTCCAACGTCTTCAGCCGTTCAATTCGGCCGATCAGTTCAGGCTCGACAGCGATCGGCGCTGCCGAGGCGTCGGTTTTCGGCGAATCCCAATCGCCGCGGCAATACCGCTCGCTGATGACGATTGCGTCGGGCTGAATGTCCCTCCACCTCAGGCCAATCACTTCCGATGCACGCAGGCCCGCCCAGACGCACACGGAAACCATCGTGGCGTAGGGCTCCGGCATGAGCTCAAGGAGGCGGTAAAACTGAAGCGGTGTGAGGACGGGTTTAACCCGGCGCGGCCGTTTGTCTTTTGGCAGTTTGAGCCCGTCGAGCGGATTCTTCTCAAGGAACTCGGCATCGACAGCCGATCGCAAGATGCTGCTCAACGCATCGCGGATCTTGAGCAGCGTGGGATATTCGACTCCGCCGGCCCGATTCGCAAAATAGCCTTGCAAGTTCACGCCGGCGCCAACTTGTACGAGACCACTGTTCAGTCTGCGTAGCTTGTCGGCGGCTAGCTTTTGCACCTGTCGCAGACCTTTGCTGACGTCCACGAGC
>JAFATF010000426.1 GCA_019244045.1 Acidobacteriota bacterium
CAAGAATGCGGTCATTCTGATCGGTCAGATCGACGCCGAACGCGCAGCAGGCAAGGCGCCGTGGGCTGCTGCAGTTGACGCCAGCAGCTCTCGTTTTCGGCCAATCATGTTGACCGCTGTATCGACTGTCCTTGGCATGATTCCGATCGCACCTACGGTTTTCTGGGGTCCGATGGCATTCGCGATTATGGGGGGCTTGTTGGTTGCGACGGTCCTTACGCTGATTTTCTTGCCCACGCTCTATGTGGCTTGGTACGGAGAAAATGAGCGGGCGGAATCTTCGGCTTTGAAGGTGCCATGAACAGCGTGATGACGAAGCGGAAATGGTCCGCCGCGAAACCATGCGATGGTCCAGGCTCGGAAAGCTCATCGTGCAGGATCGGCCGACATCGTTCGGCATCGTTGCCAGGAACCTCACCGATGCGCACATGAGCGCCAGCTTGGTGTCGCGAGAGCGGGAATGTGGGAACGACGCCGTGAAGCAGATACTGATTGCGGATGATCATGAAGTAGTGCGTTCTGGTCTCCGAGCAATCGTTGAGACACACCCTGACTGGGTCGTCAGCGGCGAAGCGGCTGACGGCCAGCAGGCGGTCGCGCTGGCAGTCGAGACAAGGCCGGACGTCGTGATCGTGGACTACTCGATGCCGCTCATGAACGGCCTGGAGGTCTGCCGCCACCTCAAGTCGCTCCATCTTCGCGCCGAAGTCCTGGTTGTGACGATGCACGAAAAGGAGGAGTTGCTGACTGAGGCAGTTTTGGCGGGTGTTCGCGGCCTTCTGTTCAAGTCGGACGCCAGGAATCACTTGATCTTCGCAATCGAGGCGCTGCTCGAGGGCAGGCCATACTTCACGGGCGTCCTGCTGGAGAGAATGCTCCGCGACTATAAGAAGAACAAGCTGGGCAAATCGGACATATTCCTTACGTCGCGTGAGCAGAACGTCGTCCAGCTCGTTGCCGAGGGACACACCAACAGATCGGCCAGCGCTGTCCTGAAACTGAGTGTGAAGACGGTTGAGACCCATCGCGCATCCGCGATGCGCAAGCTCGGCGTGTCCTCAACGGCCGAGCTCGTCCGCTACGCCATTCGCAAGAAATTGGTCAATCCTTGATCGCGCCTCTGAACAAGGCGATCCCGAAGTTCTCTCAGGCGTATTCGGCTTCTCGCCGCTGCGCTCAGCGTGAGCGACGGCCAGGTGCTGAGGGGAGCGCGGCCGGACATCATGATCGATTTTGCTGAACTTAATGCACCCAAACTGACACGGATGGAGGGCTGCCGGTGCGCCAGTGAGGTCGACTCCCGGGCTGGTACATCACCCTTGATCCCAGATCAAACCCGGTGCCGACACTATCGATGGGCCATTATAGGCCGGCCGTCAGCATCGGGATCTAAACACGCCTGCGGACGCACGTGCCGCCTCTTCCGCTGATCGCGGCACGACATTGTTGCTCAGTGTGGTACATGCAAACCGTCCCTCGTTTAGAATCGCGGGAGCACCACTGGATCTCTCGAGCCTCTCCTGGTGTGGCGAGGGCTGTCATCCCCGCCAGGAATCCAAGGGAAGCTACCAGGATAACCAATTTGTGTAGTGGCGAAGCTTTCAAGATCGACATCGCAGCCTCCGTGTTCAAGGATGGGTACGATGCCTGACTACAATGCGCCATGACATCGGGTAATCACCTAGTACGCCATAGGAAACTACCGTCCAGTTCAGGCGATGCGCTCTGCTCAACTTGCCCTCAATTCGAATGTCAGCTAGGGACCATCTTGACCCGGCTGTCTCAGGCATCCTTTCGTCATTGGCCAGCAGCCGACTTGTTGGCTTGGACCGGTAACAAAGAGGTTGGCGCGTGCTGAACTGGTGAGGCTGGCGCACCACCTCCATGACCTGAACAAACCACGTGAGGCTTACATGATCCGAACGGACCCATCCATAAAAAGGCAAGCACCCGTTCAGAAAATTGAATAACAGACACGTACGTGGCTTAACCTCGTACTTACGTGCTGCGCAGAGCCTATACGCTGCACGACGACGCAATGACATTCTCCCAATTCATAACGTCTGCGGGTCGGAAATGTGTATTTCCATGTGCCCAGTCGCGCAAATGTTCGGAGCGTCCTGGGACATCATCAG
>JAFATF010000605.1 GCA_019244045.1 Acidobacteriota bacterium
CCGAGGACGTACTCAAAGTGGCATGCACCAGGTGGATGGTGCAATGCAGCGACCGGTTCCCCTCAGGGCCACCGACGAGAATGATGGGGAACGTTTATATGCGCGGGAATGTAATCGTGCAATGGCAGTAAGCCACTGCCGTAACGCCGTTTAGAGTAATGGGTTTGTGGAGCTTGCAACCTTCAGGCGGTTGAAGCGAAGGCTGACCGGCTCGGGCTAGCACTAACCTCCCAGCCCGACCTCGGGCCAGGGCGCTTGCAACAGAGGAGCCATCCGGCGTTTCTCGGTGCCTTTTGCCTTCCTAAGTTTCTGGCTGGGCTTAGTGCTGATAGGGCTGTAAGGTCGTCAGCAGCATGTTGATGCCAGCGCGTTTACGAAGGGCGGTTAATAGGGCTTGTGCGGCATTCTGATATGTCTTACTGGGGTCGGATGGGTCAGCCCAAACGGCATCGTGCACGACCTGCGCCGCTTCCCTCACATCCATATGCAGGGCGGCTTCGAGTAGATCGGCTTTCTGCTGGGCTCTCTGATAGCATCCTTTGCAAACCGAGGCAGGTTCGTAACTCTGATCATGATTGTCATCCAGACTGCAGCCGAAGCTGGCAGCCGGATCAATCAGAGTATGCGAGGCAAACAACTGCGACTTGTACTCCTTGAGGAAACGCTCGCGTTCTTGGTCAAGTTGGCTAAGATCGGCCCCGACCGGCAGCACGGGGGTGCAGTCGAGCGCACGCGGCGAGACACGCTCGCCTGAACGGCAAATGGGACAGGCGGATTGGTCGGCGGCATAGTACGTCCCGCAATTGGCGCAAGGTAAGCCATAGCCCACCCGTTTGCTTGCAGTTTCCACCTTGCCGGCCAAACTAGTCGAGGGGTAATCCGCGCTGACCTTGCGGAGCTGATCGGCAGTTCCCTTTCGAGTTCCCGCGTTGCTCATATTTTTCCTGCCCTTCTACTGCTCTTGGTTGAACAGCTTTTCTTCTAGACCAGGTGAACCTGATCGTCATCGCGATTCGACGCGCATTAATTTTTGTAATTCCTCTTTACGGGCGCGATAGAGTGACTGCCCAGGATCGATGCGGGCCGCCGTGTCCAGTTCCGCCAAGGCCTCGTCGTTCCGCCCCAACTTGATCAGACATATCGCCAGGTAATAATGGTTATCGGCCGAGGGATCCAGTCGTAAGGCTTCGCGATTTTCCTTGAGCGCCAGGTCGTACTTGTGAATATTGCTCCAGGCTACCGCCAGATAGTGATGTGCGGGAGCACTGTCGGGGTTGAGCGCGACGGCGATCTCCAGCTCGCGTGCCGCTGCGGCATCATCGTGCGTCAGCAGCAAGGCTTGTCCCAGGACGCGGTGTTCAGCGGCTCCGGTTGGATTGTGCACCACCGCCAAGCGCAGCTCGGAAATAGCCGAGCTATAGTCCCCTTTCGACATGAAGGCCTTTGCCAGGCAACCATGGCCCGACTGCCAGTCGGGATACTGACGAAACAGTTCGGTAAATTCACTCACGGCGGCGTTGTAGTCCTCTTTCTCGCAGTAGCTGGCGCCGAGATTGCTTCGGATCGCCGGCTCGTTGGGAGCGATCTTTTCTGCGGTCCTATATTCGAAAATGGCTTCGTCGAGCTTGTGCTCGTCCTGCAAGCTCAAGCCCAGGTTATTGTGCGCTTGCCAATAATTGGGGTTCAGCTGGATGGCCCTTCGGTAAGCGGACACAGCTCCGGGCAGATCGCCCTTGTCGCGCAGCGTGCTGCCCAGATCGTAATAAATTTCGGCGTCATCAGGTTCGCTGGCCAGTGCTTCAGAAAGCGCGTGCAAGGCGGCTTCATACTGGCCGCTATCGGCTAGCGCCAGCCCGAGAAATTTGTAAGCCTCGGGATTGCCGGGATCGAGGCTCAACGCGGTGCGAGCCTCGGCAAGGGCGTTGTCCACATCGCCAGAGTGATAGAAGAGGTAAGAAAGCCGGCTATGGGTCTCGGCCAGACCGGGCAGTAAGCGTGCTGCTTGGCTGAACTCTTCAAGGGCGTCGTCCCAAGCGTTCTGGTGAATGAAAATGCTGCCCGAGGCAAAGTGCAGGGCGGCATTGTTCTGGTCCTCTCGCAGCAAATCGCGAAACGCGGGTTGGGCGGCCTCATATCGCTTCTGGTGCACCAAGGCAGCAGCGCTGATCACTGCCGCGGGACACAGGGTCGTGCTCGTCCCCAAGGCGGCATGCTCCTTGCGCAGTCTGGTCAGCAGAACCGGTTCTGCTCCCACCGACTGCAACTGACGTGCCAAGGGCTCGCCAGGAACGAAGGCGATGCCATGCTGCTCAACCAGATGTGCCAGCCGTCGACTGGAAATCCCGCCGGCCACCCAACCAACCAGATGGGTGCAGTCGATTGCCCCGTTCGAGCCCCGGTCGATCTCCTGGGCAGGCGCCGAGGCAAGGGCCGCAATCAGCAACAAAGGCACGACTACCGCCCGGCATCGAGTGTTCACGCGGGACCTCAAGTTGCGGAAAAGCTGAAGCGCTGCTGAAACAATAGTCGCGCGCGGTAAGTCACGGTAGGTAACGGAGGTAATAATTGGCGCGCTGTACCCCCGCCTATTGCCCCCTGGCCCGGTGGTCAAGTCAGCTAAAATCCGGCATTCGGTGTTGCTGTGAGACATTCACGGTGGGGTGAAGGTGACAACTGGATGGGGGATGCGTACACTGTAAGTGATTAAGAGGGAGGGTTTCGATGTTAGAAGGATTATTCCAACCCATGCACCTGCTGGTGATCTTCTTTATCGCACTGCTGGTGTTTGGTCCGAAGAAACTGCCGGAACTCGGCAAGGGCATTGGGGAAGGCATTCGTGCGCTCAAGGACGGAATGAAACAGCAGCCAGAAGAAGCCAAGCAGCAACAGAGCAGCACAGACGTAAAAGGCTAGTCGAATCTCTCCGACGCCACTACTCCTGCCACCTTACTTGCGACCTCGGTAACGATTCGGCTGAGGTCAATAAGAATACTGAAATCATAGCGCGCACTGATCTCGCCTCTCTGGTGCTCGCGCGGCGAATGTCCCTAGCTCGAGCCCATGTTCCATGTTAAGTTGCTGTCCGGAGCACAATACTCAAGTGATCTCCAATGCTGCCGGCGGGAGGACTCTGTGCGCGTGGCTTCACTTCTCTCTCTAATTCTCTTGGCTGCAGCTTTAGTCGCCCACGCCGATCAAGTCACCATCACCAATGGCGACCGGCTTAGCGGATTGATCATGAAGGCCGATGATATGACCCTGATAATGAAGACCGACTACGCAGGGGAAGTCAAACTGGACTGGTCACAGGTCGCGGCGATTCGTTGCGACCGGCCCCTACACGTGACGCTAAAAAATGGGCGAACTTTCACCGGGCCGGTGACGACCAGTGATGGACGCCTCCAAATCGGAACCGCTTTGGCCGCTCCGGTCGAGGCGGCTAAATCCGACATTGCCTCCTTGCGCAGTGAAAGTGAACAGGCGGTCTATGAGAAAACGCTGCACCCGGGCGTTCTCGAGGAATGGAACGGGGGCGCCACCGTCGCGTTTGCCCTGACCCACGGCAACAGCCAAACTAAAAATCTTGCCCTGGCCTTTACCGCAGCCCGCAAAACACTTAACGACAAGCTTGGACTCTATGCCCAGACCGTGTATGCCACCAATGATGCGCCCGGCGCGGTACCCTCCACGACCGCAAACGCCATCCAAGCGGGCGCCCGTTACGATCATGACCTCACGGCGCGTATTTTCGCCTTCGTGACCGCCGACTTTCAAACCGATGCTTTGCAGGGCTTGAATCTGCGGTCCGTCCCCGGCGCCGGGTTGGGGTTTCATCTGCTCAAAAGCTCTGCGACCACACTCGACTTTCTCGCCGGCATCAACTACACGCGCGAGAACTACACGACTTTCACGCGCAACTTTCCCGCCGCAAGCTTCGGCGAAGAGTTGATGCACAAACTGCGGGGCAGCACGGTTATTGCACAGAAATTGGACATTTACCCCGACCTGTCGGATCTCGGAGAATACCGCGGCACCTTCAATCTGGGTACAGTGACGAAAATCGGCAAGTGGCTGGGCTGGCAGAACGCGTTCGGCGATATATATGTGACGAACCCGCCACTCGGAAAGAAGCAGAACGATGTTCTCTTGACCACAGGTCTAAGTTTCTCCTTTGGCACCGCCACCAGTCAGTGACCAGCTGATTGGAAGCGTCAGCCGCTGCAATGATGCGCCCCCGCGGTACAACCCGGGTTGCTGATTTTCGAATCTGACGGGCTGCGTCACAGGTTGTTAACCGCTTTCACTACAATAGATAGGTTTGTTTCTCGCGGACGGGCTGTGCTATTGCGGCAGTGCGAAAAGAAGCACCATGACATGATCCCAGGGTGGGTTTGTGAGGAAAGAAAAAACAAGCTCAAAGCATCGAGCTCTAAAGAGCTACGGCATTCTGCTGATTGTTGCCGCCAACTGCCAAGCGCAAGCGCCATCTCCGGATAGTGGAGCGCCTGACGCACTAGCTGCTCGAACGAGCTACTCCGTCACCTCAGCGCAAGCACCCCCAGGGATAAGCCTGCCGTCAGGTGATCAGAACCCATTTCTGGGTAGCGTGCCCACCGGCAAAGCCACGGTTGAAGTCCTGCCGCTCTCCTTTTCCGACGCCATTGAGCGCGGTTTGCGGCAGAATCTCGGTCTGCTGCTGGCCGACGACAGCCAACTTGCTGCACGCGGGCAGAGGTGGAAAGAGCTAAGCCAACTGCTTCCCAATGTGCACGCGAGTATCACCGAGAGCCTCCAGACTGTCAGCTTGGCCCAATTTGGCTTCAGAATTCCGGGCGTTCCTCGGGTGATTGGCCCCTATAACTACCTGGATGCGCGCGGGTATCTGAATCAGTCGCTCTTCAACTGGAATCTTCTCGAGACTGAACGCGCCTCGGAACAGAGCCTCAAATCCGCCAAATACAGTTATCAGGATGCGCGCGAGATGGTTGTCTTAGCGGTGGGCAATTTGTATCTGGGAACGATTGCCGCGTCGGCCCGCGTGGACGCCGCCGAAGCCCAGGTCGCGACCGCGCAGGCGCTCTACAACAAAGCCGTCGATCAGCAGAAAGCGGGGCTGACACCGGCCATCGACAGCTTGCGCGCGCAGGTGGAATTGCAGGCGCGCCAGCAGCAACTGATTGTGGCGCGTAATGATTTCGCCAAAGGCAAGCTGGGGCTGGCCCGGCTGATCGGGCTGCCTGCCGGACAAGACGTCTCGCTTACGGACAAGGCTCCGTATCAGCCGCTGCTCACGCCGGGCCTGGAGGAAAGTCTGCGGCGCGCCTATGCTTCCCGGGCCGATTATCAAGCTGCCCTGGCACGGTTACACTCAGCAGAGTTAACCCGGAAAGCGGCGACGGCGGAACATTATCCCGACCTTGGCTTCGAGGCCGATTACGGCGATACCGGAGTGAGCCCCTTTCGCTCGAACGGAACCTACCACCTCGCCGGCTCCTTGAACATTCCAATATTTGCCGGCCGCCGCGCGCACGCTGATGTCCTCGAGGCGGAGGCGATGTTACGGCAGAACCAACATCGGGTCGACGACCTGCGCGGGGAAATTGACAAGGACGTGCGGACCGCCATGCTCGATCTCAGTGCGGCCAACGATCAGGTGCAAGTGGCCCGCAGCTCGCTCGCCTTAGCCCAGCAAACCTTGACGCAGGCACAGGATCGCTTTGCAGCCGGAGTCGCCGACAACTTGGAAGTCATCCAAGCACAGGAGGCGCTGGCCTCGGCCAATGAGAATCTTATTTCCAGCCTTTATGCTCATAACGTGGCCAAAGTCGAGTACGTCAGGGCCATCGGGTTTGCCGAACAAGGCGTCAAACAGTACCTGAAAGGTAAGTAATCATCATGGATCCCACCACAGGAACGATGCGGGCTGGGCCGACCGAGACTCCGGTTTCCGAGCCGGAGCCCGAGGTGGCTGCCACCCCCTCGCGCCCCACGTTCCGAGAACGGCGCCGTTCGGCTCTGGCCAACCCGCGGGTAAAGCTCTTTCTTATCATCGCTGCTGTGGTGGTGCTGGTCGGGACCATTTTTATATGGCGCTACTTTAGCAGCTATGAGTCGACCGATGATGCGGCGATTGATGGCCACGTAAATTCGATCAGTGCCCGTGTATCCGGACATGTAGTCAAGCTGAATATGCAAGACAATCAGTACGTCGAGGCGGGTATGGTGCTCGTCGAAATCGATCCCACCGATTACCAGGCCAAGCTCGAGCAGGCCAAGGCAGCCTATGCCAATGCCTTGGCAGAGGCGCAAGCAGCGCAGGTCAATGTCCCGCTCACCACGGTTACCACCACCGGGCAACTCAGCACCGCACAGGCCGAAGTGGCAAGTATGCGTGCTGGCGTGGCGGCTGCCAGCCAGCAATATGATGCCGTGAGAGCGGAACTCGACGAAGCGCAGGCGAGCAACAACCGCGTACAAAGCGATCTTGTGCGTTACCAAATGCTGGTTGACAAGCAGGAAATCTCCCAGCAGCAGTATGATCAGGCCGTGGCGGCGGCGCAGGCCGGTACGGCCCGGGTCAATGCTGCCAAAGCCAATGTCAACGCGGCTCAGCAGCAAATCATTCAGGCGCGAGGCAAGCTCGAAAGCGCGCAGGCGGACCTGCGCACTGCCGAGGCCGCTCCCAAGCAGGTGCAGATCATCCGCTCGCGGGCGCTCTCGGCGCAGGCCAATGTGGATTTGCGGCACGCCGAATTGCAGCAGGCGCAATTAAATCTGACCTACAGCAAGGTGGTAGCTCCGGTCAGCGGTGAGGTGAGCGCCCGCACCGTAGAAGTGGGACAAAACATTGTTGCGGGCCAGGAGTTGATGAAGCTTGTTCCTCTCGAGGATCTTTGGGTCACGGCCAATTACAAGGAAAACCAATTCAAGAGTATGCGCCCCGGACAAGCGGTAACCGTGCACGTGGACGCCAATGATAAAGACTATAAGGCGCACGTGAACAGTATTGCGGGCGCCAGTGGCGCGCGCTTCAGCCTGCTTCCGCCGGAAAATGCCACCGGCAATTACGTCAAAGTGGTGCAGCGCATTCCGGTCAAAATCGACTTCGATCGCGGTGAGCTGAAAGGTCACGAACTGCGTCCGGGGATGTCGGTGGAGACCAAGGTTTGGCTCAGCCGCTGACTCCGATCATGATTCAGTACCTGCAATATCGCCCATGTTTCGCCTGATCGCCATCGAACGGGAATACGGCTGCGGTGGTGGCGTGATCGCACAAAAAATCGCAGACGCCCTGGGCTGGAAGATTTGGGACCGCCTGCTCACGGAAGAAATCGCCAAGTTGGCCAATGTCGATTGTTCGGCGGTGGAGCGCCGCGGTGAAAGGCTGGATAGCCGCTTCTACCGCTTGGCCAAGGTGTTTTGGCGAGGCAGTTACGAGCGCTCAATCCCTCTCGACGATGACAAATTCTTCGACGCCGATTGTTTAGTGTCCATGATGGAGAGGATTGTGGCCAAAATCGCCGGCGAAGGCAATGCTGTCGTGATTGGCCGCGGAGCACCCTTTTTCCTGCGGGAGCGGGAGGATGCGTTCCGGGTTTTTCTCTATGCCACCCGTGAGGAGAAGCTGCGGCGCCTCATGCAAGCGGGGCAGAGACTGGAGGACGCCGAGGACATGATCGACACCATCGACGGTGAGCGGGTAGCCTTTTGCCGCCATTACTTCTCGTCAGATTGGCCGAAACGTTCTCTCTACCATATGATGCTCAACACTGCCATGGGTGACGAAGCGGTTATAGCCACCATCTTCGCTACCATGGGTTTACTGGATGCGAGCGTAGTCCGGAAGAGTAACAACCGGCGCGGCGTACGCTGAAGGTGTCCGCCATTCCGAATCGAGACCTCTTCTCGCCCCTAATAGAGCGCGATTGTCTGCCTCATGCTGCGGCTTTTCCCCCCGAGGGGTCAGGGACGTACATTGCTGCTCAAGCCCATTCGAGCTTAAAATTCCGCGACGTCCTCTCGCAGCGAAGCTCTCTACAGATCCTGCGGGAGTTTCTACCCATGAATTCGCTCGGCTCCCGAAGCACATGACCGAGCCGGAAAGCCCTAGCAAGAAATACGAAAGGTGTTACGTCCTTGACTGAAGATGCAGTCTGCTTCTTGTTGGTCGGTCATGGGGAGCGTGGGTTGTCGCTTGCTTAGGGATTCCGCGGGGGCATTTGTGGAGGAGGTGGAATGGGCGTCGATAATACCTGTTTTGCCGCATCTGGCAGCTTATTCGCATTGGCCAGCATCAAGCTCACCTGCCAGAGCTGGGCGCTGGTGAGTGTGCTCTCGAATCCCGGCATGCCGCTCAAACGTATACCGTTCTGTACCTTCCAAAAACTTTCCTGAGGTGGATCGTCGGTAACACCAACACCTTCGGTGAGCTTAGGAGGTTTGGGGAACATGCCCTTAGCGATGGGTGTCTGGTCCTGGGCGGGCAGGCCATGGCAGACGGCACAATTCTCCTTGTAGATCTTGGCACCCGCTACCAGGTTGGCTTCATCCCAGGGTAAGGGGACATCCTTGGGCATTTCTTTTTTTAGCCGCGCATGCAGGGCACCGTTGGCCAGCTTCTTTTCAAAAGGCAGGGGCGCCGCGGACGTGGCCACGGGAGCCAAACCATATATGAAGTACACATAAACTCCGCCGATCACTGCTGCGGCGCCTACGATGATACCCAGAATGAACTTGCGCACTCGCGTTCTCCTCGACAAGGAATGGCACAGTCGATGAGCGTTGTCTCATCCCACTATATTTTCACAAGCTTCTCCGCGCAAGGATCCGCTCTGCCGGCTGCTAACTCGACGTGCTTCTGATCAGCGGAACGGCTCGATTTTGCGAAAAAAGTGAGCTCGGCGGTCGTAAACCTATTCGTTCTCGAGAGCGCTGTCGGTTTAATGACAAAAACAACGAAAGAGGATCCTGTCCGACGAATCGCACAAGAAAACCAGGTGCCGGGGACCACTAAGCAGCCCTGAGAAGTCGGCCCCCAAGTCTCTCATGTGATTCACTGGGCGCCGGCTTGAGATGTGGACCGATTTTGCTTCAGCCGGCAGGAATGGAGGTTCGATGGGCAACGAAAGGGCACGGAAGGCCCCGTCTTGAGGAGGATGTTGGCCTTCCATCACTCGATTGCATTTGGCCATCATGCGTCGGATAAGCCAACCTAGAGCTTGCCCGCGAAGACCAAGTGATGGGCGCAACGGCTCCCGCTAAAACGGCTCCCGCTAAAGCGAAGACTGCTCTTGGCCGGCCGCTCGATATCGTCCTCGGTGCGGGAACCAATTTCGCTTCCATGCTATCCAGATCAGGCCAGCGCTCACCAGCCACACCAAGGTGGCAGTCGCGATCACAACAGGCGAGGGCAAGTTGGGTAATTCTTGCCAGACAACCAGGGCAAAAGCGATCAACGCGACAGAACCCATGGCCGCTCCAGCCGCGTCCGCTCCGACCGCTTTCCGCGCCCGTTGCTCACCGTGCAGACCGTGCTCAGCTTTGTGCTGGCGTTCGTGCTTCTCTATCAGGGTTGCACTGGCCGGGAAAATTGCCGGGAAGGCCAAAAACAGTCCACCCACGCGTGGGCCGTAGTGCTTGGCGATCAGCCCTGCCATCGCGGTGATCAGGCCGCCGAGGAAAAAACGCGCGGCATATTGATACCACCTGGTTTCAGCGAGGGCCGATGGCCGCACGGCAATGGGTTTTACTTCCAGTCTCATAGGCCGATCATTCCAAAAAAGAGGGCTGCGGCCAGCCAGAGTGGAATCAGGGTGGCCGTCACTATCAGGGCCCGTGCGCGAAAGCGCATCATGAAGTACATGGTGCACACCGCGTAAAGAAGAAATGCGAGGGCTCCGGCGATCATGCTGCAGGCCTCGGTGGCGGCATACAGTTTACCCTCATGAGCGATGGTCAGACCGAGAGTAGCCAAAGCTACCGAGGGCGCGGCTCCGAACAGGCCGGCGAAACTCTTGGGCTTGACCATATCCCCGAACGCTGCAAAAGCGGAGACCACGACGCCGCCGATCAAAAATCTGAGCAAAGTGTCTTGCACGGTTTCCTCGCGTACGGACTAGACCCGCTGCCAAGCCGCGTATCCGATGTTGCGCCTTTTATCTAGGTTGTACAAACTGGGCAGAACTCACCGCCTGGGCCTCTTGCACAGCGGTTCACCAATCTGCAGGAGCGTGGTAAAGTTTTGTAAATACTAGAGCTTTTGGCTACATCCACTAGTCAAATAGACGGTGTTCCGGAGGTCGGCATCTCGGACCAGCTGAGCAGCCGCACACGATCGCCAGCGTCAGCATCTCAACGCATTCGTATGAACCTATTCGCCTCCTGGCTCCGACTTTGGACGTTTGCGCTTGCTCTGCTAACCGTCGCCGGCACGATCGGGTGCAGCAGCTCAACTGGTTCTCGTCCAACCACCGCGCGCGCCGCCTTTACGCAAGCGCTTCCGGTAGGCGTCGCCACGGTGCAACGGCGTGACATGCCGGTCTATCTGGTTGGACTCGGGTCGGTCACCCCCCTTTATTCCGTGAATGTGAAAAGCAGGGTTGACGGAGAGCTGGTCCAAGTCAACTTCAAGGAAGGGCAGCACGTCCGTAAAGGCGAACTGCTCGCCGTGATCGATCCCCGGCCTTACGAAGTGGCGCTCAGCCAGGCCTCGGCGCAAAAATTCAAGGATGAAGCGCAGCTCCGGGACGCCAAGCTGAATTATCAGCGTTATCAAGATCTGCTGAAGGACTCCGGCGCCATGTCGCAGCAACAAGTCGATACCCAGCGGGCGCTGGCCGATCAGCTCGAGGGGGCAGTCCGAGCCGATCAGGCGGCGATCGACAACGCCAAGTTGCAGCTGAGCTATTGCCATATTACTTCCCCCATCGACGGCCGTGTCGGTCTGAGGTTGGTCGATCCCGGCAACATCGTGCACGCGAGCGATGCCAATCCCATGCTGGTCATCACCCAGCTACAGCCGATCACGGTGATTTTTACTCTGCCCGAAGACCAGCTGAACACCGTCGCCGCACACATGCGGACGGGCCCTTTGCGGGTGGACGCATATAGCCGCGATGATCAGACCAAGCTGTCGACGGGGAGATTGCTCACAATTGATAATCAAATTGATGTAAATACAGGCACGGGCCGGCTTAAGGCGGAGTTTAGCAACCCTGGCGACGAGCTTTGGCCGAACCAGTTCGTCAACATTCACCTGCTGCTCGAGACCCGGAAAAATAGTTTGGTTATCCCCGCTGCCGCGGTCGAGCGCGGTCCTCAAGGTACCTACGTGTTCGTAGTCAAACCCGACAATACGGTTGAGGTGCGCCCGGTTGCGGTCGCGCTCTCCCAGAACAATTTCACCGCGCTTACCAGCGGTATCTCCGAAAATGAAATTGTCGTCACCGACGGCCAGGATAAGCTGCAGGCTGGCAGCAAGGTCGAACCGCGACCGGTGGGCCGTCCGCAGAGCGCGCCTACGGGAGCACGCCCAGTTACGCCGCAAGCAGGTAATCCCGCTTTATGAGTCCGTCGCGCCTGTTCATTCTCCGCCCGGTCGCGACAACCTTGCTGATGATCGCGGTGCTGCTGGTGGGATTTGTCGCCTACCGTCAGCTGCCGGTCTCCGCTCTGCCGGAGGTGGATTATCCCACCATTCAAGTGATGACCTTTTACCCTGGTGCTGATCCGGAGGTAATGGCGTCCTCGGTGACTGCGCCTCTGGAGCGCCAGTTTGGCCAGGTCCCCGGCCTGAGCCAGATGACTTCGACCAGTTCGCTGGGAAGCTCGTTGATCACTCTGCAGTTCGGGATTGATCAAAATATCGATGTTGAGGAACAGCAGGTTCAGGCGGCGATCAATGCCTCCGCGACCTATCTGCCGCGCGATCTGCCCAACCCGCCGGTCTACAGCAAAGTCAATCCCGCCGACGCGCCAATTCTTACCTTGGCCCTAAGTTCCGATACCCTGCCGCTCTCCAAGGTAGAAGATCTGGCCGATACCGCACTGGCGCAGAAGATCTCGCAATTGCCGGGAGTGGGGCTGGTTTCAATCAGCGGCGGCCAGAAGCCCGCCGTGCGCATTCAGGCTAATCCCACCACCCTGGCGGGTTACGGATTGAGCTTGGAAGACTTGCGGTCGGCGCTAGCGGCGCAGAACGTCGACCAAGCCAAAGGTGTGCTCGATGGGCCTCGCCAGTCCTACACCATTGCCGCCAACGACCAATTGCTATCGAGCAAACAATACGGCCAGGTGGTGATCGCTTATCGCAACGGCGCGCCAGTGCGCCTTTCCGATGTGGCCGATGCCGTCGATAGTGCCGAGAACGTAAAACAGGCAGCCTGGGTCAATACCAGCCCGGCCATCATCATGAATATTCAGCGGCAGCCCGGCGCCAACATCATCACCGTTGCCGACCGGGTCAAGGCCCTGCTGCCAGTTCTCAGAACTTCCCTGCCCGCCTCTACCAACGTTCAAATCCTTACCGATCGCACCACCACCATCCGCGCTTCGGTGAAAGATGTGCAATTCGAACTCATGCTCACCATCGCCCTGGTAGTGATGGTGATCTTTCTGTTTTTGCGGAATCTGTCGGCGACGGTGATTCCGAGCGTTGCGGTTCCCCTTTCGATTGTAGGCACGTTCGGGGTGATGTACCTTCTGGGCTACAGCCTTAACAATCTCACGCTCATGGCCTTAACCATCTCGACCGGCTTTGTGGTTGATGATGCCATTGTCATGATCGAAAACATCGATCGTTTCCTCGAGGAGGGGGAATCTCCGCTGAATGCGGCGCTGAAAGGCTCCGGACAGATCGGGTTCACCATCATCTCCTTGACCGTCTCCCTGATTGCCGTGCTCATTCCGCTGCTTTTCATGGGGGACATTGTGGGGCGGCTATTCCGAGAATTCGCGGTTACCTTGGCGGTGACGATCCTGGTCTCAGCCTTTGTGTCGCTGACCCTGACCCCGATGATGTCGGCTAAGCTTCTGCGCTATAAGGATCCCGCCGAGCAGAGCCGCTTTTACCGCAAATCGGAAGACATTTATAACCGCGTCATCCGCTTCTATGGACGCAGCCTGCAATTCGTTCTGCGTTATCAGCGCACGACCTTGTTGGTCACGGCTGCAACCTTAGTACTGACGCTGCTACTTTACGTATTCGTGCCCAAAGGCTTTTTCCCGGTGCAAGACACGGGTGTGATTCTGGGAATTTCCGAGGCGCCAGAGAACATTTCCTTTCAGGCCATGGCGGAGCGGCAGCAGGGCCTGGCACGTGTGCTCTTGCAGAACCCAAACATCGAAAGCCTTTCCTCCTTCATCGGGGTCGACGGCATCAACACAACGCCCAACAGCGGCCGCATTCAGATCAACCTCAAAGCACGCGACCGACGGAAGCAAACCGCTTCGGAGATCATCCGCGATCTTCAACCAGCCTTGGCCAAAGTTGAGGGCATCACGCTTTACATGCAGCCGGTGCAGGATCTGACGGTGGAAGACCGGGTCAGCCGCACCCAGTTCCAATACACGATGGAGGATGCCGACGCCCAAGAGCTGGGCACCTGGTCGACGAAGCTCCTCGAAAGATTGCGCGCATCTCCGCAACTGCGCGATGTAGCCAGCGATCAGATGAGCAATGGCTTGGCGGCCGAACTGATTATTGATCGGGACACCGCGTCCCGCCTCGGCATCTTGCCGCAGGCGATCGATGACACCTTGTACGACGCTTTCGGGCAGCGCCAGGTCTCAACCATGTTTACCCAGTTGAACCAATACCATGTGGTGCTGGAGGTCGTTCCCCAATTCCAGCTCAATCCGGATTCCCTGAAGGACATCTATGTGAAGTCGAGCAACGGGACCGAGGTACCGCTCTCCTCATTCACGCACTTTGAGCCCAGGAGCACGACGTTAGCCATCAATCACCAGGGCCAGTTCCCCGCCGTGACTCTCTCGTTCAACCTGGCGCCCGGGGTTTCGCTCGGAGATGCAACCAAAGTTATCGACCAGGCGGAAAGGGAAATCAATCTACCTGGAAGTATCCACACCAGCTTTCAAGGCACGGCCGCAGCCTTTCGCAATTCGCTTTCGACCGAGCCCTGGCTCATCCTGGCAGCAATCATCACCGTTTATATCGTGCTGGGCGTGCTCTATGAAAGCTACATCCACCCCATCACGATTTTATCCACCCTTCCCTCGGCCGGAGTCGGCGCCATTCTGGCTCTGCTGATCACGGGAAACGATCTCGGTGTAGTAGCGCTGATCGGCATCATTCTGCTGATCGGGATCGTCAAAAAGAACGCGATCATGATGATTGACTTCGCCCTGGAAGCGGAGCGGGAGCAACACAAATCTCCGGAAGAAGCCATTTATCAAGCCTGCCTGCTGCGCTTCCGTCCCATTATGATGACCACTATGGCGGCGTTGCTCGGCGGCCTACCTCTCGCCTTAGGCAGGGGGACGGGATCGGAACTACGACATCCGCTCGGCATCACCATAGTAGGCGGCCTGCTGCTCAGCCAGTTGCTGACGCTTTACACAACTCCGGTGGTCTACCTGTGGTTCGACCGGCTTGCGCGCCGTTTTTCACACTATCGCATCGGCAATCCTCTCGAGGAGCCGGTTGAGGTCGAGTAGGTTATGAATGTTTCAGCGCCATTCATACGCCGCCCGGTGGGCACCTCCCTGCTCGCCCTAGCGCTCCTGCTCGCCGGTGCGCTGGCCTTTACTTTTTTGCCGGTGGCGCCTTTGCCGCAAGTTGAATTTCCTGTGATTTCCGTCAGCGCCGGATTGCCGGGAGCGAATCCGGAGACTATGGCGTCCGCCGTTGCCACACCTCTCGAGAGACAGTTCGGGCGTATTGCCGGCGTGAATCAGATGACCTCCACCAGCCAGCTGGGTTCGACAAATATTGTTCTGCAGTTCGATCTGAATCGCAATATTGATGCCGCCGGCCGGGATGTACAAGCGGCGATTAACGCGGCGCGCAGCCAACTGCCTGCCAACCTGCCCGGCAATCCCACCTATCGCAAAGTGAACCCGGCCGACGCCCCCATTCTGATCCTCGCCCTCACCTCCGACACCGAGACACTGCCGCAGATGTATGACGCAGCCGACTCCATCCTCTCCCAGAAACTGGCGCAAGTTGAGGGAGTCGGACAGGTCTTCGTCGGCGGCGGCGCACGGCCGGCGATTCGCGCCGAACTGAATCCCACGTTGTTGAATAAACTGGGAGTAGGCCTCGACACCGTGCGGACGGCTCTGGGGGCGGCGAACGCGAATCGTCCGAAAGGAGAACTTGCCGACGGCATCAATGCCTGGGCGATCGGCGATACGGACCAGATTTTCAATGCGGACGAGTACCGCAAATTAATTGTTACCTATAAGAATGGCGCACCCGTAAGGCTCGCGGATGTGGGCGATGTGGAGCCCTCGGTGGAAGATCTGCATGTTGTTGGTTTAGCCAATGGCAAACCGGCGGTGCTGATCATCATCTCCCGCCAACCTGGCGCCAACATTATCGCCACCGTCGACCGGGTGGTCGCTGCCTTGCCGCTGCTGAAAACTTCCATTTCCCCAGCCATTGACGTGAGTGTGGTCATGGACCGCACCACCACTGTGCGCGCCTCAGTTCACGACATTGAGATCACCCTCATAATCTCGGTCATTCTCGTCATCCTGGTGGTGTTCGCCTTTTTGCGGACGGTGCGGGCGACGGTGATCCCAAGCATCGCGGTTCCCCTCTCGTTGATTGGTACCTTCGGGGTGATGTATCTGCTGGGCTACAGTCTCGATAATCTCTCCTTGATGGCATTAGCGATTTCCACCGGCTTCGTGGTCGACGATGCCATCGTGGTTCTCGAGAACATTACCCGCTATCTTGAAGCCGGCATGCGACCGGTACAGGCGGCCTATCGAGGTGCACGGGAGATAGGATTCACAGTACTTTCAATGAGCACCTCGCTGGTGGCGGTCTTTATCCCCATTCTGCTGATGGGAGGGATTGTGGGCCGTCTCTTTCGGGAATTCGCCGTGACGCTCAGCATTGCCATCGGCGTATCCCTGGTGGTGTCGCTGACCACTACCCCGACTATGTGCGCCAAGTTCCTGCGCAGTCACCAACAAGAGGAGAAACACGGGCCTATTTACCGCTTCAGCGAGAGAGCGTTTGAGAGTCTCCTTTCGCTTTATCGCCATAGTCTCGCCTGGGTGCTTCGGCACCAGCCGCTGACGCTCGGCATCACCATTGCCACCGCCTGTCTCAGCGTGTATCTCTACATCATAGTTCCCAAAGGATTCTTTCCCCAGCAGGACACCGGCCGCATCATGGGCTCGGTGCAGGCTGCGCAGGACATCTCCTTCCAGGCCATGAGGGGCAAGATGTCCCAGTTTGTAAATCTCGTGATTCAGGATCCTGCGGT